>NZ_VFMM01000003.1:711786-1067679 GCF_006715085.1 Kribbella jejuensis | reverse complement strand
GCGGTCGAGGTGCTGATCTCGACGCCCCAGGCCATCTCGCTCGCACTCGGCAGCCTGCTCGTCAGCCTGCTCAGCTACCGCCAGATCTTCGCCGTCATCGCCACCGTCATCCTGATCGGCGCCCTCCAGACGCTGCTCACCTTGCGCCGTGAGATCCGCGAGGATCTGACGAGTAGCGGACAAGATCTGTCCGCTTCGCTCCCTAGGTGAGGGCTTCCTGGCCGAACAAGGGTTAGTCGAGGGGGTTGGCCGGGGCCTCTGATGTCATGGCGTCGGTGAGGACCTCGGCGGTGAGGGCTATCTGCCAGGGGCGGGCGTGGTGGTCGCGGAGGAACCTGGTGATCACCTCGACGGTCACCTCGCGTGGCGGGGACCAGGCCAGCCGGCGGATGGTGTCGGGGGCGAGCAGGTTCTCGGTCGGCAGGCGGTGTGCCTCGGCGATCTCGGCGACCGCGGTCCGGGCGGTCGACAGCCGGGCGGCGGCGTCCGGGTCCCGGTCGGCCCAGGCGCGGGCCGGCGGCGGGCCGTCGTACCGCGGTCCTTGCTTGGGGAGCTCGGACTCGGGCAGTTTGCGGGCGTGGTCGACCGCCTCCCACCACGTCCGCATGTGCCGATGCGCGCCGCGACCCTTGAACGCGGTCAGTTTCTGCAGCGCGTCGCGGTCGGCCGGCATCGCCGACGCGGCCTCGACGATCGCGGCGTCGGGCAGGATCCGGCCGGGGGAGATGTCCGCTGCGGCCGCGATCTGGTCGCGGGCCTCCCACAGCGCGCGGACCACGGCCAGGCTGCGGCGGTTCCGGACCCGGTGCATGCCCGACGTACGGCGCCACGGGTCCGGCTTCGGCTCCCGCGGCGGGGCGTCGAGGATCGCGGCGAACTCCTGCTCGGCCCACTCCCACTTGCCGGCCTGGCGGAGCTCCTGCTCGATCGCGTTCCGCAGTTCGATCAGCATCTCGACGTCGAGCGCGGCGTACACCAGCCAGGGCGCCGGCAGCGGCCGGGTCGACCAGTCGGCCGCCGAGTGCTCCTTGCGCATCCGGTAGCCGAGTACTTCGCTGACAAGCGAGGCGAGCCCGACCTTCGGGTAGCCGAGCAGGCGGCCGGCCAGTTCGGTGTCGAACACCCGCCGCGGCACCATCCCGACCTCGGCCAGACAGGCCAGGTCCTGGTTCGCGGCGTGGATGATCCACTCGGCGTCGACGATCGCGTCACCGAGCGCGGACAGGTCGCCGAACGGGATCGGGTCGACGAGCGCGGACCCGGTACCCTCGCGGCGCAACTGGACCAGGTACGCGCGGTGCGAGTACCGGTAACCGGACGCCCGCTCGGCGTCGACGGCCACCGGGCCGGTTCCGGAGCGGAACGCCTCGACCGTGTCCGCGAGCGCGGCATCGGTGTCGACGACCTCCGAGAGCCCGTCCCGGAGCTCGAGCAGGGGGAGGTTTCCTTCCTGGTTCGGCGCCGTCGGGTCGACTGGTACCGGCGGCTGGGTGTCGGCTGGGCTCATCGGCCCCGCTGACCGCGACGGGTCGGCATCGCGACCACTCCCGGCGGAACGGGCGGCAGGCCGGCCGCCGTACACAGCACCTCGCCCCAGGCCTCGGCGTGCTGCGTCACGTCCACGACGCCACCGGGTCCCGGCACAGGACTCCACGACGCGCGGATCTCGATCTCCGCGGTCGCGTCGTCGTCGGCCATGCCGCCGAAGCTCTCCGATACCACGCGGGTCACGGTACCGCTCGGCGCCAGGAAGTCGGCGCCGCGGTCGGCCAGCGCCTCCATCAGCCAGGTCCAGCCCACGCCGCCGAGCAGCGCGTCGGTCACCATCTCCGGTTCGACGGCGGCACGCACGTACGCGACACAGCGGAAGGTCGACTGCCAGGCGTCGTTCCCCGCGGGATCGTAGAGGACGACCAGGCGGCCGGTGGCGACATCGTCACCGTCGACCGTCACGTCCGCGCTGACCGCCGCCGCATGCGGTGCGATCCGCTGCGGTGCGGGCATCTCCTCGACGAAAACCTCGGGCCGGAACCGGGCACCCCGTAACTGCGAGACTGCCTCGGCGAACTCCGCGGGTGGCGCGTCGACCTGCTTGCGGGCACCCATGTCGGCAGCCTACGACTGATTACTCACCGCCGCTTGCTTAGACGCGCCGGTAGCTCTGTGTATGGCGGCGCCTGCGGCAGGACACGGTACGGGAGGGCCCCGCGCCGGATCCGGAGTGGACCGGGTGGGATCATCGGTCCGTGGCCCCGACGTTACCCTCCTCGCTCGACCGTTCCGCCTATCTTCTTGCTGCTCGGGGTGAGCGTCCGCCGCACACGCCGGTGTGGTTCATGCGGCAGGCCGGGCGGGCGCTGCCCGAATACCGGAAGGTCCGCGAGGGGGTCTCGATGCTGGAGTCCCTGACCCGGCCGGACCTCGTCGTCGAGATAACGCTGCAGCCGGTCCGTCGTTACGGCGTCGACGCGGCGATCTTCTACTCCGACATCGTGGCCCCGCTGAAGTCGGCCGGTTTCGACATCGATATCAAGCCGGGCGTCGGCCCGGTGGTGGCGGACCCGATCCGGGACGCGGAAGGGGTCGGACGAGTCCGGCCGGTCACCCCGGCGGACGTCCCGTACACGACCGAGGCCGTGCAGCAGCTCGTCTCCGAGCTCGGCGGTACGCCGCTGATCGGCTTCGCGGGCGCCCCGTTCACGGTCGCGTCGTACCTGGTCGAGGGCGGTCCGAGCAAGGACTTCGCGAAGACCAAGGCGATGATGCACGGCAACCCGGAGCTGTGGCACGCGCTCGCGGACCGGCTCGCCGACGTCGCGATCGCGTACCTGGCGGTCCAGGTGGAGGCCGGCGCGTCGGCGATCCAGCTGTTCGACTCGTGGGCGGGCGGGCTGTCGCCGCGGGACTACGAGCGGTTCGTGCTGCCGCACACCGCGCGGGTGTTCGAGGCGATCAAGCAGTACGACGTACCCCGGGTGCATTTCGGCGTGAACACGGGCGAGCTACTGGGACTGATGAGCGCGGCCGGCGCGGACGTGGTCGGCGTCGACTGGCGCGTCCCGCTGGACGAGGCAGTACGCCGGATCGGTACGCCGAAGCCGGTGCAGGGCAACCTCGACCCGGCGCTGCTGTTCGCCGGGTGGGACGCGATCGAGCCCGAGATCGACCGGATCCTCGCGGAGGGGAAGGCCGCACCCGGCCACATCTTCAACCTCGGCCACGGCGTGCCGCCGGACGCCGACCCCGACGTGCTGCGCCGAATCACCCAGTATGTGCACTCCGCTCATGTACCTGCCTGATCACGGCGTGACGCTGGAGCCGCTGCGCCCGGACCACGCGGACGCCGTACTCGCCTTCGAACTGGAGAACCGGGAGTACTTCGCCAAGTGGATCTGGGACCGCGGCGACGAGTACTTCGCGGACTTCCCGACCCGGCACGCGGCGCAGCTCGCCGAGCAGGAGGCGGACATCTGCCGGTTCCACGTGCTGGTCGACGGTGACGGCGCGGTCGTCGGCCGGGTGAATCTGATCGACCTCGTCGACGGACAGGCCGAATTGGGCTACCGGATCGCCGAGAAGTGGGCCGGCCGCGGTCTCGCGACGGCGGCGGTGCGCGCGATCATCCAGCTGGCGCCCAGCTACGGACTGACCTCACTCCGGGCGGGCGCCTCGGACCGGAACCCGGCGTCGCAGGCGGTCCTCACCCGGGTGGGTTTCCGGCAGGTCGGCGTCTCGAGCACCGATCTCGGGCCGGGCAAGAAGTACGTACTGGAGGACTTATGAGCCGGGTGAGCCGGGTCGTGGTGGTCGGTGGCGGGATCAGCGGGCTGGCGGCGGCGCACGCGCTGGTGACCGGTCCGAACCCGCCGGAGGTGACGATCCTCGAGGGTTCGCCGCGGCTCGGCGGGAAGCTGGCCGGAGCCGACCTCGAAGGCGTACCGGTCGACCTCGGCGCCGAGTCGGTCCTGGCCCGTCGCCCGGAGGCGGTGGAGCTGATCAAGGCGGTCGGCCTCGCCGACGATCTGGTGCATCCGGCAACCACCTCGGCCGGGCTGTGGATCGGCGACCGGATCCGGGCGATCCCCCCGACCGTGATGGGCGTACCGGTCGATCCGTCCGCGACCACCGACGTACTCGGGGAGGCTGCCGCCGAACAAGTCGCCCACGAGTCGGACCTGCCCGCGCCCGCGCTGACCGAGGACGTAGCGATCGGCCGCTTCGTCGCCGAACGGATGGGGCCCGCGGTCACCGACAAGCTGGTCGACCCCCTGCTCGGCGGGGTGTACGCCGGGAAGGCCGAGGAGATCTCGCTCGCCGCCGCCGTCCCCGACCTGTACGCGAGGCTCCGCACCGCGCCAAGCCTGCTCGCCGCCACCGCCGAGCTCCGCGAACTCGGCCAGAAGCGCGCCGGCCAGCCCGTGTTCGCTGGCGTCGTCGGCGGCATCAACCGCCTCGTCACAGCCCTCGAACAAGACCTGACCGCCCGCGGCGTCAAGATCCGGACCAAGCTCGCGGTACGGCGGATCGCGCGGACCGCGGAGGGGTTCGAGCTCGAGGCCGGGCCGGTGCCCGCGCCGACGTACCTGACCGCCGACGCGATCGTGGTCGCCGTACCCGCGGCGCCGGCCGCCCGGATGCTCGCCGAACTGGTGCCCGCGGCAACGACCGAACTCGCCGCGATCGAGTACGCGAGTATGGCGATCGTCACGCTCGCGGTCCGCAAGGCCGACTGGCCGGCGGGCGCGACCGGCTCGGGCTTCCTCGTGCCGTCGGTGGAGGACAGGACCATCAAGGCGGCGACGTACTCGCATGCCAAATGGGCCTGGTCCGCCGAAGCCGGGGGAGACCTCGCGGTCCTGCGGACCTCGGTCGGCCGGCTCGGTGAGGAGTACGTGCTGCAGCGCTCCGACGAAGAGCTGGTCCAGCTGGCGGTCGCCGATCTGCGGAAGGCCATCGGGCTGGACGGTGTCGTCGGATCGCTGGTGACTCGGTGGGGCGGCGGCCTCCCGCAGTACGCGGTGGGCCACCTGGACCGGGTGGACCGGGTCGAGGCGGCGGTGGCCGGCGTACCGGGGCTGGCCGTTTGCGGGGCGGCGTACCGGGGGGTCGGGATCGCCGCGTGCGTGGCATCGGGTGGCAAGGCGGCCACCCGGGTGCGGGAGCACCTGGACGCATTGGAGACAATGAAGTCGTGACTGGTAAGCCGAAGGCCCGTGAGCTGAACAACGTCATCCGCTACACCTTGTGGTCGGTGTTCAAGGTCGAGACGCCCCTCGGGGACGCGGACAGGGACGAGCTGACCGCGGAGCTGACCGACCTGGTCGGGAAGCTGGCGGCCGACGACGTGGTGATCCGCGGGATCTACGACGTCGAGGGGTTCCGGGCCGACGCCGACTTCATGATCTGGTGGCACGCGCCGAGCTCGGACGCGCTGCAGCAGGCGTACCACGCGCTCCGCCGGTCGCGGCTGGGCCGGCACCTGGTCCCGGTCTGGTCGCAGTTCGCGCTGCACCGGCCGGCCGAGTTCAACAAGAGCCACATCCCGGCTTTCCTGGCCGACGAGGAGCCGCGCGCGTACGTCTGCGTGTACCCGTTCGTCCGGTCCTACGAGTGGTACCTGCTGCCGGACGAGGAGCGCCGCGCGATGCTCGCCGAGCACGGTCAGATGGCGCGCACCTTCCCCGACGTACGGGCGAACACGGTCGCGGCGTTCGCGCTCGGCGACTACGAGTGGATGCTGGCCTTCGAGGCGGACGAGCTGCACCGGATCGTCGACCTGATGCGTGAGCTGCGGGCGGCGTCGGCGCGGCGGCACACCCGCGAGGAGATCCCGTTCTACACGGGCAAGCGGACCGACGTCGCCGACCTGATCGCGAACCTTGTCTAAGGCGTTCCCGGTCCTGTACGTCTCCGACGTACGCCGGGCCGTGGAGTTCTACACCCTGCTCGGGTACCGGCCGACGTACCAGTTCCCGCTCGAGGGCGAGCCGCACTACGTCGGCCTCGAGCGCGGTGAGTCCTCCCTGGGCCTGTCCGACGCCAACTGGCCGGAGGCCCAGCTAGGCATCACCGTCGGCACGGCGCCTCGCTTCGAACTGTTCGTGTACGTCGACAACGTCGAGACCGAAATCGAACGCTTCCGCGCCGCCGGCCACCCCATCCTCCAGGAACCAGCCACCATGCCCTGGGGCGAACGCCAGGCCTACCTCGCCGACCCCGACGGCAACCCAGTAGCCCTCGCGACCCCCGTCTAGGGCCGGTCGTAGATGTCGTGAGTGCCGATACGGCGCCAGACGAGGATCGTCTCGCCGTCGTCGGTGCGCTCGAGATGAAACGTCGCCCGACCGTCAGGACCGGTGAAGCTCCACGTGATGGAGTAGATGCCGCCTGCGAGTTGATGTATCCGGAGACGTTTGGGCCACGGCGGCGTACCGGTGAAACTGCCGGCGGCGATGGCGGGCAGAAAGTGTTCGCTCAGAATCTTCAGGAACATCTGCCGGTGATCGCCGGGGAGGCGGGCAAGGTCACGATCGAACGTGCCCGCGGTGCGGTACTTCATCGACCGGCGGTCTACTCGCCTGAGGTGCGGTCGGCGTCGTCGGCCTCGGCGTTGATCTGCTCCAGGTGTGCCAAGAAGTCCTCGGCCGTGTCGAACGTGGTCGCGCGACCGGCGGCCAGGTCCGTGTCGGCCTCTCGCTCCTTGGCCTGCCACCGTTCGGACCAGAACCACGCCTGCTCGGCTGGTACCGCAACGTGGGGCAGCAGGACGATCTCACCGTCGCGGACGATGATCTCCACCTGGGCACCAGGCTTGTCGAGCCCGAACCGGCGCCGAAGCTGTGCCGGGATTGTGATCGTCCCGTTCTTCGGCTGCACTGCCGCGAAACCGATGTGAGTGTCCATGCTTCCACAATACCAGGAATCCTGTAATCCAGGAATCCTGGGTGACTCAGGTGCCGGGCTTCTGCAGGAGGTAGTCCTCGGCGCGCATGGAGGTTGGGGGGCGGACGTCGGCGGGGATGAGTTCGCGGAGGTCGCGTTCGGTGAGTTTGTGGGGGTCGAGGGCGGACAGGCGGGTGGCCTGGTTGGAGACGGCCTCTTCGAGGACGTTGCGGATGAAGCGGCCGTTGCCGAAGCTGTGGCCACGCGGTGCGGGCGGGATCACGCTCCGGACCTTGTCGAGCACTTCCTCGCCGTAGATCATGCCCTTCTGCCTGGCCTGCAGCTCGAAGATCTGGACCAGCTGGTCGGTGTCGTACTCGCTGAACGACAGCAGCTTCGGGAACCGGGACTGCAGACCGGTGTTCGACTCCATGAAGCGCTGCATCTCGCGGTGGTACCCGGCGACGATCACGATGCAGTCGTTGCGGTGGTCCTCCATCATCTTCAGGATCGTCGCGACCGCTTCCAAGCCGTAGTCGCCGGGCGTGTTCTCCGGCGTCAGGCTGTACGCCTCGTCGATGAACAGCACACCGCCGAGCGCCTCGCGGAACTTGGCCGCGGTCATCGGCGCGGTCGAACCGACCGCGGCACCGACCAGGTCGGACCGGTCGACCTCGACCACATGGCCCTTCTCCAGCACGCCCAGCTGGTGGTAGATCCGGCTGAGCAGCCGCGCGATCGTGGTCTTCGCCGTACCGGGCTTGCCGACGAACACCATGTGCCGGGCCCGCTCGTGGCTGGGCAGACCGAGCTCGGCGCGGCGCAGGTTCGTCTTCACCTCGGCGACCATCTTGCGGACGGCGTCCTTGACCGACTCCAGGCCGATCAGCGAGTCGAGCTCGGCGAGCGGGTTGTCGGTCAGGTCGACCGGCTTCGGTGGCAGCGGCTCGTTCACGTCCACGCCGCTGCTCTTGGCCGGAGTCTGCCCGTCCTCGGCGTCCTTCTTGACGCTGCTCCACGCGGCCGAGAGCGAGTGGTCCTGCTCGGCCGCGGCGGCCGTCTCCAGGGCGCTCCACCGCTCCCGGTCGAGCATCCGGAACAGCGTGGTCAGGTCGGGGATCTCCGGCTCCGGCCACGGCTGCTTACTGAGTACGCCGGACAGGTGCACGCCGACCCGCGCGGCCGCGGCGCCCCAGGCCCGCGCGAGTGGTGACTGCCCACTCCGGATCGCACGCGACATCCACTGGTTGACGTGCCCGTGCCAGGTGTGCAGGTTGAACCGCGGCGCGATCTCCTCGAGCGCGTGGTGTACGTCGATGGTCGCGTCGCCGAGGATGTTTGCCACGGCCTGCGGGATGCCGCGCAGGCCCGACGCCAGGATCAGCTCGGCCAGCACCTGGGCGAAGTCACCGGCGTACTCGTCCGGGCTCGTCATCAGCAGCCGGGCGTGCGTGTCGCGGATCGAGTTGATCGAGTACCGCAGAGCGGCGGTCGGGCCGGCCAGCTCGGGCAGTACGGCGCGCTCACCGGGCCGGAGCGCGTCGGTCCGCCAGTACTTCGCGATCTCGTCGTACTCGCCGGTGATGTGCAGATGGGTCGCCTCGCGGTCGGCGACGACCCGGTCGAACGCGGCCGCGAGCGCCTCGGCGCGGGCCGCCATCGGTGGCGCGTCGACGAACAGCCGGACCACGTCGCGGGACACCAGCAGCGCGTGCTTGCGCCCGAGCTCGCGGAAGCCGCGCGCTCCGGCGATCGCCTGCAGGTGCCAGTCGGTCGGCGCCACGTAGATCACGTGCCCGTTTCCACCCAGGCGCGAGGAGGGCCGGTAGAAGTCGTGGGTCAGCTCGGCGGACAGGTCGGCGTACTCACCGTGCAGGACCGGAATCCAGCCGGTCAGCAGCGGCGCCACCTGGTGGGTGAACCAGACGGCGGCCGGTGTGCCCTTGACGAAGTCCGGGAAGGCGTCGGAGCGCAGCGGGCGCAACGCGTCGGGATCGGCCGCCCAGACCTTCAGCTGCGCGCGAATCCGCTCCACCCAGGCCGCGGGCACCTCCCACGGCTCCGCCGCCGAAAGGACATCCAGAACCCGCGGTGTACGGACCTCGTCAGCCACCGATTTCCTTCCCCAGAGTCGACCAGCCGACCCAATCTACAACGGGGCGAGGGTGAGGCTGATGCTGTTGATGCAGTAGCGGAGGTCGGTGGGGGTGCCGTAGCCCTCGCCTTCGAAGACGTGGCCGAGGTGGGAACCGCAGTTGGCGCAGCGGACCTCGACGCGCTTCATGCCGAGGGTCGAGTCCTCGATGTACTCCACGCGGTCCTCGGCCAGCGGCGCGAAGAACGACGGCCAGCCGCAGTGCGAGTCGAACTTGGTCTCGCTGCGGAAGAGTTCGGCGTCGCAGGCGCGGCACTTGTAGACGCCGACCGTCTTGGTGTCGGTGTACTCGCCGACGAACGGCCGCTCGGTACCGGCCTGGCGCAGGACGTGGAACTCGGCGGGGGAGAGCTGCGCCTTCCACTCCGCCTCGGACTTCTGTACGGCGTACTGCTTCGTGTCGTCTGTCACCACACCAGTATCGGTCGCCCGGACGCGAAAACCCCGCCCGGGCGACCGACGTAACACTGCGGTTAGCCAGGGGTTAGCGCACCCAGGACGGCAGCGGCGTGAGTTTCACCACCTGTGGGTCGTGGTCGGAGATCTGGTCCGGGAACTCCGCGTTCATGTGCACGACGTCGTACGACGCGGTCGGGCGGAGGTTCTGCGAGATCAGGATCTGGTCCAGGATCTGGCTGTTGCCCTCGAACACGTAGCTGTACCGCTCCGGCAGCGGCAGCGTCCGGGGCAGGTCGACCAGCGCGGTGTTGCCGGATCCGACCAGGATGTCCGCGGTCTGCGACCAGTCGAAGTCGTTCAGGTCACCCAGTACGACGACGTTCGCGCCCTTGTCCTTGGCCAGGATCTGGTCGACGAAGCCACGGACCGCGGCGGCCTGCTCGTGCCGCTTCGGGGCGCTGGACTGCACCGGCGGCTGGAACCGGCCCCACAGCGGGTCGTCGCCGCCCTTGGAGCTGAAGTGGTTCACGACCACGAACACGGTCTGCCCGTGCCACTTGAACTCGCCGGCGAGCGGCACCCGGGTCGCGGCCCAGGCCGGGTTGGCCGGGTCGACCCGCCCCGGCGAGGAGCTCAGGTGCGGACGTCCCGCGGGGTCGGTGACGATCGTCGTGGCGGTCGTCGAGCCGCCGCCCGGGGTGTCGACGAACTTCAGCGGCTTGTCGGTGCGGTACATGAACGCGACCCTGATGTTGCCGCCCGGCTCACCACCCTCGGCGTTGTCCACCGGGTCGATCTCGCGCCAGGCGTACGTCGGTCCGCCCGCCTTCACGATCGCCGCGACAAGCATGTTCAGCGTCTTGTCGGCGGCCGTCGTACCGGAGTTGATCGCGCCGTCGTTGTCCTGGACCTCCTCGAGCCCGAGGATGTCCGGCGCCGCGAGATTGTGCACGACGGCCTGCGCGAGCCCGTCGAACTTGGCGTCGCCGTCGGACGGGTCCAGGTTCTCCACGTTGAACGTCGCCACCGACAGCTGCGTGGGCAGCGAGGCCTTCGTCACCTCGCGCTGCACGCCGCCGTCGATCACGGTCGGCGTGGTGGTCGGCAGGAACTTGAAGTTCCCGAACGAGTAGTCGACGACACCCGTCACGGTCCCGGCCAGCTTGTCGCCGGTCTTCGCGTCCGGGACCGGCGTCAGCACGTCGTCCAGCAGGATCCGCTCGGGGTTGGAGTCGGTCTTCTGCAGCAGGATCCCGCCGCGCACCGTGCGTACGCCGGAGCCGGCCGGTACGACGGACAGCTCGCGGAACGAACTGGTCGGGCCGGTGACCTCGGGCTGGTTGATGCCGATCCACATGCCCTCGAGCGACTCCCAGAAGTCCATGCCGTCGGTGGCGGGGTCGAACGCGGTGCTGGTCTTCTCGACGTCACCGTTCGCGTCGTCCTCGATCACGGTCGACGGCGGGACTCGCCCGCCCGGGCCGACGATCGTCGGAGCCGGTACGGCGGCCGTCCCGGTCACGGTGATCTTCGCGTTGGTGAGCTCGGTGGTTGTCAGGTTCGTCGTACCGCCGGAGCCGCCCGGGCGGAACTCGGCGACCGTGCCTTCGACGCTCAGCGCGTCGCCGACCGAAACCGTCGGCGCGGAGCTGGTGAAGACGAAGATGCCTTCGCTGGTGGCCGGGTCGGCGTCCGGCTGGGTGTCCTGGAACCAGAATCCGCTGCTGCTCTTCGCGGTCACCACACCGGTGACGTCGGTGACCCGCTTGCCCTCCAGCGGTGAGCGGTGCGCGGCGCCCTGGATGTCGTGGATCTTCGCGTCCAGCGGCGGCTCAGCGGGTCCACCGGTCAGCGTGCCAGGCGACGGGTTGCCCGCGGCGAAGTCAGCGCTGTTGTTGTCGGTGTCCTGCTTCGGGTTCGACCTGGCGGCCGAGGTCGTGTTCGACAGGCCCGGTGCCGGCGCGGTCTCGGAGTCGTTCGCCGTACCGAAGCCGACGTAGTCGCGGACCGCCGGGTCGGCGTGGCAGGCCGAGCCGCAGGCGAGCGCGGTCTGGTTGGTGACGAGTGCGACCTTGCCGGCGGTGGCCGACATCGGGATCGTTCCGGTCACGTTCGGCGCCGGCATCGGCTGCCCGTTCGCGCCGCCGCTCTCCTGGATCAGGTACGCGGCGCCGGGCGCGATGCTGCCGGTCAGCTTGGTGACCTGCCACGACGTACCGGCAGCGGATGCGTACTGGACCGACCAGCCGCTCACGTCGACCGGGGCGGAGCTGTTGTTGGTCAGCTCGATGAAGTCGTTGGTGTACGGCGCTCCGCTGTTGCCGCCACCGCCGTACACCTCGGTGATGAGGACGTCGGTGGAGGCGGCGTCGGCAGGCCGGGCGACCAAGGCGGCGGCGCCGGCGAGGACGAGACTCGAGGTGACCACGAGGACGCCCAGGCGGCGGGGTGGTCGGATCAGGGCAGACATGGCCCGGATTCTCACACCGGCACGTGATCGTTCCAAGGGCCAACACGTGAACACCCGGTACGGACCGCAAAGGCACGGGTGATCATGCACGCGGCGCTGTCCGGGCCGGGCGCGAGGGCGATCACTCGTCGAGCGCCAGCAACCGGTACACCTCGACAGGCTCGGATTTCCCCTTCAGACTCACCAGTCCGAGGGACTCGGTGCGTGCCCGCGGCAGCAGCGCTTTCGTGGCCGTCCCGATGGCGACCCCTCCAGCGGGCGCCTTTCCCTCGATCCGGGAGGCGACGTTCACCGTGTCGCCGATGACGGTGTGGGTCCGCCCGCCTTCGGTCCCGAGCAGGCTGACCGATGCGATCCCGCTGTTGATCCCGACCCGGAACTGCGGCCAGTTGGGATGCGCGTCCCGGACGGCGGTCGCGGCGTCCTGCAGGGCGAGCCCGGCCGCGGCGGCCCGGGCCGCATGATCCGGCTGGTCCCCGCGCTTGTTGAACGTGACCATCAGCGCGTCCCCGATGATCCGGTCGACCTCGCCGCCGTGCCGCCGGACGACGGGCGGGACAACGACCTCGAAGTACGTGTTGAGCATCGCCGTGACCTCGGCCGGATCGTGCTGCTCGGAGAACGCGGTGAACCCTTGGAGATCGGCGAACAGCACCGTCAGCTCCCGGCGCCCCGAGACGGTGTCCGCCTGGTACAGATCCGCGAACCGTTCCTCGTACCACTGGATCCGTACGCCGGCCACGACCAGGACGAACGCCGCCAGCAGCAGCACGTGCCACTCCCACCACGACAGCGCCCAGTTCCGCGCGAACACCAGCGCGACCATCGCCTCGCCGAGCAGCACGAACGCGGAGATCATCGACAGCACCATCAGCGACGGGCGCTCCCACCAGATCCGCAGGTAGCGAGCCGCCGCGACGCCGTACAGCACTACCGCGGGTACGGCGAGCCCTCGCAGGATGCCCTCGGCGACTTCCGGGACGGACGTCGCGTGCAGCGGCGGCAGCCGCAGTACCGAAGCCACCGCCCACAAGGCCATCACGACGATCAGCCCGTCACGAGCTCGCCGCCCCCAGGTGGTGCCGGAGACGGTCAGGCTGGACAGGAAGGCGAACACCGACGCCAGCGCCACGCCCACCGGCGTCGCGAGGGTGAAGCCGGCGTTCGGGGTGTCGAGGAGGACCTTCGGGGTTGCCAGTGCGTGCAGTCCGAGGAATCCGGCCGCGGAAAGGAAGGCCAGCGAGACGAACAGCACCCGTGCGTCACCTCGCCGCAGCGCGGCGGCACCGGTGAGATAGGCCAGTACCGCGCCCAACGCTGCCGTGAGCAGTACCAGCCAGAAATGTGTCGGGTGATGTTCCCAGTGCACGTCGAGAGCCGGCGCCTGCCGCAACAACACCAGACCCGCGATCGGGACGAGCAGGACCAGCGCGGTCAGCCCGACCATGGCGGGCGTGTAGACGAAGCGCCGCTCAGGCATCCGGTGCGACCTTGAGGTGGGTGTGGATCTGGGACACCACCACCGACCCTTCGCCGACCGCGGACGCGACCCGTTTGACGGAGCCGGAGCGGACGTCACCGACCGAGAACAGGCCGGGCAGCGTCGTCTCGTACGGCTGTGGCGGGCGGCCTTCCCGCCAGAGCGGATCGGCGCCGGCATCGGAGCCGGTGAGGACGAAGCCGAGCTTGTCCCGCGCGACCTCGGCGGGCAGCCACCTGGTCCCTGGTACGGCACCGATCATCACGAACAGCCCGTCGATGGGCAGGTCCTCCTCGGTGCCGGTCTTGCGGTCCCGCAGCGTCAACCGCTGCAGCCGGCCGTCACCGCCGCCGTCGACCACCTCGCTGGACGCCCGCACGGTGACGTTGCCCGCGGCATCGATCGCGTCGATCAGGTACTGCGACATGCTCGCCGACAGGTCCTCGCCGCGGATCACCAGCAACACGTGCCGGCAGTACCGGGCCAGGTGCAGCACCGCCTGGCCGGCCGAGTTGCCGCCGCCGACCACGCACGCGTCCCGGTCCTTCAGGCCGTGCGCCTCCGACACGCTCGCGCCGTAGTACACGCCGTTCCCGACGAGCCGCTCGAGCGCCGGCACGTCGAGCCGCCGGTACGAGACGCCGGTCGCGAGCACGACGGCCCGCGCCGTCACCTCACCCACGTCCTCGATGACGGCGTGGAACCGGCCGTCGCGCCACTCCAACTGGCCGACGGTCCGCATCAACACGAAGTGCGCGCCGAACACCCAGGCCTGCTGGTACCCGCGCTGGGCCAGCTCCGACCCGCGGATGCCACGGGAGAACCCCAGATAGTTCCGGATCAGCGAGCTCGTCCCCGCCTGCCCACCGATCGACTCCCGCTCCACGACGAGCGTCCGCAGGCCCTCCGACGACCCGTACACCGCCGCCGCGAGCCCACCCGGCCCGGCACCGATCACGAGCACGTCGAACGCCGTGTCGTCGGACTCCAGCGTCGTCGGCACACCCCACGCCTCCGCGATCTCCGCGTCGGTCGGATCGTGCAGGACGGCGCCGCCGACGGCCGGCATCCAGACCAGCACCCCGGTCCCGGGATCCGGCTCGCCGATGAACTCCAGTACGTCGTTCGCGAGCGCCGAGCCGCTCTCCCGGAACGCGCTCGGGATCCCGTTACGGGCCAGCAGGCTGCGCACCGCCTGACCACGCACCGAGTTGCCGGCCGCGATCACGACCACCTCACGCAGGTTCGCGACCTCGTACCGCGACCACTCCTGGACGAACTCGGCCACGGTCCGGTGGAACAACTCGTCATGCGCGATCCACGGCTTCAGCACGTAGTAGTTGATGTCGCCGACCGACATCGCCGACAGGATGGCCGAGGCGGTCGTACGGTCGGCCCAGGCGCCCCACTCGATCAGCAGCGCGCGTCGCGCGTCCGGGTGCAGCGTCCGCGACGCCGCGAGTACGGCGGCCCGTTGGTCGGCGGGCAGTGCGTGGTCGACGAGTACGACGGCCACCCGCTGCTCCCAGTCGTGTGCCCGCTGCAGGCAGTCGAGCGCGGCCGCCGCCGTCAGCTCGCCACGAACGCGGAAGTCCGCGCCGAAGCCACGATCCAGCTCCGTCTCGCACCGCTCCAGACGCTCCGGGTCAGCGTCCACGACGAGCAGCAGTGGCCGTGCGGCACGCAGCCGCGGCCCGCCCCCGGGGTCCCCACCCATAGCTGAGACGGTAGGTCCGGACCCTGCGGCTGGCAATGGACAAAGCGCTTGTTCGCCGGGTCCTGCCCGCCCCAGTGGGACAGGACCCGGCGAAGTCCAGCCAGTTGACCGCTAGTTGACGGCTACCGCGGACCAGGCGGCCGCGACGGCGGCCTTCTCCGCGCTGTTCGCGCCGTAGAGGTCGGTGGCCGCGTTCAGCGTCGCGGTCCGGGCCTGGGCGTACGTCGTACCGCTGGTCATGTACGTCGTCAGCGCGCGGAACCAGATCTTGCCGAGCTTGTCGTGCCCGATGCCGGTGAGCGTCGAGCCGTTGCAGGTCGGCGAGTTGTGCGGCAGACCGCCGATGTTCTTCGCGCCGGTGCCCTCGGCGAGCAGGTACGCGAAGTGGTTGGCGATCCCGGAGGAGTAGTGCACGTCGAGGTTCCCGACGCCGGACGAGTAGCAGTCGGGCGAGGTGCCGTCCCTGCTCGGCTTGTCCATGTAGCGCAGCGCCGGGCGGTCCTTCATGATCTTCTCGCCGATGTAGTAGTCACCCGGGTCCGAGGTGTTGTTCGCGTAGAACTCGACCATCGTGCCGAGGATGTCGCTGGTGGCCTCGTTCAGGCCGCCGGACTCACCGGAGTACGTGAGGTTCGCCGTGTGCTCGGTGACGCCGTGGGACATCTCGTGTCCGGCCACGTCCAGCGAGACGAGCGGACCGGCCGCGACGTTGTCACCGTCGCCGTACGTCATCTGCTTACCGTCCCAGAACGCGTTCACGTAGTTGGAGCCGTAGTGCACCCGGCTCGGGACGCCCTTGCCGTCGCCGAAGATCCCGTTCCGGCCGTGGACGAACTTGTAGTAGTCGTACGTCGTCGCGGCGCCGTAGTGCGCGTCGACGGCCGCACTTGCCCGGTCGGCGGTCGTGCCGGTGCCCCAGTGGTTGTCGGCGTCGGTGAACTTCGTCGGCGCCGGGCAGCCGAGCTGGAAGAGCTGGCACAGCACCGAGTCGGTCTTGTTGTTCGCGTCGCCGGTCCAGCCGCCGCCGCGGGTCGCGTCGGTCAGCGTGTACCCGCCGGTCGCCGTGCTGGTCTCCAGCGGGACGGTGCCGGAGTACAGGCTCTTGCCGTCACCGGTGACCGTCTCGATGTGCTGCTCGCTGATCAGCTTCGCGCCGGTCAGGGCGTCGATCGTGGTCGTGATGCGGCTCGGCGTACCGTCCTTCTGAGTGCCGGCCGTGGTGACCAGGTAGGCCAGCCGTGGCGCGCCCTTGCGGGCCTCGATCACCAGGCTGGGCCTGCCTTCGGCCTTCAGACCGTTGGTGAGTGCCTTCGTGGTCGCGGTGGCGGCCGTGAGTTTCGGCGTACGGCTGATGTTCGCGCTCCTGGTGAGCGTCAGGCTGGCGCCCTTGAAGGCGCCGTCCTTGGTCTCGTGGACGACGACGTCGCCGCCGAGGACCGGCAGCCCGCCGATGGTGCGGTCCATCCGGACGTGGCTGCTTCCGTCCTTGTCGACGATCACGTCCTTGACCACGAACGCGTCGGCGGTTGTGGCCCGCAGCGCGGTCAGGTTGCTGCTGATCGCTTCCCTGGCCTTGGCGACGGCCGCGGCGGGTGTGGGAACAGGAGACGCCGTCGGTGCACCGGTGGCGGTCGATGCGCTGGTCAGTCCGAGGGCGGTGGTGGTCACCACTGCAGTCGCAGCGGCGAACAGGGCGGATCTGTTCATCCTCGCGCTCCTTGTCAGGTGTCCCGGAGGCCTCACGCCCCAGGAACGAGGTGCAGGAACGTTACCGCCCGGTCACCTACTGTGGCCAGAGGTCGAGAAAAGTTGTCTTTCCGCGCTGTCTCCTGTGCTGCCCGCCGGATTTGGTCGGTCGGGGGCGATACCGTCACCGCATGGCGAAGAGCACGGCGGTGATGCTCACCGTGGGGGAGCGCGAGGTCCGGGTCTCGAGTCCCGAGCGGGTCGTCTACGAGGCGACCGACTGGGCTCCGGAGGTCACCAAGCTGCAGGTCTGCGAGTACTTCGTCGCCGTGGCGCCGGCGTTCATGCGCGCCTCGGGGGACCGGCCGGTGGCGCTCGAGCGCTGGCCCGGCGGCTGGCGCGAGGGGATGACGCTGTCGGTGGACTCGATCGGCCGGCAGACCGGCGACGGGTTCTACTCCAAGCGCCTGCCGAAGGGCGCACCGGACTGGCTCGAGACCTGCCGCGTGCTGACCCCGAACGGCCGCCCGATCGACGAGCTGTGCCTGTCCGAGCCCGCCGCGGCCGTCTGGGCGGCCCAGATGGGCACGCTGACCTTCCACCCGTGGGCGGTCCGGAAAACCGATCTCGACCAACCTGACGAGCTGCGCATCGACCTCGACCCGCAGCCGGGCGCCACCTTCGCCGACGCCCGGCGGGTGGCCGCCGTCGCGCGCGAACTGCTCGAGGAGCTCGGCCTCCGCGGGTACCCGAAGACCAGTGGGAACCGGGGGATCCACATCTACGTGCGGATCCGGCCCGAGTGGTCGTTCGACGAGGTCCGGCATGCGGCGATCGGTCTGGGCCGCGAGCTCGAACGCCGCGACGACGGCGTGACCACGGCCTGGTGGAAGGAGCAGCGTGGCGAGGCGTCGATCTTCCTCGACTTCAACCAGAACCTCCGCGACCGGACCGTCGCCGGCGCCTGGTCGCTCCGGCCGCGCCCGGGCGCCCCGGTGAGTACGCCGATGACCTGGGAGCGGCTCGCCGAGGTCGACGACCCGCGGGCGTTCAACCTGCACACCGTCCCGGACTACCTCGCCGACGGCGACCCGTGGGCCGAGATGGACAGTACGGCGTACCCGCTCGACCCGCTGCTGCGCCTGTGGGAGGAACTGCCCGGCGGCGAGCTGAACTTCCCGCCCGACTACCCGAAGATGCCGGGCGAACCGCCGCGGGTGCAGCCCAGCAAGAAGGTCGCCGAACACTGGGACGAGCACGGCAACCGGATCCCTGACATTCCGTAGCGCTGTCTCGTCGGATGGGTATCGACACGCTCATTCGCTAGGAGACAGCAGTTATGGATGCACGTCTGGATCTGTTCACCAACCCGGTGCTCGGCAAGTTCGTCAAGCACCTCAACTCCGCGGCCCGTTCCGCGCTCGACGCCGGCGTACCGCTGTCGACGCTCGAACTGGTCGAGCTGCGGGCCAGCCAGATCAACGGCTGCGCGTACTGCGTCGACATGCACTCGAAGGACCTCGCGCATCATGGCGAAACGGCCGTCCGGATCAACCTCGTCGCGGTCTGGCGGGAGGCCACCGTCTACACCGACGCCGAACGGGCCGCGCTGGCGCTGGCCGAGGCCGGCACCCGGATCGCCGACGCCGCCGGCGGGGTCCCCGACGACGTCTGGCTGAACGCGACCAAGTACTACGACGAGAACCAGTTGGCCGCCCTGGTCGCCGCGATCGCCGGCATCAACACCTGGAACCGCCTCAACGTCATCACCCAACAGCCCGCCGGCGACTACGTCCCGGGCCAGTGGGGCTGAGATCCAATCCCCTCGCACCCCCCGCCATTTGAGCGGTTAACCACCCGCGCCGCCCCTCCGCAACCCGCATGGGAGGGGTGAAGGGACCGTTTCGGAGGTGAACCACCGGAATGGCAGACCCGGGCCGGGACCGGGACGGACCGGGGGGTGCGGGGGTGGGCGGTTCAGATCGTGCGGAGGGCGCCGCCGTCGATCGGGATGATGGCGCCCGTCAGGTAGGAGGCGGCGGGGGACAGGACGAAGGCGGCGACCCGGCCGAACTCGTCCGGAGTGCCGTAGCGGCGCAGCGGGATGGTCTTCTCCGAGGCGCGGCGGGCCGCCTCCGGGTCGCCCGACTTGCCGTCGAGCTCCTTCAGCCGGTCGGTGGAGATCCGGCCCGGCATCAGGCCGTTGACCCGGATGCCGTTCGGGCCGAGCTCGTCGGCGAGCGTCTTGGCGACCATCGCCAGCCCGGGCCGCAGACCGTTCGAGATCGCCAGCCCGTTGATCGGGGACTTCACCGACGACGACAGCACGAAGGCGATCGACGTACCCTCCGCACCGGCCCGGGCGACCGCTCGAGCGATCCGCAACCCGCCGAGGAACACGCTCTCGAAGGCCGCTCGCCAGTCGTCCTCCTCGGAGTCCAGCGCGGTCCCGGCGCGGGGTCCGCCGACGCTGATCAGTGCGCCGTGCAGGTCGCCCCACTTGGCGATCGCGGTCGCCGCCAGCCGCTCGGCGCTCTCCGGGTCGGCGTTGTCGACCGGGATCCCGACGACGCTCCCGCCGAGCCCTGACAGTTCGGCGGCGGCCCGCGCGATCGACTCCTCGTTGCGGCTGGAGATCACCAGCCGCGCGCCTTCGGCGGCCAGTGCCTTCGCGGTGGCGAAGCCGAGTCCGGCGCTGGCGCCGGTGACGATATAGGTGCGATCGCGCAGTCCGAGGTCCACACCCACCATCCTGCCGTAAGCCACCACACCGCGCATCTCGTAGCCCACGGCAAGTACTAGTACGCCGACTTACGCACCGGGGATTCCGCCGTCGTCAGGTGCCAAGCCGTGTTCACCAGACCGAGATGGGAGAACGCCTGCGGGAAGTTGCCGAGCATCCGCCCGGAGCTCACGTCGTACTCCTCGGCGAGCAGGCCGACGTCGTTGCGTAGGGCAACGAGCTTCTCGTACAGGTCGCGGGCCTCGCCGACCCGGCCGACCATCGCGAGCGCGTCGGCAAGCCAGAACGAGCAGATCAGGAAGGTCCCCTCGTCGTCGCTGAGCCCGTCGTCGGTGTGCTCGGTCAGGTACCGCTTGACGAAGCCGTCCGCGGTCAGCTCCCGTTGGACGGCGTCGACCGTGCCGACGACCCGCGGATCGTCCGGCGGCAGGAACCCGACCTGCGGGATCAGCAGCACGGCGGCGTCGAGCGCCTTGCTGCCGTACGCCTGGGTGAAGGTGTTGCGGTCCGGGTCGTACGCCTGATCGCACACCGCCTGGTGAATCTCGTCCGCGCGCGCCCGCCACTCCTTGGCCGGCCCGCTCAGCCCGAACCGCTCGACCGCCCGCGCGGCCCGGTCGAACGCGCCCCACGCCATCACCTTGGAGTACGTGAAGTGCTGCCGCCCGCCGCGAACCTCCCAGATCCCTTCGTCCGGCTGGTTCCACACCTCGTCCAGGTGCCGCATCAGCCCGCGCTGCACCTGCCACGCCTCGTCGGTGGCGCCGATCTGGTGCTCCCGGGACAGCGCGAGCACGTCCATCACCTCGCCGAACACGTCGATCTGCAGCTGTTCCGCGGCCGCGTTCCCGATCCGTACCGGTGCCGAGCCGGCGAACCCGGGCAGCCAGCCGGCCTCGAACTCGGTCAGCCGGCGTTCGCCGGTCACGCCGTACATGATCTGCACGTCCTGCGGCGAGCCGGCGATCGCGCGGAGCAGCCAGTTCCGCCAGGCCTCGGCCTCGTCGGTGTACCCGGCGCGGAGCATCGCGGACAGCGTCATCGTTGCGTCGCGCAACCAGCAGTACCGGTAGTCCCAGTTCCGCGCGCCGCCGATCGATTCGGGCAGCGAGGTGGTCGGCGCGGCGACGATGCCACCGGACGGCGCGTACGTCAGCGCCTTCAACGTGAGGATCGACCGGGTCACCTCCTCGCTGAGGTCGGTCGCGCTCGTACCGCGGCCGATCCAGTCGGTCCAGAAATCCTCGGTCGGCTTGAGCGAACCGATCGCGTCGGTCGCCTTCGGGACCGGGTGGTGCGACGGGTGCCAGGTCAGCACGAACCAGGCCCGGTCGCCCTTGCCGATCCGGAAGTCGCCGTACGTCGTCAGGTCGCGGCCGTACTGGTGGACGTCGGAGCGCAGCGAGACCGCGTCGGGCCCGGCGATCGCATCGATCTGCCCGTCGGAGCGCCGGACCCACGGCACCACGTGACCGTAGTCGAACCGCAGCTTGAGCTCCGATCGCATCTCGACGGAACCGCTGATGCCCTCGACGATGCGGACCACGTCCGGCGCCGCGTCGCGCGGCGGCATGAAGTCGATCACCCGGACGGACCCGCCCGGCGTCGACCACTCGGTCTCCAGCACCAGCGTGTCGCCGCGGTAGTGCCGGCTGCTGATCGCGTCGGCGTCCTGCGGGGCGATCCGCCAGTGGCCGTTGTCGTCGGTGCCGAGCAGCGCCGCGAAGCACGCGGGGGAGTCGAACCGTGGAAAGCACAACCAATCGATCGAGCCCTGCTTGGACACCAGCGCGGCGGTCTGCAGGTCGCCGATCAGCGCGTAGTCCTCAATCCGCCGCGCCGGCGTGGGCCGCGGGTTGCTCGACGTTCTCGGGTTTGTCTCCGGGCTCGTCCTTGCCACCACGGCCTCCCGTTTTCGTGAAGTAGACCAGTCCACCGATCGCCAGCAGCGCGAAGAAGAACCACTGCAACGCGTAGAAGAAGTGTGGACCGTCGTCGATCTCCGGCCCCGGGAACCCGTTGAACGACGGATCGTTCGGAGGATCCTGCTTGGTGATCTGCACATACCCGTCGTACAGGTTCAGGCCGAGGACCTTCGCGAAATCGGGGCCGTTGATCAGCCGCGCCGTCCCGTCGTCCGGCGTGCCGCCGGTGGTGTGACCGCCGCGTTCGCTGCGCTGCAGCCTCCCGGTCACCGTCACCTGCCCGGTCGGTACGGCGGGGACGTGCAGCGGCATCAGCTCGGAGCTCTGGCGGGGGAGGAACCCACGATCCACCAGCAGCGCCTTGCCGTCGGAGAGCATCAGCGGCGTGACGATCTCGAAGCCGGGCCGGTCGTCGACGTTGCGGTACTTCAGCACGATCTGCTTCGAGGCGTCGTACGTCCCCGTGACGACCACGGTCCGCCAGGCGTGCTGGTCTCCGACCACGCCCTGCGGGCCGAGGATCTGGTCGATGGGCGCGGGCTGGGCGGCCAGGTTGGCCCTGGTCACCGCGTTGCGCGCCTTGCGTTCGTCGAGCCGGTGCAGCTGCCAGCGACCGAGCTCGACGCACACGGTTGCCAGCAGCAGGACCCCCAGTGCGGCGGCGATCCAGCGGATGTTCACGATACGGCCCACGTGTCGAACTTAAGCCATCGCCTGAAACGGCCGACGCCCGGCACGGACGGGGCACGTATTGTGGGGGGATGACGGTGATCCAGCACGCGACGCGAACGGGCCTGGCGGACCGGTACGGCCGGGTCGCGACGGACCTCCGCGTCTCGCTCACGGACCGCTGCAACCTCCGCTGTACGTACTGCATGCCGGAGGAGGGGCTGGACTGGCTGGCGAAGCCCGAGCTGCTCACCGACGACGAGGTTGTGCGGCTGGTCTCGATCGCCGTCACGCACCTGGGCGTGCAGGAGATCCGTTTCACCGGCGGCGAACCGCTGCTGCGCCGCGGCCTGGTCGACATCGTCGCTCGTACGACGCAACTCACGCCACGCCCCGAGGTGTCGGTGACCACCAACGGGATCGGCCTTGCCCGGCAGGCGGAAGCGCTGAAGGAAGCCGGTCTGGACCGGGTGAACGTGAGCCTCGACACGGTCGACGCGGAGACGTTCAAGAAATTGACCCGCCGGGACCGGATGAAGGACGTGATCGCCGGACTGGCGGCCGCCAACGACGCGGATCTGACGCCGGTGAAGGTGAATGCGGTCCTCATGCGCGGCGTGAATGACACCGAAGCGCCGCAATTGCTGGAGTTCTGCCTCGAGCACGGCTATGAACTGCGGTTCATCGAGCAGATGCCGCTGGACGCGCAGCACGGCTGGGACCGGTCGACGATGATCACCGCCGAGGAGATCCTCGGCATGCTGACCGAGCGGTTCCACCTGACGCCGGACGACGCGTCGAAGCGCGGCAGCGCGCCGGCCGAGTCGTTCCTGGTCGGCGGCGGGCCGCAGACGGTCGGCATCATCGCCTCGGTCACCCGGCCGTTCTGCGGCGACTGTGACCGGGTCCGGTTGACCGCCGACGGCCAGGTCCGGGACTGCCTGTTCGCGCGCACCGAATCCGACCTGCGGACGGCACTGCGGGCCGGCGCCGACGACGAGGAACTCGCGGACCGTTGGCGGCGCGCGATGATCGGCAAACTGCCGGGCCACGGCATCAACGACCCGAGCTTTCTGCAACCGTCCCGGCCGATGTCCGCGATCGGCGGTTGAGCCAAGCCCGGGCTAAGCCGCAAGCTAAGCCGCGCGACTCCGGCCTAATCCGGAAATACTCTTTTTCGGTATCTCCCGGGCGTGGCTGCTCGACATTCACTTACGTGAATGGTTCGACCTCGCGCAGGAATGACCGGCGGTCCAGGAAGTCGGACAAGCTGTCCTTGTGTTCGTCACAGGCCAGCCAGGTCTTGCGCCGGTCCGGCGTGTGGATCTTCGGGTTGTTCCAGCGCAACGCCCAGGTGGCCTGGTTGCTGCAACCCCTGGCGGAGCAGACGGTCGATACGGCTTCTTCGGTCACATTCCTGCATTCCTGATGTCTCAATAATCAATAGCCTGGGCAAAAATGAAGCGACGTCGGACAGCCACGGGGGGAGCCGTCCGACGCCGCATCAAGTCCCTGAATTTCACTCATGAACTTCAGAGCACGCGGGAGATTCTGACACGGATCAGTCCAAGTTTTCCAGTCCCGGCCAAGATCACTTTTCGGTGTCGGTCCGGCGGTCCTGATTCGGCTGCTGATTCGGGTCCTGGGCCGGCTCGGGGTCGGCCGGTACGACGACCGCCGGGCGCTCGGTGATCGCCGGCCGGGCGGGTGCGATGAACGCGTTCCCGCCGTCCTGGGTGACGGAGCGATGGGCGTTGGCCAGCACCACCGCGAAGTACGGCAGCACGATCGCGCCGACGACGAACATCCATCGCCACGGCGACGGCGTGATCACCGCGAGCACGAAGCACACCACCCGGATCGACATCATCCAGGCGTACCGCACGATCCGGCTGTCCAGGTCCTCGGACCGGCCGGGTTGCGCACTGGTCACCGAGATGACCGCCGTGCTGCTCCGCTGATGGCGTCTCGACATCTATCCTCCTCACCAAGAACAACGGTACGCCGCGCTACCCGCCCCAGCGCAGCCAGGCAGGGAGAGGTATGTCATGACCGATCGCACGTACCGGGTCACCGAGATCGTGGGCACGTCCAAGGAGGGGCTGAACCAGGCGATCACCAATGGGATCGCGCGCGCCGGGGAGACGCTTCGGCACCTGGACTGGTTCGAGGTCACCGACATCCGCGGCCACCTCGCCGACAACCAGATCGACCACTACCAGGTGACGATGAAGGTCGGTTTCCGGCTCGAAGACTCCTGAGTCGGACCCACCGGCGCAGTTGGGATAGCGTTCCTCCGACCGACGACGTGAGGAGGGCTAGTGAGCAGGTCTGTACTGGTGACCGGAGGCAACCGGGGCATCGGGCTGGCGATCGCGACCGCGTTCAAGGAAGCGGGTGACCAGGTCGCCGTGACCTACAACTCCAGCCCGCCGCCGGAGGGTTTCCTCGGCGTGAAGTGCGACATCACCGACCAGGAGCAGGTGGACGCCGCGTTCGACACGATCGCGGCCGAGCACGGCCCGGTCGAGGTGCTGGTGGCGAACGCCGGGATCACCCGCGACACCCTGCTGCTGCGGATGTCCGACGAGGACTGGGACCAGGTCCTGCAGACCAACCTGACCGGTTCGTTCCGGGTCGCCCGCCGGGCCGCGAAGGGCATGCTGCGGCTGCGCAAGGGCCGGATCGTGTTCATCTCCTCGGTGGTCGGCCTGCTCGGCTCGCCCGGCCAGGTGAACTACGCGGCCAGCAAGTCCGGCCTGATCGGGATGGCCCGGTCGATCGCCCGCGAGCTGGGCAGCCGGGGCATCACCGCGAACGTGGTCGCGCCCGGGTTCGTCGAGACCGACATGACCGCCGTACTGCCCGAGGACACCCAGAAGCAGTACCTGAGCCAGATCCCGCTCGGGCGGTTCGGCCTGACCTCGGAGATCGCGAACGCGGTCCGTTGGCTCTCGTCCGAGGAGGCCGGCTACATCACCGGCGCAGTGATCCCGGTCGACGGCGGAATCGGGATGGGCAACTGATGGGCATCCTCGACGGCAAGCGCATCCTGGTCGCGGGGGTCACCCTCGACTCGTCCATCGGCTTCGCCACCGCCAAGGTCGCGCAGGAGCAGGGCGCGACGGTACTGATCTCCAACTTCGGCCGTGCACTCAGCATCACCAAGCGGATCGCCAAGCGGCTCCCGGTCGAGCCGCCGGTACTGGAGCTCGACGTCACGAACGCCGAGCACCTGGCCGCGTTGCCGGACGCGGTCCGCGAACACGTCGACGGGCTGGACGGGGTCGTGCACTCGATCGCGTACGGGAACCCGGAGACGATCCTCGGCGGCAAGTTCCTCGACGGGCCGTGGGACGACGTGGCGCAGGCCGTGCACGTGTCGGCGTACAGCCTGAAGGCGCTCGCGGTGACGTGTGCGCCGCTGATGAGCCGCGGCGGCAGCGTGGTCGGGATGACGTTCGACGCGACCGTCGCCTGGCCGGGTTACGACTGGATGGGCGTGGCGAAGGCGGCGCTCGAATCCACCAACCGGTACCTGGCGCGCGATCTCGGCGCGCAGGGCATCCGCTGCAACCTGGTGTCGGCGGGTCCGCTGAAGACGCTGGCCGCGAAGGCGATCCCGGGCTTCGAGAAGTTCGAGGAGCCGTGGCTCGACCGCGCCCCGCTGGGCTGGGACCCGTCCGACCTGGAGCCGACCGGCCGCACGATCGTCGCGCTGCTGTCCGACTTCTTCCCCTCGACCACCGGCGAGATCATCCACGTCGACGGCGGCTACCACGCGATGGGAGCGTGATAGGTGGCTACTTCCCTGGTGGAGCTGCGCGTTCTGGACGGCGCCAACCTCTACTTCAGCCGTGCCGCGATCAAGCTGACGCTCGACGTGTCGGCGCTCGCGGACGCGCCCGCACCGGCCGCGAAGACGTACGCGCAGGCGATCGGCCTCGGCACCACCCGGCCGGGCCGGATCGGGTCCGGGTTCCGGCAGCGGTTCGCGATCCGCGTGGTCGGTCACGTGGTCCGGCGGATCGCCCGTGAGGCCGGCATCGGCCGGATCGGTGTCCGGGTCCGTCCTGAGTCCGACGTACGGCGGCTCGTGGTCGCGTTCCCGTGGGCGCACGAAGGACGCGCCCGCGCGCTCGGTGCGGCGATCGTCGAAGTACTGGACGCCTTCGGTGCCGAGGACCTGAACGAGCTGATCACATCCGTCGGTGAACGTGTCCGGGACGAACCGCCGGGCAACCCGCCGCCGACGCTGCGGCCGAAGGTACCGGTGGTCGCGGTGACCGGGACGAACGGCAAGACCACGACCTCCCGGATGATCGCGCACATCGGCCGCGCCGCCGACCTGCATGTCGGCTGGAGCAGCACCGACGGCGTGTACTTCGACGGCGAACTGATCAAGTACGGCGACTTCTCCGGACCGAGCGGCGCCGCGCAGGTGCTGTCCCAGCCGGGTATCCAGCTCGCCGTGGTCGAGACCGCGCGCGGTGGGATCCTGCGCCGCGGCGTCGGCATCGCGTACAACGACGTGTCGGTGGTCACCAACGTCACCGCCGATCATCTCGGCCTCGGTGGCATCGACACGATCGACCAGCTCGCCGAGGTGAAGGCCGTGATCACGCAGATCACCCGGCCGCGTGGTTGGTGCGTGGTGAACGGCGACGACCCGCGGACGTTCGCGATGCGGCTCGGCTCACCGGCCAAGTGCTGGGTGTTCTCCCGGGACCCCGACTCGCCGTCGATCCGGACCGTGCTGGACGAGGGCGGCCGTGCGACGACCGTGCTCGACGGCTTCGTGACGGTACTGGACAGCTCACGCGACCCGGAACCGTTGCTCAAGGTGGTCGACGTACCGATGACGCTGTCCGGGCTGTCGCACTACAACGTGGAGAACACGCTGGCCGCGGCGTCGGCCGCGCTCGGCCTCGGGCTGCCGCGGGCGGCGGTGATCGAGGGGCTGAGCAGCTTCGCGCCGAACGAGAACAACCCCGGCCGGATGAACATGTACTCGCTGCGCGACTTCACCGTGGTGATCGACCTCGCCCACAACGAGGCCGGCCTGGAGGCGCTGATCGAGATCATGAACGGCGTCCGGCCCGAGGGCGGCCGGTTGATGCTCGCGCTCGGTTCGCCGGGCGACCGGGCCGACGAGATGGTCGCGGCGCTCGGCGCGATGGGCGCGCGGGCGACGGACAAGGTCGCGATCGGGCACAAGAGCGAGTACCTGCGCGGCCGGCCGCCGGCCGAGCTCGAGGCGGTGTTCCGCGAAGGCGCCGCGTCGGTCGGCGTCGAGGACGTACCGGCGTTCCCGACCGAGCTCGAGGCGGCCCAGGCGCTGGTCGCGCAGGCCCGGGCCGGGGATGTGGTCGCGGTCATGTCTCTGCAGGATCGGGCGAGTCTTGACCGCTGGTTGCGGTCCGAGGGAGCTACTGTCGACACACCGGAGATCTTGAAGAGCAAGGTCGAGAGAGCCCAGCACTGAGCCCCTTCCGCCCGAGGTGGGGGTGGAACGGGGTTGTGTGATGCGCTACCTGTGGTCGATCCCGGCCGCGGTGGTCGCCTGGTTCGTGGGCGGCTTCTCCGCGACGTACCTGAAGGGACTCCCGGACGGTACGACGTTCTTCGTGCCGCCGCGGATCGACCTGCTGGTGCTCGGCGGCTTCACCGGCGGCGTGCTCGCCGGGCTGCTGATCGGGCGGATCCGGATCGCCGTACCGGTGGTGCTGATGGTTGCCGCGGGCATGTGGTGGGCGACCGGCACCTCGTTCGGGGTCCGGGACCTGCTGATCACGTTGCTGGTGGCAAGCGCTGTCGGCGCGTTCTTCGGTGCTGTCGGCAATCGGAGCTCGGTGGTGGCGGCGTTCGCGCTGGCACTGCCGGTCGCCTGGTACGCGATGCGGCCGGCCGAGCAGTTGGGCGACTGGCGCTGGATCTGGCAGCTGAACGGTCTGCTCGTCGGCGCCGGACTCGCCCTGTTGCTGTACATCGCCTGCTGGAAGCGCGGCTGGCGGTCGGTGAGTTCGTGGCTTCCGCTGACCGGGTTCTACCTGGTCTGCTTCGCGGCGGTCGCGTCGATCCGGCTGGTCGGTCAGTCGTCCGGCAAGCCGATGGACGCGGTCGGCGACGCGTCGACCGAGGCGTTCTTCCAGTCGTTCGAACCGATGCTGCGTGAGTACTGGCCGTGGATGGTGGTCGGCGTCCTGCTGGCGATCCCGATGACCGCGCTGAAGCTGCGCGCCCTCCCGCCGCCACCGCCGCCCCCGGACCCGTACGCCGAGCGGTCCAACGACGCCGTACTGTCCGACGACCTCGACTGGATCGACCAGATCGAGCCGCGCCGCCGGCTGCTGCCGCGCCGCTCGGCCGAGGAGCATCTGACCTGACCGGCCGCCCGGCCGGAAGCCGGGCCGGCGGGCGCAGGGTCAGGTGAAGGGTCAGGCGAGCTCTCGGGCGGGGTCTTCGGTGGGCTCCTCGTCGGGTTGGACGAAGTCGGGGTCGCCGCCTTCGTCGCCGGAGCGGGCGCCGGCTTGGGCCAGGTGCGAGACCGACTCGAGTTCGGCGAGCACCGACTGGTGCTGGTCGACGCAGAGCACCACCAGGTCGCCGGGGTTCGACCGGCCGAGCGCGAACCGGACGGCCTCGAGTTCGTCGAGGACGATGTCCACGCGCCGGCACCGCGCCCCGGCCTCCATCGCGGCACGTACCCCGGCCGCGACCAGGTCCGCGGACTCGCCGCGCTTCCGGCCGCGCAACCGCGCGTCCTCACGGACCACGATCACGTCGAAGTGCTGCGCCGCGACCTCACCCAGTTCGCGCAGGTCGTCGTCGCGCCGGTCGCCCGCGGTCGCGATCACGCCGATCCGCGACGGCCGCCCGACCTCCGACGACGCGCTCAGGCTCTCGCCGATCCGGTCCACGAAGTCGCCGAGCATCCGCATCGCCGGCGCGTTGTGGCAGTAGTCGACGATCACGCTGCGCCCGTCGACATCGATCTCGTTCAACCGGCCCGGCGACAGGTAGTACGACGTACTGAACGTCCGCAGGCCCTGCCGGATGTCGTGCAGCGGCGCACCGGCCGCGAACGCCGCCGCGGCCGCCGCCATCGCGTTCTGCACGTTCATCATCGCCCGCCCGCCGAACGTCGCCGGCAGCAGGTGGGTCCAGGCCAGCTGCATCGACCGTCGCCCGTGCTTCACGACGATCATGTCGCCGAGGTCCGACCGCTCCAGCACGACCGCGCGACCCCCGCGCCGGCAGTGCCCCTCGATGTAGTCGCGGACCTCCGACCCCGGCTCGGCCATGCTGAACCAGACGACCTGCCCTGAGCATTTCCGGCGCATCTTCCGCACCAGCGGGTCGTCGGCGTTGAGCACGGCGTACCCGGTCCGCGGCACCGCCTCGACCAGCACCGCCTTCACGTCGGCCAGCTGCTCGAGCGTCTCGATCCCGCGCAGCCCCAGGTGGTCGGGCTGGATGTTCAGCACGACGGCCACGTCGTTCCGCTCGTACCCGAGCCCCTCGCGCAGGATCCCGCCGCGCGCCACCTCGAACACCGCGAAGTCGACGCGCGGGTTCTGCAGCACCATCCGCGCGGACTTCGGCCCGGACGCGTCCTGCCGGATCACCAGCCGCTCGTCGATCACGATGCCGTCGGTGGACGTCATCCCGACCTTGCGGCCCATGCCCTTGAAGATGTGGCTGATCATCCGCGACGTCGTGGTCTTCCCGTTCGTCCCGGTGACCGCGACGATCGGGATCCTGCTGGTCGCGCCGGGCGGGAACAGCATGTCCACCACCGGTTTCGCGATGTACTGCGGCTCGCCGATCGTCGGGTTGGTGTGCATCCGGAACCCGGGCGCGGCGTTCACCTCGCAGATCGCGCCGCCGGTCTCGCGCACCGGCTGGGTGATGTCCGGGCAGATGAAGTCGATGCCGGCGATGTCCAGCCCGATCATCCGGGCCGCCTCCTCGGCGATCTCGACGTTCTCCGGGTGCGCCTCCCAGGTCCGGTCGATCGAGATCCCACCGGTGGACATGTTGCCGGTGAGCGTCAGCTTCACCATCACGTCCTCGGGCGGTACGTCGTCCAGCTCGAAGCCCTGGTCGCGGACCAGCTGCCGGGCCGCGTTGTTGATCGTGATCCGGGTCAGGATCTTCTCGTGGCCGACACCGCGGCGCGGGTCGGCGTTGGTGATGTCAACGAGTTCGGCGACCGTGTGGACGCCGTCACCGACCACGTGCGCGGGCACCCGTTCGGCGATCGCCTCCATCCGGCCGTTGATGATCAGGCACCGGTAGTCCTTGCCGGTGACGAAGTTCTCCACGATCACGGACCCGCGCCGGGACTGCTCGGCGGCGATCGGGAACGCCTCCCGGACCGCGTCGGCGTCGAGCAGGTTCAGGCAGACGCCGCGCCCGTGGTTCCCGTCGAGCGGCTTGCAGACGACCGGGTACCCGATCTTGTTCGCGACGCCGACCGCCTCCTCGACGGTCCGGACCGACTCCGAGCGCGGCACCGGCAGACCGGCCGACGCGAGCAGCCGCGTGGTCAGGTCCTTGTCGCCGGCAACGTCGACCGCGATCGAACCGGTCTCGGACGTCATCGTGGCCCGGATCCGCTTGGCGTGCACGCCCTGGCCGAGCTGCACCAGGCTGGCCTTGTTGAGCCGGATCCACGGGATGTCCCGGGACACCGCCTCGTCCACGATCGCCTGCGTCGACGGGCCGAAAGCGGTCCGCTCGGCCTGCTTGATGAACTTCTCCAGCTCGGTGGTGAAGTCGAACGCCGGGTCCGGTTCGACCAGGTTGTTCACGAACCGGACCGCGAGCTCGCCCGCGGCCAGCCCGACTGCCTCGTCGGCGTACGCGTAAATGATGTTGTAGATGCCCGGCGAGCCCTTGACCTGCCGGGTCTTGCCGCGGCGCATGTCGTGGCCGGCCTCCTGCTGCAGCTGCAGCGACACGTGCTCGGCGATGTGACCGAGCCAAGTGCCCTCGTTCAGCCGCTCGATGAAGCCGCCCTTGCGGCCCCGCGAGCAGTGGTGCTGGTCGAGCCGGGGGAGGTCGGCGAGCAGTCGCTCGGTGAAGCCGGGGATGGTGTTCGACGGGAACTGCTCGAGCGAGCCGAGGTCGACGACCAGGTGGATCGCGGGGTCGTAGCTCCAGACGTTCGGGCCGCGGTAGACGCGGGTCTCGATGATCTTCAGGTCAGGGGAGGGGGTGCCAGTGGTCATCCGGGGGCTTCACGTTTCTGGTTGCATGCGGTCGGGGAGATCGGCTTCGGCGCCGGCCGGCAGTGTCTGTCTGACAACGGGCTCGGTCGCCTCCGGTCTGGACTCCCCGGCGGCAGCGGCCTTGGTGCGTCGTCCCGCCCGCCGCTTGCGTTCCTCGTAGTACCTCGGTGACACTCCTTCGGCCGCGATCTCCTTCGCGAGCCGGCGCAGGTCCGCCTCGGCCGCTGCCATCTCCGCGATCTCGGTCGCCGGCGGCTGCGGACCGTACGACAGCAGCACGCGGTCCTGCAGGTCGAACGTGGCGGTGGCCGGCAGGACGTGCAGGACGACTCCGGAAGCGAGGATCGGCTCGGAGCGCTTCGCGTTGTACGCGTTCGACGTGATCCGGCTGCCGTCGAAGATCGTCACGGCACCACGCCCGACGACCTCGAGGTGGCTGCCGCGGACGACCGCTGCGGTGTCCTCGTCGACGCCGATCCCGAGCAGGCCGGGGGACTGCGCGACCAGCGACAGCAGCCGGCCGTACCGGTTCCGCTGGGCGAAGTGCTGGTCGACGATCGCGCCCTGCACCAGGCCGAGACCGTTGGACAGCTGACTCATCCGCTGCCGCGGGGTCGCACCGGAGCGGCCGAACGCGATCATGTGCTCGGCCAGAATGCTCGCGCCGGCCGACGTACCACCGACGGCCGCGCCGCGGGCGTGTGCGGCGGTCACCGCGCGGCCGAACGCCGTACCGGTGACGACGCCCGCGAGCTTGAGCTGGTTGCCGCCGGTCATGAAGATCCCGGTGGCGTCGTTCAGCGGGGCGACGAAGGCCGGGTCGTCGGCGTCCTCCCGGTTCTCCGGGCGGATGCCGACCACGCTCTCGGCACCGAGGGCGGCGAACAGCGCGCGGTACACGTCGATCACGTCGGGCCCGAGCGCGGACGCCGTGGGCACCACGACGATCCGCGCCTTGGGCCCACCCGCCGCCTCGACGAACTCCTGCAGCACCGTCCGCTTCTTCAGCTTGTCCTCGGCACCACCGATGGCGAACAGGGCACCCGGCCCACCCTGCAGTTCAGACATAAGCCGAATGGTAGGTGGTAGACCCCTCAGTGACCGAACGTGAACCAGTTCAGGTTGACGTAGTCGGCCGGCTGACCGCTCGTGAACGTGAGGTAGACGTCGTGCACCCCGGTCACCGCGGACACGTTCGCGGGGACGGTTCGCCAGGACTGCCAGCCGCCGGTGTTGGCGATCGCGAAACTGCCGATCGGGGCGTTGGACCTGCTGTCCAGCCGTACTTCGACCAGCCCGCTGACCCCGCCGGCCGCACCCGACGCGACCCGCGCCACGAATTGGGTGGCCGGCGTACTCCCGAAGTCGATACCGCGGTACTGCGCCCAGTCGCCGTTGCCGATCTGCATCAGGTTCTGGCCGCCGCCGGTGTCGGTCGTGGTCTCGAGGCCCATCCCCGACTGCTGGTTGTACGCCTCGGCCTGCAAGGTGCCGTACGCCGAGGAGCCGCCGGGCGGAGGAGTCGTCGTACCGCCGCCGCCCTTGGTGGAGACCGCGACGTAGTCGACCACCATCGGCTTGTCCGGGACCGTCGAGGCGCGCGGCGTCGGGCCGTTCAGCGCGTCCGGGAACGCGCCGCCGATCGCCAGGTTGAGCAGCACGAAGTACCCGGCGTGCGACGTCATGTTCGACCAGGTGTCGGCCGGGAACTGGCTCTGGCTGAGCGAGTGGAACTGCTGGCCGTCGACGTACCACCTGAGCTGGTTCGGTGAGACGGAGGTGTCCCACTCGAAGCGGTAGGTGTGGAACGCGGACTGGCAGCTGGCACCGGGACAGGCGCGGTTCGCGCCGAGACCGGTGGTCTCGTTGCACGGGCCGCCGGGGTTCACGCCACAGTGCAGCACGCCCCAGACCGAGTTGATCCCGTTGACGTTCTCCATGATGTCGAACTCGCCGATGCCCGGCCAGTTCCAGTAGTTCCCGCGGTACGGCGAGCCGAGCGCCCAGAACGCCGGCCAGTAGCCGAGCGCGGCGTCGCCGGTGACGTTCGGCATCTGGATCCGGCTCTCGATCGCCAGCACGCCGCCGGCGGGCGGTTTGAAATCGGCCCGCTGCGACTCGATCCGGGCCGACGTCCAGTTGCCGGCCGCGTCCCGGCGCGGCGTGATGTTCAGGTTCCCGCCGCCGTCCAGCGACAGGTTGCTCGGGCTGTTCGTGTAGTTCTGGATCTCGCCGGTGCCCCAGTTCCCGGGGCCGCCCGGGTAGCCGTGGCCGGTGTCGATGATCCAGTTCGAGCTCGACGGCAGGCTGCCGCTCGGCCCGTTGAAGTCGTCGCTCCAGACGGTCGTCCAACCGGCGGGCGGCGGTGGCACGCTGGCCTCCGCGGCGACGCCGATCGACGCGGCGGCGAGGAGTGGGACGACCAGAGCAATGGCGATGGGGCGGAAACGCATGTCGACCTCCAGGGGCGGTGGATTGAGTCCATGGGAGCGCTCTCACTGCCCGGTGTCAACAGTTCGTCACAGTTGCGTGCGGTAGACCGTCGTACTGCGCCGCACCCGCATGCCGAGGCGTTCGTACATCGCGAGGGCGCCGGTGCCGGAGTGCGTCCAGAGCGTCAGCGTCTTCTTGCCGCGGCGGCCGGCTTCGAGCGCGGCGTACGTCAGCAGGGCGCGAGCGACGCCGTGGCCGCGGAAGTCACGGCGTACGGCGAGCTGCTCGACGTAGCCGTTGGGGGAGCCGGGAAGCTCGAGACTGATCGCGGCGCCGACGATCTGGTCATCGGCGACGGCGACCGGCGAGAGCTCGGCGTCGAAGCTGTCGCGCTCGATGCTGGTGCCGGCCCATTCGTCGTACTCGTGCCGCCGCGGCTGCCATTCGTCGAACGCGTCCTGGATCACCTGGTGCACGGTGTGCGCGTCAGCTGTCTCGAAGGGGCGCAGCGTGACCCCGTCGGGCAGCATCGGCTCGTCGCCGTCGACCGGGCGCTCGAGCAACCAGTTGGTCGCGAGTACTTCGTACCCACGGTCGCGAAGGATCTTCGTCCCGGCGAGGTCCGCGTCGTCCACCGTTTGCGCCAGCCAGTCGCTGCCGTGTTCGCGTGCGCGTGCTTCGGCCCAGTCGAGCAGGTCGGTGCCTAGACCGCGGCCGACGTCCGACGGATGGACGTCGAGCTGGGCGCGCCGCCCGCCGTGCACCCACGCCCAGGCGACCACCTGGCCTGCCGCCTCGACCACCCGGGTGTCGAGGTCGAGATTGATCAACGGCCGCTGCAGATCGGCAGCCACCGCATCGGGTACCGCCTGGACCAGGCCGTGCCAGAGTTGCTCGTTGGCGGCGATGATCGCGTGAATCGCCGGGGCGTCGTCAAGGGCGGCGGGGCGGGTGCGGAACTCCATCCCCCGATCCTGCCGCATCGCCCGGTCAGGCCGGGAACTCGTCGTCCGCCGTTTCGACTTCCTCGCGGGTGATGCCGAGCAGGTACAGGATCGTGTCCAGGTACGGCACGCTCAGGTGGGTGTCCGCGGCCGCGCGGACCACCGGCTTGGCGTTGAACGCGACGCCGAGACCGGCGGCGGCGAGCATGTCCAGGTCGTTGGCGCCGTCGCCGATCGCGACGGTCTGGGTCAGCGGCGTGCCGGAGCGTTCGGCGAACTGACGCAGCGCGGTCGCCTTGCCGGCGCGGTCGACGATCTCGCCGACGACCCGGCCGGTGAGCTTGCCGTCGACGATCTCGAGCTCGTTCGCCTTCGCGTAGTCGATGCCGAGTTCGGCGGCCAGTTGGTCGGTGATCTGGCTGAACCCGCCGCTGACGATCGCGAACTGGTATCCGAGCCGCTTCAGCGTCCGTACCAAGGTGCGCGCACCGGGCGCGAGCTCGATCGCCTCGTACACCTCGTCCAGCGCCGAGACGGGCAGTCCTTCCAGTGCCGCGACCCGGTGCTTTAAAGACTCGGCGAAGTCCAGTTCGCCGCGCATCGCCTTCTCGGTCACGGCGGCGACTTCCTCGAGCCGGCCGGCGTGCGCGGCGAGCATCTCGATCACCTCGCCCTGGATCAGGGTCGAGTCGACGTCCATCACGATCAGCCGCTTGGCCCGCCGGTACAACCCGCCGTCCTGGACCGCGATGTCGAGGCCCTGACGGACGCCTTCCTGGGCGAGCACGGTCCGCAGCGCCTCGGGTTCGACACCGGAGACGGCGATCTCCATCGCGGTCACCGGGTAGCGGGCCATCCGGCTGATCCGGTCGATGTTCGCGCCGGTGTCGGCGATCCGGCCGGCCACCGCGGCCAGGCCGCTCGCGGACAGCGGGTGGCCGATGATCGTCACCTGGCTGCGGCCCTTGCGCCGGGGTTCGTTGTCGCCGACGCCCTTCTTCACCGAGATCTCGACGTCGAGGACGTTCGCGAGCGCCTTCAGTTCTTCCTTCAGGTCCTTGTGGTCGCGCGGCGCGGTCAGCAGTACGCCGAGCACCAGGCGGCCCCGCAGTACGACCTGCTCGGCGTCGATCACCTCGAGCCCGCGGGTGGCGAGCGTCGACAGCACCGCGGACGTCAGCCCCGGCCGGTCGGTCCCCGTCAACGTCACCAGCAACGTCGGCCGCTCAGCCGCCGCCTTCTCCACCTCACCCAGTCCAGTCATCTCGTACCGAACGCTACCCACATGAGATGACTGTCCAGTTACCGGTCCAAATCCCAAGCATGAACCGGGACCTGGAACGGGAGGTGCGGTCAGGCGCGGACGGGTGGGGCGCAGGCTGCGACTAGGGCGCGGCGGGCGGCGGCGGCCAGGGCTAGGAGGGCTCGGCGGCGGGCGTCGGCTTCGGCGCCGGTGACCGCGGCGCCGTCGTCCTCGAGGGCGGCATCGGCGATCGCCAAGCACCTGCGCGCTGTCGCCGCGGTCTTGACCGCGCGGGGTTCGTAGCCGGGCGCCAGATCGTCACCGCTGCCACGCCCAATCTTGCGGATGTCGATCAGCGCGTCGGCCACCTCGGGTTTCCACCGCGCCACGTCCAGCGCCGCCAGCGACTCGGCCGCCTCGATCAGCGCCATCCGCAACCCACGATCCGCCTCACCGAAGTCAGCCGCGATCGGCGAAGCCGCCGGCAGCACCGCCCACTGCACCGCCGGACCGACGTACGACGGAACGAGCCCGATCTCCGGCCCCGTCAGTACGACGGCCTCGCCGGTCTCCAGCGCCGCCTCGTTGAACGCCGGCGGACCGGCCAGTCCGATCGGATCGCCCGGTACCGGCAGCGCGAGATGCGCCTGCGTCGTACCCGCCGCACGCAGCAGATTCAGCGCGACCGGCAGTGTGGCCGGCTCCGGATGCCCAGCCAGTCCGGAGATGTGGTGACCGACGTCGTCACCGAGGATCTTCTGCGCGGCCGTGTCGGGATCGCAGGCGCCGGTCAGCATCGCGTTCGTCCAGACCGTGAACCGGACCGAGGCGGAGGTCGTCAACACGCCCGCAAGTCTCGCACCACCCGACCACCGGTCGCCAACGCCGACCCCTTAGGTTTTGTTGCATGACTGCAGTGGTGGAGCTGGCCGGGGTGTCGGTCGTTCGTGGGGACGCACGTCTGCTCGACGGCATCGACTGGACGATCGACGAGGCCGATCGGTGGGTGGTGATCGGTCCGAACGGCGCCGGCAAGACCACGCTGCTGCAGATCCTGGCCGCGCAGGTGCACCCGACGTCCGGCGTCGCCGGGCTGCTCGGCGAGGTGCTCGGCGCGGTCGACGTGTTCGAGCTGCGGCCGCGGATCGGGCTGACCAGCGCCGCCCTCGCGGACCGGCTGCCGAAGAGCGAGCGGGTCTCCGACGTGGTCGTCTCCGCGTCGTACGCGGTCCTCGGCCGCTGGATCGAGGAGTACGACGAGCTCGACCACGATCGCGCCGCGGCGTTGCTGTCCGAGCTCGGGATCGGACACCTTGCCGACCGGACGTTCGGGACGCTGTCGGAGGGGGAGCGGAAGCGGGTGCAGATCGCCCGCGCGCTGATGACCGACCCCGAACTGATGCTGATGGACGAACCGGCGGCGGGGCTCGACCTTACGGGTCGCGAACAGCTGGTCCGCTCGCTCAGCTCGATCGCGACCGCCGTCGGAGCGCCCGCGATGGTGCTGGTCACCCACCACGTCGAGGAGATCCCGCCCGGCTTCACCCACGCGTTGCTGCTCAAGCAGGGCCGGATCGTCGCCGCCGGACCGATGGACGAAGCCCTGACCGCCGAGAACCTCAGCGACACCTTCGACCTGGCCCTGACGCTGAAGCAGGAGGACGGCCGCTACACCGCCCGCGCCCTCTGAGCGGATCCTCCGCCCCCCGGTGATGCGTCATACACCTGCCGGAAGTCCCTGACCCGGATAGGCTTGGTAGATGATGGATTGGCTGCGGGACAACATGTGGGCGGCGTGGTTGACGATCGCCGCCGTCCTCGGTCTGGCCGAGCTGGCGTCGCTCGATTTCACCTTGCTGATGCTGGCCGCCGGCGCGCTCACTGCCGCGGGGGTGGCCGCCTTCTTCCCGGGTCTGCTGTGGCTGCAGCTCGTGATCGGGTTGATCACCGCGGCCGCGATGCTCGGCGCGATCCGGCCGATGATCGTCCGGAAGATCCATCACGGGCAGGAACTCAAGACCGGTTCGGCGCACGTCATCGGCCGGACCGGCACAGTGGTGAAGGAGATCCACCCCGACGGCGGTGGCTCGATCCGGCTCGGCGGTGAGCTCTGGACCGCCCGCCCGTACGACGAGATCTCGACGATCGCCCCCGGCACCCGCGTCGAAGTGATGTCGATCGACGGCGCCACCGCGGTCGTCTACCCGGTCTCCGATCCGCTGCCCCAGGTCGAGAGCCCGAAACCCCAGGACCCGCCGCAGTCCTGAGCGTTGAGTGGTCCCCTACGCGCAGTAGTGTCGGTGGTAGGGCGGCAGATTGTCCGTCCGAGCGTTCGAGTGGAGGGTCGAGTGACCGCGTTCCTCATAGTCCTGGCACTGGTCGCCCTGGTGGTGATCGTGACCTTGGTGAAGTCCGTCCGGGTGGTGCAGCAGCAGACCGTCGGCATCGTCGAGCGGTTCGGTAAGTTCAAGACCGGCCTGCAGCCGGGCCTGAACCTGCTGACCCCGTTCGTCGACAAGGTCCGCTACACCATCGACATGCGCGAGCAGGTGGTCGCGTTCCCGCCGCAGGGTGTCATCACCGAGGACAACCTGATGGTGTCGATCGACTCCGTCATCTACTTCCAGGTCAACGACCCGGTCCGGGCGACGTACGAGATCTCCAACTACATCCAGGCCATCGAGCAGCTGACCATGACCACGCTGCGAAACATCATCGGTGGGATGGATCTGGAGCAGACGCTGACCTCCCGCGAGGAGATCAACGAGAAGCTCCGGTACGTGCTGGACGAGGCGACCGGCAAGTGGGGCATCCGGGTGAACCGGGTCGAGCTGCGCTCGATCGACCCGCCGCCCTCGATCCAGGACTCGATGGAGAAGCAGATGCGCGCGGACCGGGACAAGCGGGCCGCGATCCTCACCGCCGAAGGTATGCGGCAGTCCGCCGTCCTGTCGGCCGAGGGCCAGAAGCAGTCCGCGATCCTCACCGCCGAGGGCGACAAGCAGTCCCGCATCCTCCGCGCCGAGGCCGAGCGGCAGGCCCGGATCCTGAAGGCACAGGGTGAGGCGCAGGCCATCACCACGGTCTTCAATGCGATCCATGCCGGCAAGCCCGACCAGGGTCTGCTCGCGTACCAGTACCTGCAGATGCTGCCGTCGATCGCCCAAGGCGACGCGAACAAGCTGTGGATCGTGCCGAGCGAGATCGGCGACGCGCTCAAGGGTCTCGGCTCCGCGGTCGGCCAGGTGGCCGGGATCGCGAAGCAGGCCGAGGGCAACTGGGAGGCGCCGGAGCTCGACAACGGCCAGGTCCCGGAGCTCGACACCGCCGGCGCGGGCGCCGCGCCGTCCGCAGTCGCCGAGGCCGACAACGCCGTCCGCGAGGCGATCGCGGCCGCCGAGTCCGCCGCGGTCAGCACCCGCAGTGCCGCGCCGACGATGTCCGCCGTACCGCCGGACCAGTCGGCAGCCCAATCGGCCCTGCCGACCCAAGAGGCGCCGGCCGCCGAACCCCCGGCTGCCGAGCCACCGCAGCGCTGACACACAACACCCCCGAGGAACCCTCCTGACGCAGCTCTCAGGAGGGTTCTTTCGTGTTCAACCTCCGGACAGATCTGCGCCGCCCAGGACGGCTGCGTAAAGTCTCTTGGCGATGACATGGTTCGAGGCGGTGTTCGTCCTGCTGGCGGGGATGGGCGCGGGAACGATCAACGCGGTGGTGGGGTCGGGCACGCTGCTCACGTTCCCCGCCCTGCTGGCCGTCGGCATCCCGCCGGTGCTCGCGAACGTCACCAACACGGTCGGTCTGGCACCCGGTACGGCGGCCGGCGCGATCGGCTACCGCCGCGAACTCGAGGGACAGCGCGGCCGGATGATCCGCCTGGTCCCGGCGTCCCTGGCCGGTGGCATCGTCGGGGGAGTCCTGCTGCTCACGCTGCCGGACTCCGCGTTCCACGCCGTCGTACCGGTGCTGATCCTGCTCGGTTGCCTGCTCGTCGCGTTCCAGCCGTGGCTGTCGCGGTGGGTCAGCGTCGGTGCGCATCAGCACCGCGGTGCCTGGTGGGTGATCCCGGCCGTGTTCGCGACCGGTGTGTACGGCGGGTACTTCGGTGCCGCGCAGGGCGTGCTGCTGATGGCGATCCTCGGCCTCGGCCTGGACTCGAACCTGCAGCGGATGAACGGCCTGAAGAACGTGCTCGCCACGGTCGTGAACTCGGTCGCGGCGATCCTGTTCGTGATCGTGCACGACATCGACTGGCTGGCCGCCGCCCTGATCGCGGTCGGCTCGACCATCGGCGGTTTCCTCGGCGCCCGCTACGGCCGCCGGCTCCCGCCGATCGCACTGCGCGCACTCATCGTCTGCATCGGCGTGGTGGCCATCGTCACGATGGTGTTCTGAGTCCGGCCAGCAGCAGGTCGAGGCCGTAGTCGAACTGCTCGTCGCCGCCGGTCGTCCGCGCCAGCTCCGGCGCCAGTTCCACCACCGACGGGAACTCGCGCGCCGACAGCGACTCCATCGTCGCCCGCAGCCGTCGCCACGCTTCGGGATCGCGGCGTTCGGCCGCCATCTGGATCTCCCACGACGTCGACCCGAGCACGTAGGTGAACAGCGTCGTGTGCGTCCGTGCGGCCTGCTCCGGTCCGAACCCGGCAGACCGCAGTACGCCGAGCAGGCCCTCGGCGACCCGCGCCGTCTCGTGACCGCTCAGCGGCCGCCCGGACAGTAGTTGCGCAAGGCAAGGATGCTGCAGCATCAGCAGCCGCAGCGAACGGCAGACCGACCGCACCTGGTCCGGCCACGGCACGTCCGCCGGTACGCCGGGCAGCAACGACATCAGGTGATCGCGGACGGCGTCGTACAGCTCGTCCTTGTTCCGGAAGTAGGTGTAGAGCGCCATCGGGCCGACGCCCAGCTCGGCGGCGACCCCGCGCAGGCTGAACGCGTCGGTGCCCTTGCTCTCCATCAGCCTGAGCGCCGTCCGCACGATCAGCTCGGCGTTCAGCGTGTTCCGCGGTGTCCGCGCCATGTGTGACCCAACTCCCTTCGACCTCGCTAACGTACAGTGTATAGTACGGTGTATGCGAGCCATTCAGATCACCGAGTTCGGCGGACCCGAGGTCCTGAAGATCAGCGACGTCCCGGAGCCGGTCGCCGGCGACGGGCAGGTCCTGATCACGGTCGACCGTGCGGGCATCAACTACGCCGATACCCACCAGGTCGAGAACAGCTACCTCTCCAAGACCGAGCTGCCCCTGATCCCCGGCGGAGAGGTCGTCGGCCGCACCGCCGACGGCCGCCGCGTGGTCGCGCTCGTCGGTTCGGGTGGATACGCCGAGCAGGCCGTGGCCCACGCGCCGTACGCGTGGGACGTGCCGGAAGGTGTCACTGACGGCCAGGCTCTCGCGCTCGTGCTGCAAGGCACCACCGCGTGGCACCTGCTGAAGACGTCCACGCACCTGCAGCCGGGGGAGTCCGTCCTCGTGCACGCCGGCGCCGGCGGTGTCGGCTCGCTCGCCGTCCAGCTCGCGAAGCTCTGGGGTGCCGGCCGGGTGATCGCGACCGCGTCCACCGAGGACAAGCGCAAGCAGGTCCTGGAGCTCGGCGCCGACGCCGCGATCGACGGTACGCCGGAAGGCCTGAAGGACCGCATCCTCGAGGCGAACGGCGGCAAGCCGGTCGACATCGTGCTGGAGATGGTCGGCGGGCCGACGTTCGACGAGTCGTTCGCCGCGCTGGCCCGGTTCGGCCGGCTGGTGACGTTCGGCGCCGCGTCCCGGCAGTCGGCCGCACCGATCGACCCGAGCCGGTTGATGAAGGGCTCGAAGACGATCGCCGGCTTCTGGCTGGCCGACTGCTTCGCGAACCCGCAGCTGCTCGGCGGCCCGCTGACCGAGCTGTTCGAGCTGACCGCCGCGGGCAAGCTGACCCCGGTCGTCGGCGGCGAGTACGCGCTGTCCGAGGTCGCAGGAGCCCACGAAGACCTGCGAGCCCGCCGGACCGTCGGCAAGCTCGTTCTCGACCCCACCCGCTGAACGATTCCCAGGGAGACAACCAGTTATGACGATCGCTGTCGAGAAGGTTCTGTACACCGCCAAGGCGACCGCGCACGGCGGCCGCGACGGAAAGGTCGCGTCCGACGACGGCAAGCTCGACGTCGTGGTCGCGCCGCCGGCCGAGATGGGTGGTACCGGCAACGGCACCAACCCCGAGCAGCTGTTCGCGGCCGGGTACGCGGCCTGCTTCCAGAGCGCCCTGATGGTGGTGGCTCGCCGGGAGCGTCAGGACGTCACGGGCTCGACCGTCACCGCGGAGGTCGGCATCGGCGCGATCAACGGCGGCGCCGGGTACGGCCTCGAGGTCGCGCTGGTGGTCAGCCTGCCGGGGATCGCGGACCGCGCGGTCGCCGAGGACCTGGTCGCGAAGGCCCACCAGGTCTGCCCGTACTCCAACGCCACCCGCGGCAACATCGCCGTCGACCTGAAGCTGGCCTGACCTACATCCGGGCGAGGGCGTCCTTGAGGACGCCCTCGGTCGCGGAGACCGGGTCGGCCGCGATGGTCAGGCCCTCCATGATCGCGACGTACTCGTCGACCTCTTCGATCTTGTCCAGGTACAGCGCGCTGGACGCGTGCTCGATGTACACGACGTCCGGCAGGTCGCTGTCCGCGAACCGCATCACGCTGAACGAGCCGCCCGCACCGGGGTAGCCGATCTGGTCGAACGGCATCACCTGCAGCGTGACGTTCGGCCGCTGCGAGCACTCCAGCAGGTGCTCGATCTGCGCCCGCATTACCGCCTCGCCGCCGACCGGCCGGTGCAGCACCGACTCGTCGATGACCACCCAGAGCTTGACCGGGTTCGGCCGGTTGATGATCTGCTGGCGTTGCACCCGGAGCGCGACCCGCTGCTCCACGTCGTCGATCGGCAGGAACTTCTGGCCGAGCTGGATCACGCCCCGCGCGTACGCCTCGGTCTGCAGCAGCCCCGGGACGAACATCACCTCGTACGTCCGGATCATCGTCGCGGCCAGCTCGAGGCCGACGTAGTTCGCGAACCAGGACGGCAGTACGTCGCCGTACCGGGACCACCAGCCCGGGTTGTTCGCCGCTCGGGCGAGCTCCATCAGCCGGACCCGCTCGTCCTCGTCGCCCATCCCGTAGAGCTCGAGCAGGTCGCTGACGTCGCGCTCCTTGAAGCCGACCCGGCCGAGCTCCATCCGGCTCACCTTGGACTCCGAGGCGCGGATCGCCCAGCCCGCGTCGGCACGCGTGAACCCGGCGGCTTCACGCATCCGCCGTAACTGACCTCCGAGCATGATGCGGAGCGCGGTTGGTCCACCCTCGCCGCTCACCGCCGGCTGCTCACTCACCCTGACCCACGACACCCATTTCAGCGGGTGATGCTACCGCCTGTCCACAGCAGCCGCCCGATCGCCGCTCCGGCGGGTGAGCTGCCTGACCAGGAAACGAGCGTCCCGGCCCACGCCCTGGATGCTCGCCGACGCGATCGCGTACTGGAAGTCCAGGCCAACGAAGTACAGCCCTGGTACGTCGCTCGCCACGCCTCGCACGTGCCGTGGCCGGGCGTCGGCGTCGAAGACCGGCAGATCGATCCAGCTGTGATCCGGGTCCGAGCCTGTACACCACACGACGGTCCGGACGTCGTCGAGTACCTCGCCGTCCGCGGTCACCGGCCTGCCGTCGCGGACACCGATGATCCGGCCGATCCGTTCGATGCCTGCGGCATCGAGCTGCGTGAGCTTGTTGCGGGTCAGCGGGAGACCGTTGCGGAGGGCCCTGGCGATCGCCATGCGGCCCAGCGGCGTACTGCGGGTCAGGACGTACTTGAAGAGGAACATCACCACCGGGGTGAAGAAGTGGCCGGCGGGGGAGTCGATGTCGACCGGTACCTGGCCCGGGTGGCGACCGGCCAGGATCGTCCGGTGGTTCTTGACCGCTTCGAGCGCGATGTCGGTGCCGGAGTTGGCGGCGCCAACGACCAGGACCGTTCCGTCGTTCAGCTCGGACGGATGGCGGTAGTCGAGTGAATGGACCTGCTTGATCGCCGGATCGAGCTGGTCCGCGAACGCCGGACGGCGCGGTCTGCTATGCATCCCGGCCGCGACCACGACCTGGTCGGCCCGCCAGTCGCCGCACGTCGTCTCGACCAGGAACCCGTCGCCGTCCCGCGACAGCCGCGTCACCCGGACGCCGGTTCGCACCGGCAGCCTGTGGTGTTCGGCGTACCGCTCGAGGTAGTCGCCCATCTCGGCCCGCGTCGGGCAATCACGCGTCCCGATCGGCAGCCCCGGCAGACTCGCGTACCGCGGCAGGCTGAACAGCCGGAGCGAGTCGTACCGCTTCCGCCAGCAGTCGCCGACCCGCTCATACGCTTCGAGAATGACGAAGTCGTCCTGCAGGTAGTAGCCGGCGGCCAGCCCGGCCTGCCCCGCCCCGACCACTACCGTCCCGACCTTGTCCATCAGCGGACCGCTCAGTGCTGGGCGAGGTCCAGGACGGTTGCGGTCGGCAACTTCGTCAGTGCGGCCGCGTCGACGACGAGCTTCGAGCCGCGGATCCCGCTGCCGATCACGACCTCACCGGCCGCGACGACGGCTTCGTCGATCAGCACCGGCCAGTCCGCGGGCAGCCCGATCGGGGTGATCCCGCCGTACTCCATGCCGGTCCGGCCGACCGCGTCGTCCTGCGCGGTGAACGAGATCTTCCGGACGCCGAGGTGCTTGCGGACCACGCCGTTGACGTCGGCGCGATCGGTGGCCAGCACGAGCACGGCGGCGTACGACTCCTCGCCGGCCCGCTTGCCGAGCACGATCACGCAGTTCGCCGAGGCGGCCATGGGTACGTCGTACTCCGCGCAGAACGCGGCGGTGTCGGCGAGCTCGGCGTCGATCGGCGCCGCGTACGCCGGCAGGTCACCCAGCGCCTCCCGCACCGGCGCGGCCAGCAGCTCCGGTACGTCGGCGGCCGGCTTCCACTCGAGCTTGCCCAGCACCGGCGCGCTCATTCGGCCGCGCCCTTCACGAGGTCGGCGTACTCGGTGTGCTCCTCGAGGAAGTCCTGGTAGAACGGGCACGCCGGGCTGACCTGGAGTCCGAGCGCGCGGGCGTCGTCGAGGGACTTGGTGGCGATCGTCCCGGCGATGCCGCGGCCGCGGAACTCCGGCAGGGTCTCGGCGTGCAGGAAGGTGATCCGGCCCGGATACAGGTGGTAGTCGACGAAGCCCATCAGGGTCCCGTCCGCGTCGTGGGCTTCGTAGCGGCTGCGCTCCTTGGCGTCCACCACGGTGATCTCGTTCTCCATGCCCGCAACTGTAGCCACCGTGACCTACGGTTTCGGCACTGTTGCTGGTGGGCACATGCTCTTGGGCTTTCCAGCGGGAGGAGTGCAGATGAGCGAGCATGCGTTGGAGCAGGGCAAGGCGATACCGAGTCTGGTGCCGGCCCGGATGGATCGGCTGCCGTGGACGAGATTCCACTGGATGATCGTCGTGGGGCTGGGCGTCTCCTGGATCCTCGACGGTCTCGAGATCCAGTTGGTGTCGCTGGTCGGGAACGTGCTGAAGGAACCACAAACCTTGCATCTGACCACCTCCGAGGTGGGGCTGATGGCGTCGGTCTATCTGGGCGGTGAGGTGGTCGGAGCGTTGCTGTTCGGCCGGCTGACCGACCGGCTCGGGCGGCGCAGCCTGTTCATCGTGACACTGCTCGTCTACCTGATCTTCTCCGGCGCCGCCGGGTTGTCCTGGAACCTCTGGTCGTTGCTCGTCTTCCGGTTCATCGCCGGGATGGGCATCGGCGGCGAGTACGCCGCGATCAACTCCGCGATCGACGAGCTGATCCCGTCCCGGTACCGCGGCCGCGTCGACATCGGCGTGAACGGCACGTACTGGGGTGGCGCGCTGATCGGTTCCGCGGTCGGCCTGGTGTTCCTGAACAAGGACATCATCCCGATCGAGTGGGGCTGGCGGCTGTGCTTCCTGATCGGCCCGGTGATGGGGCTGGTGATCATCTACCTGCGCCGGCACATCCCGGAGAGCCCGCGCTGGCTGATGACGCACGGGCGGATCGAGGAGGCCGAGCGCACCGTCGACGACATCGAGGCGACGGTCCGCCGGCAGGGCGGCGAGCTGCGCGAGGTCCGCGACGACGAGGCGATCGAGCTGATCGACTACCCGCCGGTGACGTATCGTGAGATCGCCCGGGTGATGCTGCGCGACTACCGCAGCCGCTCGTTCCTCGGCTTCTCGATGATGGTCACCCAGGCGTTCCTCTACAACGCGATCTTCTTCACCTACGCGCTCGTGCTGAAGTCGTACTTCGGCCTGAGCGACTCCAGCGTCGCGCTGTACTTCTTCCCGTTCGCGATCGGCAACCTGGCCGGGCCGCTGCTGCTCGGGCACCTGTTCGACACGATCGGCCGGCGCAAGATGATCCTCGGTACGTACTCGCTGTCGGCGGTGATCCTGTTCGTCACGGCGCTGTTGTTCAACGCCGGTGTCCTGAACGCGGCGTCGCTGACCGGGTTGTGGTGCGTGGTGTTCTTCTTCGCCTCGGCGGGCGCGTCGTCGGCGTACCTGACCGTGAGCGAGATCTTCCCGATCGAGCTGCGCGGCCAGGCGATCTCGTTCTTCTTCGCGATCTCGCAGCTGACCGGTGGTGTGATCGCGCCGTTCCTGTTCGCGTCGCTGATCGGCTCGGGTGACCACCCGGCGCGCGGACCGCTGACGGTCGGTTACATCGTCGGTGCGGCCGTGATGCTCGCCGGCGGGTTGATCGCGTGGTTCTTCGGAGTCGACGCGGAGCAGAAGTCGCTGGAGAACATCGCCAAGCCGCTGTCGTCGAGGGGAGGCGCTACCCGCTTCCAGGGGCCGACCCCGCTGCGGTGACCTCTAGGATGAGCCGGTGGGTTCGCTGCTGATCGCCGGTACGACGTCCGACGCCGGGAAGACGACCGTTGTCACCGGGTTGTGCCGATGGCTGGCGCGGCAAGGCGTACGGGTCGCGCCGTACAAGGCGCAGAACATGTCGAACAACTCGATGGTCTGCGCGGACGGCACCGAGATCGGCCGGGCCCAGTGGATCCAGGCTGTCGCCGCGGGCGCCGAGCCCGAGGCCGCGATGAATCCGGTGCTGCTCAAGCCGGGCAGCGACCGGCGCAGCCACGTCGTACTGATGGGGGAGCCGTGGGGCGAGTTGACCGCCCGCGGCTTCCTCACCGAGCGGGCGGAGCTGGCGAAGGCGGCGTTCGCGGCGTACGACGATCTCGCGTCGCGCTACGACGTGGTGATCAGCGAGGGCGCGGGCAGTCCGACGGAGATCAATCTGCGGCAGTCCGACTACGTGAACATGGGGCTCGCGCAGCACACCCGGGCGCCGGTGGTCGTCGTGGGCGACATCGACCGCGGGGGAGTGTTCGCGTCGATGTTCGGGACGGTCGCGCTGCTGGACGCGGCCGATCAGGAGCTGATCAGCGGGTTCCTGGTGAACAAGTTCCGCGGCGACGCGTCGTTATTGGAGCCGGGGATCGAGATGCTGACCTCGGTGACCGGGCGGCCGACGTACGGCGTCCTGCCGTGGCTGCCGGAGCTGTGGCTGGACTCCGAGGACGCGCTCGACATTCCGGTACGGCGTACGTCGTCGGGGGAGCTGTTGACGATCGCGGTGGTGCGGTTTCCGCGGATCAGCAACTTCACCGACCTCGACGCGCTGGCCGCGGAGCCGACCAACAGCGTCTTCTTCACGACCAGCCCGGCCGAAGTCCGCGACGCCGACCTGGTAGTCCTCCCCGGCTCCCGCGCCACGGTCGCCGACCTACGTTGGCTCCGCGAGCACGGCCTGGCCGACGCACTCCAGGCCAGGATCGCCAACCGCCTTCCAGTACTAGGAATATGTGGCGGGTACCAAATGCTCGGATCCTCCCTCTCCGATCCGGATGGTGTGGAGACAGGTGGTGAGCACCCAGGACTGGGGTTGTTGCCCGTCGCAACGGTCTTTGGCCGGGAGAAGGTGCTTGCTCGGCCGACACGGACGGCGTACGAGATCCACCATGGGGTTGTCGAGGTGACCGGGGACGTCGAGGCTTTTCCGGGTGGGTGCCGGGTGGGGAACGTGTGGGGGACGATCTGGCACGGGTTGCTGGACGACGACGCGGCGCGGCACGCGTTCCTCACCGAGGTCGCCGAGCTGATCGGCAAACCCGCGCCCGACGGGACCGTGTCGTTCGCGGCCCTCCGCGAGGACAGGCTGGACCGGCTGGCCGACATGATCGACGAGTACGCCGATACCGCCGCGCTCCTCCACCTGATCGAGCACGGCGCACCGCAAGTTCCCTTCGTTCCCCCAGGAGCCCCGTGAAGTCTCATCTCCACCAGTACCTGCAAGAAACCCGCGCCTTGATGCTTGCCAAGCTCGACGGGCTCAGTGAGTACGATCGCCGTCGCCCACTGGTCCCGTCCGGTACGAACCTGCTCGGCCTCGTGAAGCACCTGACCGGCATCGAGTACGTGTACCTCGGGACGAGCGTGGGCCGCCCACCGGCCGACGTACTGCCGTGGGAGGCGGACGGCTCGGTCTGGGAGGGCGCCGATATGTGGGCGAAGCCGGACGAGTCGACGGAGTACATCACCGGGCTCTACCGCGAGGCCTGCGCGCACAGCGACCGCTCGATCGCCGAGCTCGACCTGGACCACCCGGCAGAGGTACCGCATTGGGCCGAGGGACAGCGCGGTACGACGTTCGGCGCGCTGCTCGTCCGGGTCGTCGACGAGACCGCGCACCACGCCGGGCACGCCGACATCGTCCGCGAGCTGATCGACGGCCAGGGCGGTAAGGACGCGTCCATGCTCGACGAGGCCGGTTGGTCGGAGTTCTACACGACGATCCAGCGCGCCGCGGAGACCTTCCGGGATGGATGATTTCGAGCGGCTGCGGGGGCGGCTGTTCGGCATCGCGTACCGGATGACCGGGACGGCGACCGACGCGGAGGAGATCCTCCAGGACGCGTGGCTGCGCTGGCAGGACGTCGATCGTGCGACCGTGCGCGATCCGGACGCCTACCTCGCGAGGATCGTCACGAACCTCGCGATCAAGCAGCTCACCTCGGCGCGGGCGCGCCGGGAGACGTACGTCGGGCAGTGGCTGCCCGAACCCGTACTGACCGGCCAGTTCGACGCGCTCGGACCGCTGGAGGTCGTCGCGGAGCGTGAGTCGGTGTCGTTCGCGCTGCTGCTCATGCTCGAGCGGCTCAGCCCGGCCGAGCGGGCGGCGTACGTCCTGCACGAGGCGTTCGCGTACGGGTACCGCGAGGTCGCCGAGCTGATCGGTACGTCGGAGGCGAACGCGCGGCAGCTGGCGTCGCGCGCCGGGAAGAAGCTGGCCGGGGACAAGCCGGCGGCAGAACCGCGGCGCGAGCAGCCGGTCGATCGCGAGGGCTGGCGCAAGCTCGTGGAGCGCTTCGTCGCGGCGGCGCGGCTCGGGAAGATCGAGGAGTTGGAGGAGCTGCTGGCGGCGGACGTGCAGACGCGGGCCGACAGCGGTGGCAGGGTGTCCGCGGCCCGCAACGTGGTGACCGGCCGGAACAAGGTCGCGCGCTACCTGGCCGGCGCGATGCAGCGCTTCGGCGGCGCCGTCGAGGCCTACCTCACCGAGGCGAACGGCGAACCGGCGCTGGTGGCCGCCGCTCCCGAGGGAGTGGTGGCGATCGCGTTCATCGCGCTAGGCCCGGACGGCGTGACGCGCATCGAGTTCGTGATGAATCCGGAGAAGCTGGCGTTCGCGACCGGGCAGCTGTCACAGATCGGAGGGCTGTCGGATCTGAGCTGGTGACTGAAAGGACACCAACCGATATGAGCTCCATCCTCGTCACCGGCGGCACCGGCACCCTCGGCCGGCCGACCGTCGCCCGGCTCCAAGGACACCGGGTACGGGTCCTGAGCCGCAAATCCGGGGCTGATCACGTCGTCGGCGACCTCACGACGGGTCAAGGGCTGGCCCTCGACGGGTTCGACATCGTCGTGCACCTCGCCACCAGCCAGGGCAAGCGGGACGTCGAGCAGGCGCGGAAGTTGCTCGCCGCGGCCGCCGGCGTACAGCACCTGATCGTGATGTCGATCGCGGGCATCGACCGGATTCCGTTGCCGTACTACCGCTACAAACTCGAGGCCGAGCGCCTGGTCGCCGCGTCCGGCGTCCCGTACACGATCCTGCGCGCGACTCAGTTCCACAACCTGGTCGACATGGTTCTCAGCGCCCAGCGCTTCCTTCCGGCGGTGTTCGCGCCGGCGGTGCCGCTGCAGCCGATCGCGGTCGAGGAGGTCGCGGACCGGCTCGCCGAGCTGGTCGAGCAACCGCCGCTGAACGGTCGGGCCACCGACATCGGCGGCCCGGAGCGACGATCCGTGGTCGACCTCGCGCACATGTGGAAACAGGCTCGCGCGATCCGGCGCCCAGTCGTACCGCTGCGCTTGCCAGGACGGACGTTCCGCGCCTTCGCCGCCGGCGACGCAACGGTCGACGGCCCGGAATACGGAAAGCTCACCTTCACGGACTACCTGCGATGAGGACCTACGTCCGCACAGTGCTGGTCGTCTTCGCTGTCTTCGAGCTGCTCCTCGGGCTGTGGTTGTCGATCGTGCCGAAAACGTTCTACGACCACGTGCCGACGGTCAACTGGACGCCGCCGTACAGCGACCACCTCTTTCACGACTTCGGGGGCGCGAGTCTCGGCCTGGGGATCGTGCTGGCGGCGGCCGCGATCCGGCTCGACCGCTTCCTGACCGTCGTCGCGTTGATCGCCTACCTCGCGTATGCCGGCCCGCACCTGTTCTTCCACCTGGGTCATCTGGACGGGGGCTCGGTGGTGCTGTCGACCGGGCTGGCCGTGATCCTGGCGCTGATGGTGCTGATCCCGCTGAGCGCGCTTGCCGGGGCGCGGCGGCTCGCTTGACGATTGTGACAGTGGGACTGTCAAAATGGCGCGCATGGGTCCACTCGAGGGCGTCAAGGTGGTCGAGCTGGCCGGGATCGGGCCGGCGCCGTTCGCGTGCATGCTGCTCGCGGAGCTCGGTGCCGACGTACTCCGGATCGATCGCCCCGGTGGCGGCCTGTCGATGGGGCCGCCCGAGCTCGACCTGGTCAACCGTGGGCGGCGGAGCGCGGCGCTCGATCTGAAACAGCCTGCGGCCGTGGACGTCGTACGGCGGCTGGTCGCACAGGCCGACGTACTGGTCGAAGGTTTCCGGCCCGGGGTCGCCGAGCGGCTCGGGCTGGGGCCTGCGGACTGTCATGCGGTGAACCCACGACTCGTGTACGGGCGGATGACCGGGTGGGGGCAGGACGGTCCGCTCGCGCAGACGGCCGGGCACGACATCGACTACCTGGGGTTGTCGGGCGCGCTGCACCTGATCGGCCGCGCCGGCGGCCCGCCGCAGGTGCCGGCGAACCTGCTCGGCGACTTCGCGGGTGGGTCCCTGTACCTGGTGATCGGCATACTCGCGGCGCTGCACGAGGCCGGCCGCAGCGGACTGGGGCAGGTCGTGGACGCGGCGATCGTGGACGGGTCGGCGCACCTGACCACGATGCTGCTCGGTGCGCTCGCGGCCGGGACGTGGCGCCAGGAGCGCGGGACGAATCTGCTCGACACGGGTGCGCCGTTCTACGACGTGTACGAGACCGCGGACGGGAAGCATGTCGCGGTCGGGGCGATCGAGCCGCAGTTCTACGCCGAGCTGATCGACAAGCTCGGCGTGGACGTACCCGACCGGAACGATCAGGCGCAGTGGCCGGAGCTGCGAAAGGTACTCACCGAGGCGTTCCGGCAACGGACCCAGGCGGAGTGGACGACGCTCTTCGACGGGTCGGACGCGTGTGTCGCGCCGGTCCTGCCGATGGCCGGCGACCATCCCCATCTCGTTGCCCGCGGCACCTTTGTGGAGGTGGACGGGGTCCGGCAGGCGGCCCCGGCGCCACGCTTCGACCGGACGCCGACCCGCCTGGACCGGCCGCCCGCGCGGCCGGGGGAGCACACCCGGGAGGCGCTCGCCGACTGGGGGATCACCGACGTCGAGGCACTGCTGACCTCCGGCGCCGCCACCCAAGCTTGATCTGAGAGGAACCGCCCCGTGGAACGTCAGCTCTTCGATGCCGATCACGACGCCTTCCGGGAGACCGTCCGGGCCTTCTGTGAGAGGGAGATCGTCCCGCACCACGACTCGTGGGAGCAGGCCGGCATCGTCCCGCGTTCGTTGTGGGAGGCCGCCGGAGCGGCGGGTCTGCTCGGCTTCATGATGCCGGAGGAGTACGGCGGTGGCGGCGCGCGGGACTTCCGGTTCAACACGGTGCTGATCGAGGAACTGACCCGGGTCCGGGCGAGTGGCGTCGGGTTCACCATTCACACCGACATCAATTCGGCGTATCTGCTCGACTACGCGACCGACGAGCAGAAGAAGCGCTGGCTGCCGGCGTTCTGCTCGGGAGAGACCATCACCGCGATCGCGATGACCGAGCCGGGCGCGGGCAGTGACCTCCAGGGAATCCAGACCACCGCACGCCGCGACGGCGACCACTATGTGCTGAACGGCCAGAAGACGTTCATCTCGAACGGGATCCTTGCCGACCTGGTGATCGTGGTCGCCAAAACCGACCCGTCGGCCGGTGCTCAAGGAATCTCGCTGCTCGTCGCCGAACGCGGAATGCCCGGCTTCGAACGCGGCCGCAACCTCGACAAGATCGGCCTCAAGGCCCAGGACACCGCCGAACTGTTCTTCGACAACGTCCGGGTCCCGGTGGACAACCTGCTGGGCGAGGAGGGCAAGGGCTTCGCCTACCTGATGGAGAAGCTGCCCCAGGAGCGTCTGACGATCGCGGTCGTCGCAGCCGCCGCCTGCGAGAACATGCTGGCGGACACCCTCGGCTACGTGAAGGACCGCAAGGCCTTCGGCCGCCCGATCGGCTCGTTCCAGAACAGCCGCTTCGTGCTCGCCGAGATTGCCACCGAGACCCAGATCGCCCGGGTCTTCGTCGACCGCTGCATCCAGGAACTGAACGCCGGTACGCTCACGGTGGCCGAGGCCGCGATGGCCAAGTGGTGGACCACCGAACTCCAGAAGAAGGTCGTCGACCGCTGCCTCCAGCTGCACGGCGGCTACGGCTTCATGACCGAGTACCCGATCGCCAAGGCCTACCTCGACACCCGGATCCAGACTATCTACGGCGGCACCACCGAGATCATGAAGGAGATCATCGGCCGGACGATGGGCGTCTAGGGACGCGGGACGTACGATGCCTCATCAGGGCTTCGGCCCCGGACCGAGGGAGGGACGGCATGAGCACAGTTTCGCCGGGGTTCACGGGTCGGCGCCGCGACGGGACGGAGCTGCCGCCGGGGCAGTATCTGACGCACGAGTTTCCGGTGTTGTCGGCCGGTCCGACGCCGCACATCCGTACCGAGCACTGGGAGTTCACGGTCACCACGGAGACCGGTGAGCAGTACAAGTGGGACTGGGCCGCGCTGATGGCTCTGCCCGCCGAGGAGATCACGAAGGACATTCACTGCGTGACGCGGTGGTCCAAGCTGCAGACGACCTGGAAGGGCGTCTCGCTGGACACGCTGCTCGCCGACGTGGAGACCGGCGCGGACTTCGTGATGGCGCACAGCTACGGCGGCTACACGACCAACGTGCCGCTCGAGGACCTGCTCGACGGGCAGTCCTGGATCGCCTACGAGTTCGACGGCGAGCCGCTCGACCCGGAGCACGGCGGACCGGCCCGGCTGCTCGTCCCGCATCTGTACTTCTGGAAGAGCGCCAAGTGGGTCCGCGGCCTGGTGCTGTCCGACACCGAGGACCTCGGCTTCTGGGAGACCGCGGGCTACCACGAGTACGGAGACCCATGGAAAGAACAGCGATACGCCGGCGACTGATGTGGCAGGTCGCCACGGTCGCCGACGTACGGCGTGAGACCGCGACCGCGAGCACGATCGTGCTCGAAGTACCGGACTGGCCGGGGCATCTGGCCGGGCAGCACCTCGACGTACGGCTGACCGCGCCGGACGGCTACCGCGCTTCCCGGTCGTACTCGATCGCCTCGGCATGGAGCGCGGACACGATCGAGCTGACCGTTGAGAAGGTGCCCGACGGTGAGGTGTCGCCGTACCTGGTCGACGTCCTGAAGGCGGGCGATCCGCTGGAGATTCGCGGCCCGGTCGGTGGGTGGTTCGTGTGGAAGCCCGGCCAGGAAGGTCCGGTCCAGCTGATCGGCGGCGGGTCGGGTGTCGTGCCGCTGCGGTCGATGCTGCAAGCCGCCTCGGGTACGTCGACACCGATGAGGCTGCTGTATTCCGTACGCCGCCCGGAGTCGGTGATCTACGTCCACGACCTGAAGGAGCTCGCGGCGTCCGACGACGTCGACGTCCATCTGGTGTACACGCGGGAGGCGCCGGCGGGGGAGCCCCGCGTCGGGCGGATCGACGCGGAGCTTCTCGAGCAGTACGTGTACAAGCCCACGGACGGCGCGACGACGTACGTCTGCGGTCCGACGGCGTTCGTGGAAGCGGTCGCCGACCTGCTGGTCGCGGCCGGTCACGACCCGGCGAGAATCAGAACGGAGCGATTCGGATGAATCACCTTGATGGGAACGCCGCCGCCGGAGCTCTGAGTGAGTTGTTCGCCGTCGACCTGACCGCGGCGATCGCCCAGTGCAACAGCTGCGGCCAGACCAACGTCTTCGCCGAGTCCCACGTCTACGTCAACGCACCGGGCACAGTCGCCCGCTGCTCCGGCTGCGACGCGGTCCTGCTTCGCGTGGTCAGCACTCCGAACGACACCTACCTGGACCTTCGGGGCCTGACGTACCTCCGCGTTCCGAGCACGTGATCGCCCGCCGGGTCGTCGTCCACGGACAGGTCCAGGGCGTCTTCTTCCGCGCGTCGTGCCGCCGCGCGGCGCAGGAGGCGGGTGTCGCCGGGTGGGTCCGCAATCGGCCCGACGGCACTGTCGAGGCGCTGTTCGAGGGGCCTCACGACGGCGTCCGGCAGATGGTGGAGTGGGCGCACCACGGCCCACCGCACGCCTGCGTCGACCGGGTCGACGTGACGGACGAGCCACCGACCGGCACGTCCGGGTTCGCCGTCACCGGCTAGCGGCGCTTGTTCTGGGTGCGGCGGATCGTGTCGCGTTGGGTCTCGCCGACGGCGCGCTCGTAGGCCAGCACGAGGCCCTGGATCGTGACCGGCTTGAAGCGCTCGACGAGCTGCTGGATGTGCTCGGGCGGTCCGCCGGAATCGCGGTAGTGCGGCCAGACCTTGGTACGGAACACCTCGGTCAGCTCCTCCGCGATCGCGCGGCCGTGCTCGGTGAAGATCCGGCCGGCGGCGAGCACTGCCTCGACCGGCAGGTCCAGGTCGAGCAGCTCCACGCCGAGCGACAGATGCGCGGTCGCGACCTGGAACACGTCCTCGTCCGGCGTCGGCTCGACCACGCCGAGCGCGACCAGCATCTCGATGTCGTCGTCGCTCAACTCCCGGCCGGTACGCCGGACCAGCGCCGCCCGATCGAGCGTTTCCGGAAGGTCGCGCATCCACGGCGTCAGCAGAGTGCGGTGCAGCGCGATGTCCTGCGGCGTCGCGTCGGAGGGGATCCGGTCCAGGTACCCCTCGATCGCCTGCAGCGTGAACCCGTGCGCCTGCAGCTCGCGGACCAGGTCGAGCCGGGCGATGTGCTCGGGTCCGTAGTACCCGACGCGTCCGCGCCGGATCGGCGGCGGGATCAGGCCCCGGCCCGCGTAGAACCGCAACGTGCGCACTGTCATACCGACCCGCGCCGACAGTTCGTCCACCGTCAACGTCACGCCTTCATGTGATCCCGCCCCCGCCACCTCGGACATGGCGGAGATCATAACGAGTCGGTCTTACTATCGTGACAGTAGTACTGTCACAATCGGCCGTATGACCGAAGCCTTCCTGTACGACGCGATCCGGACCCCGCGCGGCAAAGGGAAACCGACCGGGGCACTGCACGAGGTCAAGCCGATCCAGCTGATCACCGGTCTGCTGGACGAGCTCCGGACCCGGCATCCCGAGCTGGACCCGGCCGCGATCGACGACGTCGTACTCGGCGTCGTGACGCCCATTGGTGACCAGGGCATGGACATCGCGCGGACCGCCGTACTGATGGCCGGCTACCCCGAGACCACCGGCGGCGTGCAGTTGAACCGGTTCTGCGCGTCGGGGCTGGAGGCGGTGAACCAGGCCGCCCAGCGGGTCCGTTCCGGCTGGGAGGACTTCATCCTGGCCGGCGGTGCCGAGTCGATGTCGCGGGTCAAGATGGGCTCCGACGGCGGCGCCTGGGCGATGGACCCGGAGACCGCGCTGGCGACCGGCTTCATCCCGCAGGGCATCAGCGCGGACCTGATCGCGACCATCGACGGCTTCTCCCGGACCGACGTCGACGCGTACGCCGCCGAGTCGCACGCGCGCGCCGCGAAGGCGTGGGCGAACGGGTACTTCGGGCGTTCGGTCGTGCCGGTGGTGGATCGGAACGGATTGCGGATCCTGGACCACGACGAGCTGGTCCGGCCGGGGACGTCGGTGGAGACGCTGGCCGGGCTGCCGTTGTCGTTCGCGGCGATCGGCGAGCACGGCGGGTTCGACTCGGTCGCACTGGAGAAGTACCTGACGGTCGAGCGGATCGACCACGTCCACCACGCGGGCAACTCGTCCGGGATCGTGGACGGCGCCGCGCTGGTTGCGGTCGGCAACGAGAAGGCCGGCGAGGCGCTCGGGCAGGCGCCGCGCGGACGGGTCGTCTCGGTCGGCGTCAGCGGTGCCGATCCGACCATCATGCTGACCGGTCCGGCACCGGCCGCCCGGAAGGCGCTGGCGCGCGCGGGGCTCGACGTCGGCGACATCGACCTGTTCGAGATGAACGAGGCGTTCGCGGCGGCGGTACTGCACTTCATGAAGGATCTCGGCGTACCGCACGAGAAGTTGAACGTGAACGGCGGCGCGATCGCGCTCGGGCATCCGCTCGGCGCGACCGGCGCGATGCTGATCGGAACCCTGCTGGACGAGCTGGAGCGCCGCGAGCTCCGCTACGGACTGGCCACCCTGTGCGTCGGCGGCGGGATGGGCGTCGCGACGATCATCGAGAGGCTCGCTGCATGAACGGGGTGAACGGCATGAACAGCATGGTCGAGTGGAAGAACGACGCAGGGGTTGTGACGCTGACCCTGAACGATCCGTCCGCGTCGGCGAACACGATGAACGACGCGTACGTCGAGGCGATGGGCCGGACCGTCGACCGCCTGGTCGCCGAGAAGGCGCTGCTCAAGGGCGTGATCGTGACCTCGGCGAAGTCCACCTTCTTCGCCGGTGGGGATCTGCGGATGCTGTCGCGGATCCAGCCGTCGGACGCCGCTCAGGTGTTCGAGACGATCGAGCTGGTCAAGAAGCAGCTGCGGACGCTGGAGACGCTCGGCGTCCCGGTCGTTGCCGCGATGAACGGCTCGGCGCTCGGCGGTGGGCTGGAGATCGCGCTCGCCTGCCATCACCGGATCGTTGCCGATGACAACCGCATCGAGCTCGGCGTGCCGGAGGTGACGCTCGGCCTGCTGCCCGGCGGCGGGGGAGTGACCCGGACGGTCCGGATGCTCGGCCTGCAGGACGCGCTGATGAAGGTGCTCCTGCAGGGTCAGCGGATGAAGCCTTCGCACGCGTTGTCGGTCGGTATCGTCGACGAGGTCGTGCCGGCGGGCGAGCTGCTGGACGCGGCCCGCCGGTGGATCACGGCGTACGACGGTGATGCGAAGCAGCCCTGGGACCGGGACGGCTACAAGATCCCGGGCGGTACGCCGGCCTCGCCGAAGCTGGCCGCGTTCCTGCCGGCCTTCCCGGCGAACCTGCGCAAGCAGCTCAAGGGCGCGCCGTACCCGGCGCCACGAGCGATCATGAGCGCGGCGGTCGAGGGCAGTCAGGTCGACTTCGAGACCGCCTCCCGGATCGAGTCGCGGTACTTCGTCTCGCTCGCGACCGGACAGATCGCGAAGAACATGATCCAGGCGTTCTTCTTCGACCTGCAGTCGATCAACGTCGGCGGGTCGCGGCCGGCCGACGTACCGGCGTACCGGGCGCGGAAGGTCGGCGTCCTGGGTGCCGGGATGATGGGCGCCGGAATCGCGTATGTGTGCGCGAAGGCCGGTATTGAGGTTGTGCTCAAAGATGTTTCTTTGGATGCGGCTGCGCGCGGAAAAGAATATTCCGAAAAATTGCTCGCGAAGCAGGTCGCTAAAGGCCGGACCACCCCTGCGGAGGTTGAGAAGTTTCTCAGCCGGATCACTCCGACCGGCGATCCGAATGACCTCGCCGGGTGCGATCTGGTGATCGAGGCGGTCTTCGAGGACGGTGAGCTGAAGCAGAAGGTGTTCGCGGAGATCGCCGGCGTGGTCGAGCCGGACGCGCTGCTCTGCTCGAACACCTCGACGCTGCCGATCACCTCGCTCGCGGACGGGATCGACCGGCCGGACGACTTCGTCGGCATGCACTTCTTCTCGCCGGTGGACCGGATGCCGCTGGTCGAGCTGATCGTCGGCGCGAAGACGTCGGACCGGGCGATCGCGCAGGCGTACGACGTCGTCCGGCAGCTCAAGAAGACGCCGATCGTGGTCAACGACAGCCGCGGGTTCTTCACCTCCCGGGTGTTCGGCACGCTGGTGATGGAAGGCGCCGCGATGGTCGCCGAGGGCATCGACCCGGTGATGATCGAGCGGGCGGCGACCTTGGCCGGGTTCCCGGCACCGCCGCTGGCGATGCTCGACGAGGTCACGCTGACACTGCCGCAGAAGATCCGGGACGCGGCCCGCGCGGCCGGAGACAGCGCTGGGGCGTTCGACGAGCACCCTGGGATGGCGGTTGCCGATCGGTTGGTGAACGAGTTCGGCCGCCGCGGCAAGGCGGCCGGGGCAGGGTTCTACGACTACCCGGCGGACGGGTCGAAGCGGTTGTGGCCGGGCTTGTGGGAGCACTTCCCGCAGCGGGCCGGCGTACCGCTGATCGACCTGCAGGAACGAATGCTGTTCGCGATGGCGCTCGAGACGGTCAAGTGTCTGGACGAGGGCGTGCTGCGATCGGTGCCGGACGCCAACATCGGGTCGATCTTCGGCATCGGGTTCCCGCCGCTCCACGGCGGCGCGTTGCAGTACGTGAACGCCTATGGGCTGACCGCGTTCGTTGCCCGGTCGCGTGACCTGGCAGCAGCGTACGGCGACCGTTTCCAGCCTTCGGAGCAGCTGATCCGGCGGGCAGCGGCCGGTGAGATGTTTACGTGATCACGGCCTGACAACATTCCACACATTCCAACACAGAAGATCGCAGCCCGGTCTTGCGCACGGCTCTGTTTTGAGTCATTGTGCTAGGCACTTCTCCAACGATTCACCCCGACCTCGGCTGGGAACCTGAGTTGGAGCGTGCGAACGCGTCGTACCCCTGCGACGTTCCCTTTTCCGGGAAGGTGGAATTCATGCCTGCTCATGTTCCGAACGCCGGTCTGTCCCGGCGCGATCTGCTCAAGCAGACCGGTGGACTGGCCGCGCTGGCGGCGTTCACCGCGGCCTGCGGCGGCAATACCGGCCGACCGTCGTCCGGTGGCGGCGGAGGCGGGTCCAAGCCGAACCTCTCGCAGTGGTATCACCAGTACGGTGAGGCCGGCACCCAGCAGGCGGCCATGCGGTACGCCAAGGCCTACCCCGACGCGAACGTCTCCATCCAGTGGACGCCGGGCGACTACGATGCGAAGCTCGCCTCCGGTCTGCTCTCGAGCAAGGGCCCCGACGTCTTCGAGGGGCACTTCAACATCAGCATGGTGAAGAGCAACCAGGTCGTGCCGCTGGACGACATCATGGCCGACGTCAAGGACGACTTCCAGCCGGGCGACCTGGCCACCAACACCCTCGACGGCAAGATCTACGGGATCCGGATGATCATCGACCCACAGGTCATCTACTACCGCAAGAGCCTGCTGGACAAGGCCGGTATCAAGCCGCCGGAGACCGTCGACGACCTGATCTCGGCCGCCAAGGAACTCACCACGAACAAGGTGAAGGGCATCTTCGTCGGCAACGACGGCGGCAACGTCCTGGGTGGCCCGGCGCTGTACTCGTCCGGCGGTGAGTTCCTGACCAAGGACAACAAGCCCGGCTTCGGCGGTGCTCGCGCCGCTCAGGCGTTCGACAAACTGCACGAGTTGTACGCCAGCAAGAGCGTCCTGCTCGGCGCGCCCACGGACTGGTGGGACCCGACCGCGATCAACCAGGGCCTGGTGGCCATGCAGTGGATCGGCATGTGGGCGGTGCCGGGCATGCAGAAGGCGCTCGGTGACGACATCGGCGTGATCCCGTTCCCGAAGCTCGATGCCCAGGGCAAGCCCTCGGTGTACTCGGGCGGCTGGACGCAGTTCGTGTCCGCCAAGAGCGCGAACGTCGACGCGGCCAAGAAGTACGTGAAGTGGCTGTGGATCGACAAGCAGGACTACCAGGAGGACTGGTCGCTGAGCTACGGCTTCCACATCCCGCCGCGCAAGAGCCTCGCGGCCAAGGCGTCCAAGCTGCAGAGCGGCGTCGCCGCCGACACGGTCAAGCTGACCCAGGACTACTCCTACACGGACAACCCGGCCTGGACGCCGAAGATGGGTACGGCCTTCACCGACCTGTTGACCAACGTCATCAAGAAGGGAGCCGACCCGGCCGCCGAGATCACCAAGGCGGAGAAGACCGTCAACGACGAGTTGTCGCGGCTGTTCGGATGAGCGCACCGGCCAAGACGTCGACCCCGGTGGAGCCCGCCGCGCCTGGTGCGCGGCGGGCCGCCCGCCGGAACAAAGGCATCAAGGGCAACACCCTGTGGTTCTGGGTGTTCGTCGGGCCGTTCGTGCTCGGGCTGCTGATCTTCTCGTACCTGCCGATCCTGTGGAGTCTGGTCCTCAGCTTCTTCGAGGCGTACAACACCGCGACCCCGTCGAAGTTCGTCGGGCTGCGCAACTACGTCGACATGCTGACCGACCACAACTTCCTGTCCAGCCTGGGCACGTTCACGATCTTCGCGGTGTTCATCGTGCCGCTGACGTTCGTGCTGTCGCTCGCGCTGGCGCTGCTGGTCAACCAGGTGAAGATCGCGCGGGCGTTCTTCCGGTCGGTGTTCTTCCTGCCGACCGCGTGCTCGTACGTCGTCGCGTCGCTGATCTGGAAGCTGTCGATCTTCAACGGCGTCCGGTTCGGGCTGGCGAACACGATCCTCGGCTGGTTCGGGATCGACAACATCGCCTGGCTGTCGACGGTCAGCCCGCCGTGGTACTGGGTTCCGCTCGTCACGGTCCGGTTGTGGCTGCAGCTCGGGTTCTACATGATCCTGTTCATCGCCGGCCTGCAACGGATCTCCCCGTCGCTGTACGAGGCGGCGTACGTCGACGGGGCCAAGCCCGGGTGGCAGGTGTTCCGGTACATCACGCTGCCGCAGCTGCGGTCGACGTCGGTCGCCGTACTGATCCTGAACCTGATCGCGGCGTACCAGGCGTTCGACGAGTTCTACAACCTGGTCGGCAACGTGAACTACGCGCGCCCGCCGCTGGTCTACCTGTACGGCATCTCGCTCGGCTCCATCCAGGACCTCGGGCACGGTTCGGCCGGCGCGCTGATCCTGGCGGTCATCATCATGATCGTGACGCTGCTGCAGAGCCGGATCCTGGGCTTCGGAAAGGCGGGCGACTGATGGCTGTCTCCGAACGTACGACGGGCACGCCGCAACCGATCGGCTTCAGCCAGAGCACGGCAGGGCGGATTGGGACGGTGTTGCGCTGGATCGCGTTGTGCATCGCGGTCGTGCTGTTCCTGGTGCCGTTCTACTTGATTCTCCGCAATGCGCTGGCGACCGAGTCCGACATCACGGCGCCTTCGTGGACGTTGTTCCCGTCGCATCTGCAGTGGGGGAACATCAAGGAACTCTTCAACGACAGCACGGTGCCGATGGCACGTGCGCTGTACAACTCTGCTGTCGTCGGGATCCTGGGTACCGCGGGACAGTTGCTGTTGGCATCGATGGCCGGGTACGGGTTGGCGCGGATCCCGTACCGGCACGCCGACAAGATCTTCTACGCGATCGTGGCGACGCTGATGATCCCGGGTGCGGTGACGTTCATCCCGTCGTTCATCGTGGTGTCGTCGCTGGGGTGGGTCTCGTCGCTGCGGGGTCTGATCATTCCTACGCTGTTCAGTGGCTTCGCGGCGTTCCTGTTCCGGCAGTACTTCCTCGGTTTCCCACGGGAGCTCGAGGAGGCGGCCCGGGTCGACGGCGCCGGGTACTTCGGGGTCTTCTGGCGGATCGTCGTACCGAACTCCCTGCCGTTCTTCGCGGCGATCGCGGCGATCACGTTCATCGGCAACTGGAACTCGTTCCTCTGGCCACTGGTCATCGGGCAGGACTCCTCCTCCTGGACCATCCAGGTCGCGATGTCGACCTTCATCACCGCGCAAACCATCAACATCCATGAACTCTTCATGGCGGTCGCAGTCTCGATCCTCCCGCTGGTCCTCATCTTCGCCTTCCTCCAGCGCTACCTGATCCAAGGCGTCACCCAATCCGGCATCAAGGACTGACTTCGTTCCCCCAAATGGGGTCTGGGCACAAGCTATTGCTTGTTCCCAGACCCCATTGGGTATCTCCAGTTGCCGCGCATCATGGGCGCGGGCGGTCGGCGAGTTTCAGGTAGACGACGCCGGCGATGATGACCGCCAGCCAGGCGGCCTTCGCCACGGTCAGGGTTTCGTGGAAGAAGACCGGGCCTAGTAGGGCGGTTCCGGCGGCGCCCAGGCCGGACCAGGTGGCGTAGCCGATGCTGACCTCGATGGTGCGGAGGGCGAGGCTCAGGGCCCAGAGCGTCAGTACGAAGAAGACGGCGGCTGCGACGGACCAGGTCCAGACGGTGAAGGCGTGGCTGCCGCCGACAGACAGGGCGTAGCCGATTTCGAAGACGCCGGCCAGGAGGAGCGTCAGCCACGCAGTACGGCGGGAAGTTCTCATTCGAAGTACTCCTCAGGACGTGAGTTGAAGGCCGACGACACCGCCGATGACCAGGGCTATGCCGACTGCCTTCCGCAAGGTGAGTTGCTGGCCGAAGACGAGGGCGCCCAGCAGCGTGATGCCGACGCCGGCGAGCGACGTCCACAGGGCGTAGCCGATGCCGACGTCGAACGTGAGGAGGGCGCGGCTGAGGAAGTACGTGCCGAGCGCGCCGGTGATCAGGGTCGCGGCGGTCCAGCCTCGGTGTTTGAAGCCTTGCGCTTTGCCCGCCGACACCGCCACGGCGATCTCGAAGACGACGGCGATCGCGAGGTAGAGCCAGTGCATGAGGTTCCTTCCGGGGTAGTACGTCCGGCACATCGTGGAACTTCACACTGGTGTCAGATGCAACACTGGGCGCATGCGAATCGGAGAGCTCGCGCGCGCCACCGGCGTGAGTACGCGCTCCTTGCGGTACTACGAGGAGCAGGGCCTGATCCGCTCGAGCCGGACGCCCGGCGGGTGGCGGGACTTCGATGGGTCGATGGTCGAGCGGGTCGTGATGATCCAGCACCTGCTCGCCGCGGGGCTGTCGAGCAGCACGATCGGCGAACTCCTGCCGTGTCTCGAGGCGCCGCCCGAGGAACGTACCGGCGTACTCGAGGTGCTGCTCGCGCAGGAGGTCCTGCGCCTCGAAGCCAAGCGCCGCGAACTCGACCGCGAACTCGACGTACTACAGGCCCTCCGCCAAGACGTCACCATCCCGACGGGTTGACGCCGCGGTCAGTTGGTCCTGGCGTGAGGCGCGGCGGGTGAAGACGGTTGCGCGGTTGGTGGTGGAGTCGGCGAGGGCTTGGGTGCGGGCGACGGGTGACAGGTGGTCGACGTACAGCGTGCCGGCCAGGTGTTGGGTTTCGTGGATGAGGCAGCGAGCCAGGTAGCCGCTCGCATCGAGGGTGAAGGGGCGGCCTTCTGCGTCGTAGGCGTGCAGGGTGGCGCGCGCCGGGCGTGAGAGTGGGGCGTTCGCGCCGGGGACGGACAGGCAGCCTTCGGTGCCCTGTTGCGTGCCGACCAGGGCGGCGCTGGCCTCGACGCGTGGGTTGAAGGCGTGGCCGATGTGGCGGTCGCCGTACTCGTCGGTGAGGTCGTACACGAACAGTTGCGCGTCGACGTCGACCTGGTTCGCGGCGAGGCCGCAGCCCTCGGCGATCCACATCGTCGCGAACATGTCGTCGATCAGCCGGCCCCAGCGCGCCGCCCCGAACTCGGTGACCGGTCGGCACAGGCGGTGCAGGATCTCCTCGCCGTACTCCGTGACGCGCAGCGGCGTGCCGCGCCGTACCTCGTCCAGAAGCTCGGGGAGACGACGGCTCGGGCGGCCTTGGATGTACGTCGGCATGCAAAGACCGTACTCGGCAAAGTTATGGCTTTGCAAAGCGGTTAGGATGTTGCGCATGGATGCCGAGCGGAGTACGCCGAATCGCCGTGACGTCGTTCGCGCGCATCCGTTGCGGGAGGCGTTGCTGTCGTTGATCGATCGGGACGGTACGACGACGTCGACGATCGCGGCCGGGGAGCTGGGGGAGAGCACCGGGTCGTGCTCGTTCCACCTGCGGCGGCTGGAGGCGCTGGGCGTGATCGAGGCGGTACCGGGGGCGGGGCGGGTGAAGCCGTGGCGACGGGTACGCGCGGAGCAGGCGAGCCTGAACCGCGAACTGGAGGACACCGCGTACGCGAGCTGGCTGGCCGCGAAGACGTCGGACGACGAGGACTTCGCGTTCAGCGCCGTCGTACCGCTCGCCGAGGGTGAACTGGCAGAACTCCGCGCCCGGCTCCACCGCGTACTGCACGACTTCATCGGCTCCGAGCCCCGCTCCGACACGACCACACCGACCGCGGTCATCATCCGCGCCTTCCCCCTCCACGAGGACTGACCCGACCCACCCCCGGGAACCACCACCGGCCCCTCCGCGTCAGCGCAGAAGACGCCACCCCGCGTCCCCACCTGCCCCCACGCGTGGAGTCCACATGACCAACCCCCCGCCCGACCCCACCACCCCGCAACCGCCAGAATCCCCAGCCCCGAACAACCCCCATGGGCCAGCCGGCTATCCACCGCAACCAGCCCCCGACCATCGCCAGCCAACGAGCGGCTACGGCTACCCGTCTGCAACCGGCGCCGGTCACCCGCAGCCCGCCGGTCACCCGCAGGCGGCCACAGCCGACCATCCCCAGCCGGGCGCTGTCGGTTTCCCGCAGCAGCCTGGTGTCGGCTACCCGCAGGAGGCTGCTTCCGGCTACCCGCAGGCTGCTTCCGGCTACCCGCAGCACCTTTGGCCGGAGTATGCGCGGGTGCAGGGGCCCGTTCAGGTCGGGGCGGCTCGGCGTGCGGAGGGATCGGTTGTGATGGGTGTGCTTGCGTTGCTGCTTGCCATCGCCGGGCTGGTCGTGCCGTTTCTGCCGTTCTCCAATCTGATCGACCGGTTTCCGGTCCGGCAGTATCTTGCGTTTCCGTTTGCCGTACCAGCGCTCGCCCTCGCGATCGCCACCCTCGCCGGCAACCGACGCGGCAAGCCAGCGGCCGCGATCGGCATGATGATCGCGTTCCTCGCCCTGATCGTCGGCGCGATCATGGTCTACAACTACGACCTCAGGCCCTGAGCGGTCCCGACACGGTCAGCCGGTGTCCCTCCGGCAGGACGAGTGTGAACGTACGGCGCGACCACGGCATGTCCTCCGGCGCGGTCGACTCGCCAAGGCCGGCGGCGACCGCGGCGTCGTATACGGCATCGACGAGTACGCCGACATCGACGGTCATCGTCGTCGGAGCGACAGGCCCCGAGACGCGCCGCACCTCGAGACCGCTCTGGCCGTTCCAGGTCGTGCAACCGAGATACGCGAGGTCGCCCAGCTGGAAGCGAACATGCAGACCGAGCAGTGAGCACAACAACCGGACCGTTTCGTCCAGATCCCGCACCGACAGCACCGGCGAAAAGCCGAAGGTCGTCGGATCGGCGGGACGTGCCGCGCGGCCCATCACGACCGACTGGGCGATCTCGCCCGGGTTCGTCCGAGGCAGCCGACCGACCAGGTCGAGTCCGGCGTGCCGCGCGACGGCGATCGACCGTACGTTGCGCGAGTCGATCCACGCCTCGATCGCACTGATCGACGGCTGCCGCAGCAGGTGGTCGACGACCACCCGCGCCACTTCACTCATCAGCCCCGCGCCCCACGACGTACGCCGGAGGTACCAGCTGATGCCCCGAACCGACGTCCCCTGATCCGAGAACACCCCGATCACCCCCGCCGCCTCCTGCTCCGGCCGGACCCGCAGTACCCACGTCCAGCCACCGTTGTCGCCGAACTCCCGCTCCAGCCACTCCCGCGACTCCTCCTCGGTCGCCGCCGGAGTCATGTACCCGCCCCGCGCCCACTCCGGATCCGAGAACATCGCATGCAGCGCGCCCAGATCCCGCTCCACCTCGAACGGAACCAGGTCGACTCGGGCAGTGGTCAGCATCCAGCACCTCAATCTAAGTCACGTCGGTCACTGCGGATTGTCACGCGCTAGGAGGCCAGCTGTTGCCTCATCGCTCGGACGATCGGCGAGAATCGGGGGCATGCCACTCACCTGCCCCTGCGGTCAGAAGCAGCCGTACGACGTCTGCTGCGGTCCGCTGCACCAAGGCAAAGCCACCGCGGCGACCGCGGAGCAGTTGATGCGCTCGCGGTACACGGCCTTCGTGATGCACGACGCGGCGTACCTGCGGCGGACGTGGTCGCTCACCACCCGCCCCGCGGCAATCGAGTTCGACCCCAGCCGCCGGTGGACCGGGCTGGAGATCCTCGGGACCACCGGCGGCACCGCCTTCCACACGGACGGCACGGTCGAGTTCAACGCTCACCACAACACCGGCGTACAGCACGAGAACAGCGCCTTCACCCGCGAAGCCGGCGAGTGGGTGTACGTCTCGGCCCTCTGAAACAAGCAGTGCCCTCATCCGCATCGGGGGAGGCGCACGGTCAGCCGGTGCGGAAGCATCTCCAGGATCAACGAGAGGAGATGCGGGATGGCTGCGAAACAGGGCGGCGCGATGACCGGCTTCGTGGTGTTCGCCGGGGCGCTGCTCATGATGACCGGGCTGGTCAACGTCTTCGAGGGATTCATCGCGCTGTTCGCCGACCAGCGACTGGTGATCACGCGCGAGCACCTGGTCATCGTCGGCGTGACCGGCTGGGGATGGACGATCCTGATCTTCGGCCTACTGCTGATGGCCGTCGGCATCGGCCTGCTGACCGCGCAGACGTGGGCCCGGATCACGGCCATCGTGCTGGTCTGCCTGCACGCCGTCACGCAGATCGCCTGGCTCGGCGCGTACCCGGTGTGGTCGTTGCTGATGATCGCGCTGGACACCGTCGTACTGTTCGCGCTCACCGCGCGCTGGTCCGGCGTACGCGCGGAGCTGGCCGCGGACGGGATGCAATGGAGTGGCCAAGAGGTAGCCGACCTCGCGGCCGCCGAGCGCCGCCGTCCGCCACTCAGCTGATCACGGGAGCCGTCCCGAACGAGACGGCTCCCGCCAGCCTCACTCCGCGATCTGGTACGTCGGGGTGATGATGGCTCGGGCGAGCGTGTGGAAGGCCAGATTGAACCCGACGACCGCCGGGCTGGCGTCCGCGTCGACGTCCAGGGCCTCCACGTCGATGGCGTGGACCACGAAGTAGTAGCGGTGGACCTGGTCGCCGGCAGGCGGAGCGGCGCCGCCGAACGCCTTGCTGCCGAAGTCGTTGCGGACGTGGAACGCGCCGTTGTCGAGGCGTTCGGTCGCGCCGGCGCCGGTGGGGAGCTCGGTCACGGTCGCGGGCAGGTTGACCAGCACCCAGTGCCAGAAGCCGGACACGATCGGCGCGTCGGGGTCGAAGCAGGTGACGACGAACGCCTTGGTCTCCGCCGGGAACCCGGACCAGCTCAGCTGCGGTGAGGTGTTCCCGCCCGCGAACGCGTGCGCGTCGTCCAGCGGCTCGCCGTCGGCGACATCGGTGCTGGTGACGGTGAACGAACCGGCCTCGGGGAGGAGTTCGTACGGGTCGGGTGCGACAGGACGATCGAGCGACATCAAGCAGCCCTCCGGCATCGTGCGACGTGTGGTGAATCCGACATTACTGTCCACGGATCGCTGGTCCGTCCCGGGGCAGCCGTGAAGGGATGCGAAGATCGGTGCGGAAGCTACGAGTGGAGGACCTGGTGGACACCTACCTGGAGCGGATCACGCCCGCTGATCAGGCGGCGATGCGGGCAGCCGAGGAGCGGCAGGCGCGGCTGACCAAGCCGGCCGGTTCGCTCGGCGTACTCGAGGAGCTGTCGGTGAAGCTCGCCGGCATGACCGGCGCCCCCGCCGTACCCGCGCCTGCCGTCGTCACCGTCTTCGCGGCGGATCACGGCGTCCACGCCCAGAACGTCTCCCCGTGGCCGCAGGAGGTGACCGCCGCCATGCTGGCGAACTTCGCCGCCGGTGGCGCCGCGGTGAACGCCTTCGCCAAGAACAATGGCGTCGACGTACGGGTCGTCGACGTCGGCGTCGCGACCCCGGTCGAGCAGCTCGACATCATCCACGCGAACGTCCGCCCCGGCACCCGGGACCTGTCCCAGACCGACGCCCTTACCGAGGACGAGGCCCGGCGGGCGATCGCGGTCGGCTTCGACCTCGCCGAGCGGCTCGTCCAGGACGGCTACCGCTGCCTCCTCACCGGCGACATGGGCATCGCCAACACGACTGCCTCCGCGGCCCTGATCGCCACGTTCATCGGCGCCACCGCCGACGCGGTCACCGGCCGCGGTACCGGCATCGACGACGCGGCGCTCGCACACAAGACCGCCGTCGTCCGGGACGCTCTCGCGCTGCACGCCGTACCGCCGACCGAGCCGCTCAAGGCGCTCCAGGCGTACGGCGGCCTCGAACACGCCGCACTCGCCGGGTACATCCTCGGTGCCGCCGCCAACAAGGTTCCGGTCATCCTCGACGGCGTGATCGCCGGTGCGGCCGCGCTGGTCGCGCAGGCGTTCCACCCGGCCGTCATCGACTACTGCGTCGCCGGCCACCGGTCCGCCGAGCCGGGCCACGCGGTCGCGCTCAAGCAGCTCGGTCTGCAGCCGCTCGTCGACCTGGACCTGCGGCTCGGCGAGGGGACCGGCGCGGTGCTCGCGTATCCGATCCTGACCTGCGCGGCCCGCGCGCTCGCCGAGATGGCCACGTTCGAGGACGCGGGGATCTCTTCGTGACCCACCAGTACCTGTCCGGTCTCGTCCTCGACGGGCGGCGCGTGGTCGTCGTCGGTGGCGGCAGTGTCGCCCAGCGGCGGCTGCCGCGGCTGCTCGAGGCGGGCGCCCGGATCGACGTCATCTCGCCGTCGATCACGCCGACGATCGAGGGTCTGCTCGGCAACCCGTCACTGACCTGGATCGAGCGCGGGTACGCCGACGGCGACCTGGACGGAGCCTGGTACGTCGTGGTCGCGACGGACGATGCCCTGGTCAACGATCAGGTGTCGGCCGAGGCGGAAGCGCGGCGGATCTTCTGCGTACGCTCCGACGACCGGTCCCGCGCGACCGCGTGGACGCCCGCGTCCGGGCAGCACGACAACGTGACGATCGGCGTCCTCGGCGGTGGCGATCACCGCCGGTCGGCCGCCGTACGGGACTCCATTCTCGAGGGGCTGCGGACCGGTGAGCTGGCCGCGCGGGACGTCGACCGGCGGCCCGGGGTATACCTGGTCGGCGGCGGGCCGGGCGACCCGGACCTGATCACCGTGCGCGGGCGGCGGCTGCTGGCCGAGGCGGACGTCGTGGTCGCGGACCGGCTCGCGCCGCAACAGTTGCTGGACGAGCTGCACCCGGACGTCGAGCTGTTCGACGCGGCGAAGCTGCCCCGCGGGCGGGCCGCGCAGCAGGAGGAGATCAACCGGATCCTGGTCGATCGCGGGCAGCAGGGCAAGGTCGTCGTCCGGCTCAAGGGCGGCGATCCGTACGTGTTCGGCCGCGGGTTCGAGGAGGCGCTGGCGTGCGCGGCGGCCGGCGTACCGTGGACCGTGGTGCCGGGGATCACGAGCTCGATCTCGGTACCGGCGGTGGCGGGGATCCCGGTCACGCATCGCGGCGTGACGCACGAGTTCACGGTGGTTTCTGGGCACATCCCGCCGTCGCACCCGGACTCGCTGGTCAACTGGGACGCGCTGGCACAGCTGCACGGCACGCTGGTGCTGCTGATGGCTGTAGAGAACCTGCCGGCGATCACCGACCGGTTGATCGAGGCGGGCCGTCCGGCTGACACCCCGGCGGCGGCGATTGCCGACGGCACCCTTCCTGGCCAGCACATGGTGACGTCAGACCTCGCAGGCATTGCCCAAGCGATGAAGGACAACGGCGTCGGTGCTCCCGCGATTGTTGTTATCGGCAACGTTGTGGACGTGGCAGGCCGGGCGTGACGCTGGTTCCGGTCGAGGACGCGGGGGACGCGCGGCTTGCTGATTACGTGCGGCTGCGGGAAGTGAGTCTGCGGCGGCTGCTCGAGGAGGAGCACGGGCTGTTCATTGCCGAGGGCGAAAAAGTGATCCGCCGCGCCGCCGACGCCGGGTACGAGCCGCGCTCGTTCCTGCTCGCGCCGCGCTGGCTCGACTCGTTGCAGGATGTACTGGAGAAATGGCCGGACAAGCCCGTGTACGTCGTCTCGGAGGAGCTGGCCGAGCAGGTGACCGGGTTCCACGTGCACCGCGGCGCGCTCGCGTCGTACAAGCGCCGGGCCGCCGTACCGCTGAACGATCTGCTGACACCCGGCGTCCGCAGAATCGCGATCTTCGACGAGATCGTTGACCACACCAACGTCGGTGCCGGCTTCCGGGCTGCGGCCGCGCTCGGCGTCGGGCTCGTCCTGGTCACACCCACCTGCGCGGACCCGTTCTACCGCCGCTCGATCAAGGTGTCGATGGGCACGGTCTTCCAGGTGCCGTGGACCCGGCTGCAGAGTTGGCCGGGCGACCTGAAACTGCTGCAGGACCACGGGTACGTCGCCGCAGCGATGGCGCTCACCGAGGACGCGATCACGCTCGACGATCTCGCCGCCCGCCACGACGAGAAGCTCGCGCTGATCTTCGGCACCGAAGGCCACGGGCTCAAACCGAACGTCCTCCGCCAGGCCGACCTCACGGTCAAGATCCCGATGGCAGGCGGAGTCGACTCCCTCAACGTAGCGTCCTCAGCAGCATTAGCGTTCTACGCCACCCGCGCCTAGTCTGACCGCCATGACCGTCGGTGAACTCGGGGCGTTCCTGCGGGCCGAACGAGCCCGGGTCGACCCGGGCGCCGTCGGGCTGCCGGTCGGTGGCGACCGGCGGGTGGCGGGTCTGCGGCGCGAGGAGGTAGCAGTACTGGCCGTGGTGAGCGCCGACTACTACACCCGGCTCGAGCAGGGGCGCGAGCGGAACCCGTCCGCCCAGGTGCTCAATGGGATCGCGCACGCGCTGAGGCTCGACCCGGACGCCCGGGCCCACCTGTTCCGGCTCGCCGGCCTCGCTCCCGCCCCGGCACTCGGGGCGGCGCGGGACCAGGTCCATCCGGCGCTGCTGCAGCTGCTCGACGCCTTCCCGGCCGCGGCGGCGTACGTGCTGAACCCGGCGTACGAGATCCTCGCGACCAACCGGGTCGCCCAGGGCCTGCTGGCGCCGTTCGGGATGACGAACATGCTGCGGATGATGTTCGACCACCCCAAGGCGCGCGAGCTGTTCGGTGACTGGGAGGTCGTGGTCCGGCGGGCTGTGTACGCCGTCCGCTTCAACGCGGTGACCTATCCTGACGATCCCGAGATCAAGGCGCTCGTCGCCGACCTGCTGCCGCGGTCGCCGGAGTTCCGTGCGCTGTGGGAGGACCGGACGGCCCGCGGGTTCAGCCGGGCGTACAAGATCTTCAACCACCCCGAGGTCGGCCGCATCGAGCTGACGTACCAGACCTTCGACGTGCGCGCCGCCCTGGGACAACAGGTGCTCGTCGGTACGGCGGAGCCGGGCAGCCCGAGCGCGGACGCGTTGGCCCGGCTGGCCGCGCACTGAACTTCCTGGGTGCGCCGCACCCAGGAAGAGCCGACCTTCTGCGACCACGTCCGTGGCCCGACGCTGTTCAGGTAGCCGAACAGCACAGGAGCAGAACATGTTGAGTTTCTCGACGTACGTCGCCCCGTCCAAGCCGGCCGTCTCCGACGACCTACCGCCGGGTGAGGTACGGCGGATGTGGTCGCCCACCGCGGCCACGCTGATCCACGGCGACCACGACGCCGTCCTTGTCGACCCGCTGATGACGCAGGCGGAAGGCGAGGACCTGGCCGGCTGGATCGCTGCCACCGGGAAGAACCTCACGACGATCTTCGTCACGCACAGCCACGGCGACCACTTCTTCGGCGCCGCTCCGGTACTTGACCGCTTCCCGGCGGCCCGGGTGGTCGCTCTGCCCGCAGTTGTCGAGGGCATGCGGAAGCAACTCACTGCGCCCTGGCTGGACGGCTTCTGGCGCGTACGGTTCCCGGGACAGCTGCCCGAGCGTCTGGTCGTCGCCGAACCGCTGGAGAGCGACACGTTCACGCTGGAAGGCGAAGAGCTGGTCGCGATCGACCTGGGTCACACGGACACCGACGGCAGCTCGGCATTGTACGTGCCGTCGATCGGGCTGGTGGTCGCGGGCGACGCCGTGTACGACGAGGTCCACCTCTACCTGTCCGAAGCCGTTGCTGATGGCATCGATCATTGGCTGTCCGCGCTCGAGGTCCTCGACGCGCTGCACCCGACCGCCGTCGTCTCCGGGCACCGCCAGGCCGACGCCTCCGACGACCCGCGGTACATCGACGAGACCCGCCGGTACCTCGAGACCTTCGCCACCGCCGAGGCTCGGACCAGTACCGCGCTCGACCTCTACAACGCGATGATCGAGGCGTACCCGGACCGGCTGAACCGCGGCGTGCTCTGGAACTCCACGCGCAGCATCAAAAGCGATTGACCCTCGTGATGGCATAGATGTCATGTCGAAGGTCGTGCTGATCACCGGGATGCAGGCAGCCGGGAAGTCGACGGTGGCACCGTTGCTGGCTGCTCGGATGGGCCCGCCGGCGGCGACGCTCGACGGGGACGTCTTCTACCACGGTGTCGTCGCCGGCGCCGAGGTCATGACGCCCGAAGCATCGCCCGAAGCAGTGCGGCAGTTGGAGCTGCGGTACGACGCGAGCGCCCTGGTCGCGCAGCACTACGCGGACAACGGGTTCGACTTCGTCTGCAGCGACATCGTGCTGGGGGAGCACGTCGAACGCTGGTTCTCCCGGTTGCGGAACGTCGACCCGTACCTCGTCGTACTCGTCCCGTCGGTCGAGTCGATCGTGGCGCGCGAGCTCGGCCGCGGCGGGAAGTCGTACCGCGGCTGGCAGGAGCCGGGCGGGTCGCTCGAGGACGCCGTACGGGCGCTCCAGGCCGGGCTCGACGAGATCCCGCGCCGGGGGCTGTGGCTGGACACCACCGGTCAGACCCCGGAGCAGACCGTCGACGCGATCGACCTGGACGAGGCCCGCTGGTGACCGCTCAGGTCGCGGGGGTCTCCTCGTGGTCGTGGTCGACCATCGGCGTGACCGGCCAGTCGCTCGGGTAGTCAGGGGCGAACTCCTCGGCCTCCGCGAACAGGCGTTTGCGGTACTTCCGGGAGAGCCGGTCGCCGAAGACCATGCCCTGCGTGTGGTCGGTCTCGTGCTGCAGGCAGCGTGCCAGCAGGCCGTTGCCCTCGTACGTGACCGGCTGGTTGTGCTGGTCGACGCCGGTGACCTTGGCGTAGTCCGGGCGGGCGCACTTGGTGAACGCGCCGGGCAGCGACAGGCAGCCCTCGTCGCCCTCGTCGAGGTTGCGGTCCTTGCCCTCGGGGAGCTCCAGCTTCGGGTTGCAGACCACACCCTGGACGTGGTTGCCGTCCTTGTCGGGGCAGTCGAACACAAACAGCTGCAGATCCACCCCGACCTGGTTCGCGGCCAGGCCGACACCCTCGGCCGCGCGCATCGTCGCGACCATGTCCGCGACCAGCGTCTGCAGGTCGTCCCCGAAGTCGGTGACAGGCTGATTGACCCGGTGCATGACGTCCTCACCCCAACGGGTAATAGGCCGCACCGAACCGTCCTGAGGCAACGTAGACATGCCCGAAAGTGTAGGCCGGGTGACTGGTACGGCGGTCACCCGGCCAGTGGTACTACTTGGAGTTGACCTCGTCGCGCCAGGAGATCCACTCGCGGAGCAGACCGAGGTCGTAGTCCGGGCCGGACGCGTGCACCGTGAACAGCCGGGTGCCGACGTCGAGCAGCTGCTTGCCGATCTCCTCCGGCTTCTTGTCACCGACGGCGACCGAACGCTCGATCTCGCCCGGGTCGCGGCCGATCGTCTTGCAGTGCTCGTCCAGCACGGCGTGCTTGTGCGCGATCGTCTCGGCGTCGCCGAAGCCGTGCCAGATGTTCGCGTGCTGCGCGACCAGCTTCAGCGTCTTCTTCTCGCCGCCGCCACCGATCAGCACCGGGATGTCCCGGGTCGGCTTCGGGTTCAGCTTGGTCCAGCGCTGCTCGATCCGCGGCAGCGCCTCGCCGAGCGCGTCCAGCCGGCCGCCCGCCGTACCGAACTCGTAGCCGTACTCGTCGTAGTCCTTCTCGAACCAGCCGGAGCCGATACCGAAGATCAGCCGGCCGTCGCTGATGTGGTCGACGGTGCGCGCCATGTCGGCGAGCAGGTCGGGGTTGCGGTAGGAGTTGCAGGTGACCAGGGCGCCGATCTCGACCCGCTCGGTCGCCTCGGCCCAGGCGGCCAGCATGGTCCAGCACTCGAAGTGCAGGCCCTCGGGCTCACCGCTCAGCGGGTAGAAGTGGTCCCAGTTGAACAGGACGTCGACGCCGATCTCCTCGGCCGCGGCGGCCGTCCGCCGGATGTCGGCGTACTGGGCGTGCTGGGGCTGGACCTGCAGACCGATCCGGACGGGAAAGGCGCCGTACGGCCGGTCGGTGGACTCGGAAGCTGTCATGGTGGAGATCCTATCCGGCGTTGCGGAGGAGCCTCCGGATAGACCGGAATCCTTCGAAGGGGGTACGGCGCGATGGCGGACGACGTCGACGAGTTCGCGCGGTTGTTCACGCGGTTCCTGGAGCGGATGCAGGCGGCCGGTGGCGCGCGGATGCAGCGGGAGAGCCTGCGCGAGCGGCTGCGCGACCATCTCGGCGTCGACCCGGAACAGGTGCCGGTGGTCGCGTCGACGTACCCGTCGTACGACCTGCCGAACGTGCAGCGCGCGATCGAGGCGTGGTTCGACTCGTTCGAGGTGATCGGGCTGGCCGGGTCGAACCGGAGCCACCACTCGCTGGGTGAGTTGCTGGAGTTGGCGGACTACGACCGGTTCGGGATCGGGGCGGTCGACTACGTGCGGCTGCCGATCGACGTGGACGAGGAGATGGACTGCGTCGCGTTCGGGTTCTACCTCGGGGTGCGGGGCCCGGATCGGTACGTCGCGCTGCTCCGGGCGGCGAATCCGCAGTACGGGCGGGCCGGGGTCGATCTGGAGATCCTCGCGGGCGCCAAGGAAGCGGGTGATCGGTTCCTCGGGGCGCTGCCCCAGTTGATTCGGGAGCACAACGTGTTCCGCGGGAAGGTGGTGTCGTTCGAGGGGCACGAGTTCGGGCAGGGTGTGGGGCCGTTCCGGTTGCATCCGCGGCCGGGGCTGACGCGGGCGGACGTCGTACTGCCCGACGGCGTGCTGGAGCGGATCGAGCGGGAGGTCGTCGGGATCGCCGAGCACCGTGAGACGTTGCTGGCGGCGGGGCAGCACCTGCGGCGCGGAGTCCTGCTGTACGGGCCGCCCGGCACTGGGAAGACCCATACCATACGGTATGTCCTGTCGCAGTTGCCGGAGTTCACGGTGGTGCTGCTGGCGGGGACGAGTATTCACTTCATCACGCAGGCGTGCGCGTTGGCGCGGATGCTGCAGCCGGCGCTCGTCGTACTCGAGGACTGCGATCTGGTGGCCGAGGCGCGGGACTATTCACTCGGCGCGGAGAATCCGCTGCTGTTCCAGGTGCTGAACGAGATGGACGGGTTGGCGCAGGACGCGGACGTCGCGTTCCTGCTGACGACGAACCGGGCGGACCTGCTGGAGCCGGCTCTGATGCAGCGCCCTGGGCGGGTCGACATGGCAGTAGAGGTCCCGCTACCGGACGCCGAGGGCCGAGCCCGTCTTCTACGCCTTTACGGCCCTGGGCTGGATCTTCCGCCTGAGTTGGTGTCCGAGATCGTCGCCCAGACAGCAGGCACAACAGCATCCTTCATGAAGGAACTGGTACGCCGAACCATCCTCCTAGCAGCCGAGGTATCCCAGCCACCCGCCCCAAACCACCTCCGCACCGCAGTAGCCGAACTCCTCTCCTCCCGCGACACCCTCACCCGCCGCCTCCTAGGCGCCACCGACAACCCGCCCCAAACTGCCGCCCCACCGCTCGGCGCCGGACCGGGCGAAGCGGGACCGGGCGAAGCGGGACCGGGTGGCGCAGGGCCCGGTCTCGCGGGGCCTGGCGTGGGGCCTGGTGGGATGCGCGGGCGTGGGCCGATGCCGGGGGTCTACAAGGGGCCCATTAGCTAGGTTGCCGACGGAGGGTACGCACCAACCGCGCGGATCCCTAGGCCATCACAATGAGCCGATCACGGCTGTCTCCCGCTCAGCGCCGCCTGTGCCGGCGGATTGTGATGGCGTGGCGGTTCGGACCTCCGGGATGGGGCGTCAGCTGAAGTAGGCCGCGAGGTGACCGAGCATGGTGGCGACGCCGGGCTTGATGGGCGCCGCCTGTTCGTCCGTGAGGCCGGTGCTTTGGTAGTTGAGTTGGGTGCGGGCGCCGGGGAGTGGGGTGAGGGTGATGGTGATGTCTTCGGCGGGGTCGGTGAAGTGGAGTTCTACGTGGTGGGGGAGGTCCAGGGCGCCGAAGTGGAGGGTGAAGGGGACCTCGGTGTCGTCGTTGACGAAGACCGCCGAGATCTCGCCGCCGGGGCGGGCGTGGATGGTGACCCGGTCGGACGGGGTCCGGAAGCCGTCGGCGACGAACCAGGCGGCGAACGGTTCGGGTTCGGTGAAGGCGCGGACCACCTCGGCGGGTGGGGCGTCGACGATCTGCTGCAGGGTGAACATGGCTCGTAACCTCCACTGGACCGGAAGCGAATCAGGCTGACTCCAGCAGCGTGCCGCGCGGGACTTACGGTTTGTTTTCGGTCGGCAGCCGGTCGGCGTAAACGGTGGCCCAGTCGCCGAGCGCGCGGATCGGTACGAGCAGGTCCTGGCCGGCCGTGGTCAGCGAGTACTCGACGCGCGGCGGCGCTTCGGCGTACCGCTGCCGTTCGACCAGACCGTTGTGTTCGAGGCGGCGCAGCGTCTCGGTGAGGACCTTCTGGCTGATCCCGCCGATCTGCCGGCGGAGTTCGCCGGGACGGGCCGGGCCGTGGGCGAGCGAGTACAGCACGACCATCGGCCAGCGCCCGCTGATCAGATCGGCGGCGACCCGTGCCTGACAATCGGCGAAGAATCTCGGCTCCACCCGTCCATTGTGCGCGGTCCGATGCACACCGGGAGGTGCGCATCGAACTGTCTAACGTCTTCGACCATGCGAATAGGAACACTGGGCAACGGACTGATGGCCGAGGCGCTCGCCGGCGGATGGGTGCGCGCGGGGCACGACGTGATGATCGGCGGACGCTCCGCCGAACGCGCCACCGAGGTCGCCGAACGCGTCGGCGCCGTCGCGGGCACGCTGGACGAGGCGGCGTCGTACGGTGACGTCGTACTGCTTGCCGTACCGGCCGAAGTGGCGGCGGACGTCGCGCGCATGACACCGGACGGTGCGACTTTGATCGACTGCACCAATGCCGTGGATCCGCGAGACTTCACGCTGTCCCAGGACGCGGTAGCTGAAGCGGTGAGCGCTGCGGTCGGGCCGGGGGTGAGCGTGGTCAAGGCGTTCAACCTGGCAGCAGACACCGTCTGGCGAAACCCACCACCAGCCCTGGGCGTCCCCCTCTGCGGCGACCCCGCACCGGCAACCACCTCGGCGAGGGCCGGCGGTGTGGAGGTGGTGGCGGAGCTGGTGCGGGATCTGGGTTGTGTGCCGGTTCCGGCAGGTGGGTTGCGGCGGGCTCGGTTGCTGGAGGCAACGGCTGTGCTGGCGATCGGGATCTGGATGAACGGGGGAGACGTGCGGGGGATGTTTCCGCGATCAGAAAACGCGTTCGGGACGGTCTTGCCGGGCTAGTCGCAGGCTCCAGGAGGGGAACAGCAAGTAGGTTCCGGCCCAGCTGATGCCGGCTACGAACGTCCAGTCGGGTGCGCTGTCCATGTCGTCGAGACCCATCAGGATGCCTGGTACGCCGATCAGCCCGAGCATCATGACCGCGCCGGCCGCCAGAGCTGCGCGGCGGTGAGCGGACGATCTGTGCCAGTGGGTTGCCACCAGCCAGGCGCCGATCAAGCTGAAACCGAAGCTGGACCACAAGCCCGCCAAGTAGAACCCGGTGATCCCGGTGAGTACGAGCACTGTCCCGGCGACAGCCACTCCTGCCCCGACCACAGCTACCGCGAACGCCAGACGGGACCCGCCCCGCTCGCGAGCACCCGAAGAGGCGCCGGGGTTGGCAGCGAGCAGACGCGCAAGCGGGATCGTGAGGAGGCCCAGCACAGCATTGCCGACGTCGTTGATCGGGCCGAAGGCGGCCGCTCCGGCGTAGAAGATGATCAGGCACAGGCAGGTGGCGAATCCGACGATCCCGTGCGTCAGCGCCACCTGCCGCAGGCTCCGGTCAGTGCTCACCCTTGGATGATCGCGCAAAAAGGTGGTTCAGGTCAGCCTGTGGGATCTGGTCGGCGGCGAAGGTGATGGTGCCGTGGGTGGCGAGTTCCTCGGCGCCGCGGCGGATGAACCCGAGGGCGGCGCGGGCGATCGAGCCGCCGAGGCTGATCCGCGTCACGCCGACGGATTGCAGGTCGGCGACGGTCAACGTCGACGTACCCAGGCCCATCACCACGTTCAGCGGCCCGTCGATCTCCTCGACCAGCGTCCGGATCGTGTCGAGCGAGTTGACCCCCGGTACGTAAAGGCAGTCCGCGCCGGCGGTCCGGTACCGGTTCGCCCGTTCGATCGACTCCGCCAGCGCGACCGGCGTACCCAACAACTGGCCGTCCGTCCGCGCGGTCAGCACGAACCCAGGTCCGGCCGCCTCCCGCGCAGCGACGATCCGCTCCACCGCGAGCGAGACGTCGTACAGCTCCCGCCCGTCGTAGTCCTCGATGTTCCCGCCGGCCAGCCCGGCCTCGACCGCCAGCCGGATCGTCTCGGCCACCCGCGAAGGCTCAGCGCCGTACCCGTCCTCGAGGTCCCCGTTCACCGGTACGTCGACCGCCGCCGTGATCTCCCCGATCCGCTCGAACATCTCGTCCCGCGACACCGCCGGCGCGCCGTCCGGGAGCGTGTGGTCGCCCTTCGCCATCGAGAACGCGATCCCCGCGCTCGTCGTCGCGATCGCAGGAAACCCGGCCGCCGCGAGCAGCACCGCGCTCCCGGCATCCCACGCGTTCGGCATCACGAACTGCCCGGCATGCAACTCACGGAAGGTCATGCCCGCAGTCTTCCACCCGAACAGTGCGGCCACCGCCGAACGATCGATGGCCGCACTACGCGAGCGTGCTCAGGAGATCTTGGACGCGGCAGCCTCGTCCAGCAACCACAGGGTGCGGTTCTGGCCCTTGGGCTGGGCGGCCGGGATGTCGCCCTCGGCCAAGGCGGTCGCGACCGCGTCGGCCTTGTCATCGCCGGATACCACGAACCACACCTCGCGGCTCCGGTTGAGCACCGGCAGCGTGAGCGACACCCGCGTCGGCGGCGGCTTCGGCGAGTCGTGTACGGCAACCGCGGCGACATCGGTGACCGCGACCTGCGGATACCCCGGGAAGAGCGAGGCCACATGCCCGTCCGGCCCGACCCCGAGCAGCAGTACGTCGAACGTCGGCGAACCGGCCGCCTCGAGCTCAGCGGCGTACGCCGAAGCCGCGGCCTCGGCGCCCTGGCCGGTGTCGGCCGCCATCGGGTGTACCCGCACCGGGTCGATGTCCAACGCGGACAGGAACGCGTCCCGCGCCTGGGTCTCGTTCCGTTCGGGGTCACCGGACGGCAGGAACCGCTCGTCGCCCCACCAGAACTCGACCCGTTGCCAGTCGACCTCGACCCGCGCGGGCGACTCCGCGACCGCCTGGTACACCTTCGCGGCCACCCGCCCGCCGGTCAGGACGACCTGCGCGACTCCGCCGGTGCTCTGCGCGTCGACGATCGCCGTGATCAGCCGCCCCGCCACCGAGAACGCCAGGTCCTCGGCGTCGGAATGAACCAGCAGCTCCGGATCAACAGTCACCGCTTCACCGCCTTCTTCGCCGCACTCTTCTTGGTCGCGCTCTTCTTGGTCGCGACCTTCTTGGCCGCACCCTTCGTCGCCGCACTCTTCTTCGCTGCAGCCTTCTTGACCGGCGCTGTCTTCACGGGCGCCGACTTCACCGGAGCCGCAGAAGCAGCGTTCTGAGCAGCTACCTTCTTCCCGGCGGCCGACACCTTCGCCGCCGTGGACTTGCGCTGCGTCGCCGCGACCTTCTTCTCGTCGTCCGGCATCGAGTCCCGCTCGACCATGCAGGCGAGCGTCTGCGCGTACACGTCGTCCGGATCGAGTCGCCGCAGCTCCTCGCTCAACAGCTCGGACGTTGTACGCCGCTTCAACGCCACCGGCCGATCCGGCTGTCCTGGCACGCTGAACGTCGCCACCGCGCCATCCGGCCGCGTCAACGCGATCACCCCCGAAGGCGTGAACAGCCGCACGGCCGTCACCCCCGGACCACGCGAGGTCCGCTGCTCCACCGGCACCTTCAACCGCGACTGCAACCAAGCAGCCATCAGATCGGCGCTGGGATTCCCGCGCGCGGCCGTCACCTCGGCTCCGGTCACCTTCGTCGGGTACTGGTCGAGCGCGGCCGCCATCAACGCCCGCCACGGCGTCAACCGCGTCCACGCGAAGTCCGTGTCGCCAGGCGCATATCCCTCGGCCCGAGCCGTGTAGTCCACCGACGCCCGCCGCGTTGCCGCAGCATCGGTCACGCGGCGCCGCCCGAGCTTGCCCAGCGGGTCTTCCGCCGGTACCCGAGGCCCGCCGCCCGGCCACCACACGATCACGGGGGAGTCCGGCAGCAGCAGCGGCGTGATCACGGACTCCGGAACCTTCGCGAGCTCACCGTGCAGCCGCAGCAGCACCGCCTCGCCCGGAATCCCTTCACCCACACGGACTTCGGCGTCGAGCCCGGCCGCACCCTTACCTGGCCGCAGGATCGCCACCAGCACCCGCGACGGGTGCTCGCGCCCGGCCTCGTTGGCGGCCTTCATCGCGTCGTGGTGCGACGCCTCGTCGACGACCACCACGATCGTGCCGACCATTCCCATCGCCGGGGAGCCGGCGTTCCGCCGGGCCTTCAGCAGCGCCGAGGCGATCTCACTCGAGGTGGTGTCGGTCAGGTCGATGATCATGGCCGCCTCCAGGCACGTCCGTCGCGGGCGAGCATGTCGTGCGCCGAGGCCGGGCCCCAGTCGCCGGACGCGTACTGCTCCGGCTGACCGTGCCGGGCCCAGTAGTCGAGCACCGGGTCGAGGATCTTCCAGCCGAGCTCGACCTCGGTGTGCTGCGGGAACAGCGGCGGATCACCGAGCAGTACGTCGAGGATGAGCCGCTCGTACGCCTCGGGGGAGGACTCGGTGAACGAACCGCCGTACTGGAAGTCCATGTTGACGTCGCGGATCTCCATCGCCGTGCCCGGGACCTTGGCGCCGAACCGGAGCGTGATGCCCTCATCCGGCTGGATCCGCAGGACCAGGGCGTTCTGCCCGAGCTCCTCGGTCTCGGTCTTGGTGAACGGCAGGTGCGGCGCGCGCTTGAACATCACCGCGACCTCGGTGACGCGGCGACCCAGCCGCTTGCCGGTCCGCAGGTAGAACGGGACGCCGGCCCAGCGCCGGGTGTCGACGTCGACCCGCAGCGCGGCGAACGTCTCGGTCGTCGAGGTCGCCGGGATGCCGTCTTCCTGCAGGTATCCCTTGACCTTCACGCCACCGGCCCAGCCGGCCGCGTACTGTCCGCGGGCGCTGTGCAGGTCCAGCCGGTCGGGTAGCTGGACGGCGTTCAGCACCTTCTTCTTCTCCTGGCGCAGTGACCAGGCGTCGAAGCTGACCGGCTCTTCCATCGCGACCAGCGCGAGCAGCTGGAGCAGGTGGTTCTGGATCACGTCCCGGGCGGCGCCGATGCCGTCGTAGTACCCGGCGCGGCCGCCGATGCCGATGTCCTCGGCCATCGTGATCTGGACGTGGTCGACGTAGTTGCTGTTCCAGATCGGCTCGAACATCGCGTTCGCGAACCGCAGCGCGAGGATGTTCTGCACCGTCTCCTTGCCCAGGTAGTGGTCGATCCGGAAGACCGCCTCGGGCGGGAACACCGACTCGACCACATGGTTCAGCTCGCGGGCGCTCTTCAGGTCGTGGCCGAACGGCTTCTCGATCACGACCCGCCGCCAGGAGCCGGGCTTCTCGTCGGTCAGCCCGTGCTCGGACAGCTGCCGGACCACCTCCGGGAACAGCCCCGGCGGGATCGACAGGTAGAACGCGTGGTTGCCACCGGTACCGCGGGTCACGTCGAGCTCGTCGACGGTCTCCCGCAGCCGCTTGAACGCCTCGTCGTCGGTGAGGTCACCCGGGACGAACCGGAAGCCCTCGGCCAGCTGCTGCCAGACCTCCTCCCGGAACGGCGTTCGGGCGTGCTCCTTCACCGAGTCGTGCACGATCTGGGCGAAGTCCTGGTTGGTGTAGTCCCGGCGGGCGAACCCGACCAGGGCGAAACCCGGGGGCAGCAGCCCCCGGTTCGCGAGGTCGTAGACCGCCGGCATCAGCTTCTTCCGGGCCAGGTCGCCGGTGACCCCGAAGATCACCAGGCCGCACGGCCCGGCGATCCTCGGCAGCCGCCGATCCTGCGCGTCCCGCAGGGGGTTGCGGTGACCCCCGGTACCCGTCGGCTCTTCGTCGAGCTCAGCGGTCATGGCCGCTTCCTCCCGAGTGTTGTTCCTACTTGAACAGAGACAGGAGCTGCTGTACGCCGGAAGCCACGTCGGTCAGGTGCAACCGCAGCACCGGACGGCCGCGTTCGGCCAGCACGTTCGCGTCCCCGGCGGCCTGCGCCGAGATCAGCGTGCCGAAGGTGAACGGCCGGTCGGGGATCTCAACGTCCACCGGGTGCGCGCCCGTGATCTGCAGGTACACGCCCTCCGGGTGGCCGCCCTTGTGGTACTGGCCGGTCGAGTGCAGGAACCGCGGACCCCAGCCGAAGGTCGTCGGACGGCCCGTCTTCGTGGCCAGAGCCGGCCGGATCGCAACCAGGTCGGCGTCCCGCTCGGAGTCCAGGTACGCCATCACCGCGACGTAGCCCTTGTCCTCGAGCTTGCCGAGCAGCGCGTCCACCGCACCCTGGAGCGAGTCCACGCCGTCCAGCAGCCCCTCGGAACCGCGAACCTCGACAGCGCCCTCGGTGAAGGCGGCCGCCTCCGGCTCCGGCTGCGCGTCGAGCAGACCACGCGCGGCCTTCTTCGCGCTCTCCACATCCGGCTGGTCGAACGGGTTGATGCCGAGCAGGTACCCGGCGACCGCGGTCGCCGTCTCCCACAGCAGCATCTGCCCGCCGAGCGAGCCTGAGGTCAGCGCCGTCGGCACACCGCTCGTCGCCTTGTCCGCGAGCAGCGCGTTGGTCAGGTCGGCCGCGTCGCTGCTCAGCTCCGGCGCGGTCACCTCGACCGCGACCGGGAGTACGCCCGTGCCGTTCTTGCCGGTGCTCTCCGCGATCAGCTGCTCGGCCCAGTCCGGGAAGCCGACGATGTCGGAGCCGTCGGCCGTGATGATCGCCTTGTCCCGGCCCGCGCTGGCCGCGAGCACGGCGCCCAGCCACAGCGCCGGGTTGTCGGCCGAGTCCGCCTGCAGCGCCGGAGCGGCCTCGGCCGCCTGGTCGAGCAGCTCGGCGATGTCCGCACCGGCCAGACCGGACGGCACCAGGCCGAACGCGGTCAGCGCGCTGTACCGGCCGCCGATGTTCGGGTCGGCGAGGAACGTCTTGCGGTACCCCTCGTCCTTCGACAGCTTCTCGAACGGCGAACCCGGGTCGGTCACGACGACGATCCGCGACGCGGCGTCGATGCCGGCGTCGGTGAACGCCTTCGCGAACGTCCGCCGGTGGCTGTCGGTCTCGACCGTGCCGCCGGACTTGCTGGACACCACGATCACGGTCTTCGACAGGTCACCGTCCAGCGCGCGCTTCACGACACTCGGGTCGGTCGAGTCGAGGACGATCAGCTCGACGCCCGCAGTCCGGGTGATGACCTCCGGCGCCAGCGACGAGCCGCCCATCCCGGACAGCACGATCCGGTCCAGGCCCTCGGCCCGCAGGTCGGCCTGCAGTGCCTCGATCTCGGCCAGCAGCGGCCGCGAGGTCTCGTGCAGATCGACCCAGCCGAGCCGGATGGACGCCTCGTGTTCGGCCTCCGGCCCCCAGATCGTCGCGTCCTTCGCGGCGATCCGGGAGGCGATCTTCTCGGCCACCAGCTTGTCGACGACCTCGGACCAGTCGCCGTTGTGGGTGGTCACCTTCGGAATGGTCACTTCGCGGCACCCTTCAGCGCGGCGGTGACGGTGTCCTGCAGCTCCGACCAGGAGGCGTCGAACTTCGCGACGCCCTCGTCCTCGAGCACCTGGACGACCTCGTCGTAGGAGATGCCCAGCCGCTCCAGGTCGTCGATCACCTTGCGGGCCTCGGCGTAGGTGCCGCGGACCGTGTCACCGGTGATCTCGCTGTGCTCCTCGACCGCCTTGATCGTTGCCTCGGGCATCGTGTTCACCACACCGCGGGTGACCAGGTTGTCGACGTACAGCGTGGGGGAGTACGACGGGTCCTTGGTACCGGTCGATGCCCACAGCGGCCGCTGCGGCTTGGCGCCCGCGGTCTCGAGCTCGCGCCAGCGGTCGGTGTCGAAGATCTCCTCGTACGCCTCGAACGCGAGCCGGGCGTTGGCGATCGCGGCCTTGCCCTTCAGCGCCTTGGCCTCGTCGGTGCCGATCGCATCCAGCCGCTTGTCCACCTCGGTGTCCACCCGGCTGACGAAGAACGACGCGACGCTGGCCATCTTGCTGACGTCGTGGCCGTTGTCGACGGCCTGCTCCATCCCGGACAGGAACGCGTCCACGACGGCCTTGTAGCGGTCGAGGGAGAAGATCAGCGTCACGTTCACGCTGACCCCGGCCGCGAGCGTCGCGGTGATCGCGGGCAGCCCGGCCTTGGTCGCCGGGATCTTCACGAAGATGTTCTCCCGGCCGACGATGTCCCACAGCTGCTTGGCCTGCCGGATCGTGCCCTCGGTGTCGTGCGCGAGGCTCGGCTCGACCTCGATCGACACCCGGCCGTCCTGGCCCTCGGTGTCGTCGTACGTCGGCTTGAACACGTCGGCGCCGTCGCGGACGTCGTCGGTGGTGATCACCCGGATCGCCTCGTCGGTCGACACACCCTGCGCCGCCAGCCGGTTGATGATCGGGGCGTACGCGTCGGCGTCCGAGATCGCCTTGGCGAAGATCGTCGGGTTCGTGGTCACGCCGGTGACGTGCTTGTCCTCGATCATCGCCTGCAGGCTGCCGCTGGTCAGCCGTACCCGGGACAGGTCGTCGAGCCAGATGGAGACACCCGCGTCGGCGAGTGCTTTCAAGCGATCGTTCATGTCCGATGCCTTCTTCCGAAACTCTTCTGTTGTTGGGGTGTCTCTCAGTGCGCCGAGGCGACCTGGCCGCCACCGGCCTGGCCCGCGTCGGCCGGCCCGACCGGTCCGGCGGCGGCCCGCTTGGGCGGTACGCCCGGGCCGCTGATCTCGGCCGCGGCGGCGATGCTGTCCTTCGCGGCCTGCACGACGGCGTCGGTGGTGATGCCGAACTCGTCGTACAGCGTCTGGTACGCCGCGGACGCGCCGTAGTGCTCGAGGCTGACGCAGCGGCCGGCGTCGCCGACGATGTCGTGCCAGCTCTGCGCGATCCCGGCCTCGACCGAGACCCGGGCGCGGACCGCGGCCGGGATCACCGACTCGCGGTAGGCGTCGTCCTGCTCGTCGAACCACTCCCGGGAGACCATCGACACGACCCGGGCCTGCACGCCCTCCTCGGCCAGCTTGGTGCGGGCCTCGACCGCGAGCTGCAGCTCCGAGCCGGTGCCGATCAGCACCACGTCCGGGGTGCCCTCGCTGTCGAGCAGCACGTAGCCGCCCTTGTGCACGTTCTCGGTGGTGGCGAAGCCGTCGGTGCCGCGCGGGAAGGTCGGCACGTTCTGCCGGGTCAGCGCCAGGCCGGCCGGACGGTCGGTGTGCTCGAGGATCGTGGCCCACGCGGCCGCGGTCTCGTTGGCGTCACCGGGACGGACGACGTCCAGGCCCGGGATCGCCCGCAGCGCGGACAGGTGCTCGACCGGCTGGTGCGTCGGGCCGTCCTCGCCGAGGCCGATCGAGTCGTGCGTCCAGACGTAGGTCACCGGCAGCTTCATCAGCGCGGCCAGCCGCACCGACGGGCGCATGTAGTCGGAGAAGACCAGGAAGGTACCGCCGTACGGACGGGTCAGGCCGTGCAGCGCGATGCCGTTCAGAACCGAGCCCATCGCGTGCTCGCGGATGCCGAAGTGCAGGACCCGGCCGTACTCGTCGCCCTGGAACTCCTTGGTGGCGTACTCCGGCGGAATGAACGAGGGCTGACCCTTCGGGGTGGTGTTGTTCGAGCCGGCCAGGTCGGCCGAACCGCCCCACAGCTCGGGCAGCTCCGGCGCCAGCTTGGTCAGCACGTCACCGGAGGCGGCGCGGGTGGCCACACCCTTGGCGTCGGCCTCCCAGCTCGGCAGCGCGTCCTTCCAGCCGGCCGGCAGCTCGCGCTTCGACAGTCGGTCGAGCAGCGCGGCACGCTCCGGGTTCGCCGACTTCCAGGCTTCGAACCGGCCGTCCCATTCCTCCTGCAGGGCCTTGCCCCGCTCGAGCGCCTTGCGGGTGTGCGCGATCACGTCGTCGGCGACCTGGAACGACTTCTCGGGGTCCCAGCCGAGCACCTTCTTGGTCGCGGCCACCTCGTCGGCGCCGAGCGCGGAGCCGTGGATCTTGCCGGTGTTCTGCTTGCCCGGCGAGGGCCAGCCGATGATCGTGTGCAGCCGGATGAAGCTCGGCTTGTCCGTGACCGCCTTGGCCGCCTCCAGCGCGTCGTACAGCGCCTGGACGTCCTCCTCGTAGCCCTTGCCGCCGTTGGTCCAGTCGACGTCCTGGACGTGCCAGCCGTACGCCGCGTAGCGGGCCGCGACATCCTCGGAGAACGCGATGTTGGTGTCGTCCTCGATCGAGATCTTGTTCGCGTCGTAGATGACCGTCAGGTTGCCCAGCTTCTGGTGCCCGGCCAGCGACGAGGCCTCGGCCGAGACGCCTTCCTCGAGGTCGCCGTCGGACGCGATCACGTAGACCTGGTGGTCGAACACGCCCTCACCCCGCGGCGCGTCCGGCTCCAGCAGGCCGCGCTCGCGGCGGGCCGCCATCGCCATGCCGACCGCGTTGCCGACACCCTGGCCGAGCGGGCCGGTGGTGGTCTCGACGCCGTCGGTGTGCCGGTACTCCGGGTGGCCCGGGGTCTTGCTGCCCCAGGTCCGCAGCGACTTCAGGTCGTCCAGTTCGAGGCCGAAACCGGCCAGGTACAGCTGGATGTACAGGGTGAGGCTGGAGTGGCCCGCCGACAGCACGAACCGGTCGCGGCCCGGCCAGTGCGAGTCCGCCGGGTTGTGCCGCATCACCTTCTGGAACAGCAGGTACGCCGCCGGCGCGAGGCTCATCGCCGTACCGGGGTGTCCGTTTCCGACCTTCTCGACCGCGTCCATCGCGAGCACCCGTACGGTGTCGACCGCGCGCTGGTCGAGCTCGGTCCATTCAAGCTTGGTCTTCTCCGTCACGCCGGCGGCGCTCCTCTCGATGGGACTTCTTCGGGGTGTCTGCTCAGGACGAGCCTACTGTGGCCGGCTCTCGTCGTTGCGCACCGCTCGACTGTTTGTCAACCGTTCAGCAACTCACCCTGTTCCCGGACGTCCGAGAGGTCACACGAGGCTCCCCGCAGGGGGGTGTGCGAACCCTCCTACGGGCCGTCGTAGACTGCTGAATCGTCAGCGCCGGTTCGCCGGCGTCAACCCAGATCTGTTCGAGGTGTTCGTGACGGCCGTCGACCCGCGTCCCGCCGCGACGACGTCGTACCCGACGCCGCTGCCGGATGCTGCTGTGCCAGTTGCAACAGTGAGTCCGTCGGTGCGCGACGTGGTGAAGGCGTACGTCGGTCTGACCAAGCCGCGCATCATCGAGCTGCTGCTGATCACCACCGTGCCGGTGATGTTCCTGGCCGCCGGTGGGGTGCCCGGGCTGCGGGTGGTGGTCGCCACCCTGATCGGCGGCATCCTCGCCTCCGGCAGCGCGAACACGATCAACTGCGTGTTCGACCGCGACATCGACGAGCAGATGCGCCGGACCCGGCGCCGCCCGCTGCCGCGGCACGCGGTCAGCCCGCGGTCGGCGACCGTCTTCGGCGTCGTGCTCGGCGTGCTCGCCACCCTCGAGCTCGGCTTCTTCGTCAACTGGCTGTCCTCCGGCCTGGCGCTGGCGGCGAACCTGTTCTACGTCTTCGGCTACACGATGGTGCTCAAGCGCCGGACCGTGCAGAACATCGTCTGGGGCGGCATCGCCGGCTGCTTCCCGACCCTGATCGGCTGGACCGCGGTCACCGGCAAGCTGGCCTGGACTCCGGTCGTGCTGTTCCTGGTGGTGTTCTTCTGGACGCCGCCGCACACCTGGTCGCTGGCGATGCGGTACCGCGAGGACTACGCCTCGGTCGACGTGCCGATGCTGCCCGTGGTCGCCACCCCGGTCGCCACCTCCCGGCAGATCATGGCGTACTCGGTGGTCATGGTGGTCACCTCACTCGCGCTCTGGCCGATCGCCGGCACCGGCTATGTGTACGGACCGGCCGCGATGGTGCTCGGCTTCGCCTTCCTCCGCGAGGCCCGAAGGTTGTTGCTCCGGGCCCACACCGGCGCCGAAGGCGCCGCCCTGCGGCCGATGCGGCTGTTCCACTTCTCCAACATCTACCTGGCGCTGCTGTTCATCGCGGCCGCGATCGACCCACTGTTGCACTGAGTTCGTCTACTCAGCGTCTACTCAGCGTCGCCGGACGCCTGCCGGGAGTCCTCCCGTTGACCTCGCCGTGATCTTTTGGTGCCATGGTCGGGTCTGTGGAGGGGGTTCCACGCCTGGGGAGACACAGCATCAGGGGGATACATGGGGGTACGAACACGCATTGCCGCACTCGCGGCGCTCGCACTGGCCGGTTCGGTCCTGGTCGCAGGACAGGCAGACGCCGGTGGCAACCATCACTCGAGTCTGCGGCCGATCGCTACCGGACTGAACGGTCCGCGGGGAGTCTCGACGTACAAGAACCAGGTCATCTACAGCGTCACGGACGGGTCCGTGTACGCGACCGACGGCCACAAGACCTGGAAGCTCGGCACGGTGCCGGGGGCGAACGGGTTCCCGCCGGCCATCGACACGAACAAGTGGGGCGTCACCTACGCCCTGACCGGGGCAGGCGGTGAGCCGGGGCAGCCGCCGGTGCCGGGCAGTTCGACGTTGTACAAGCTGTGGCGCGGGAAGGCCGTCAAGGTCGCCGATATCGCCGCGTACCAGCAGAAGGACCCGGACCCGTACGACCAGGAGAACAACCCGACGGACTCCAACCCGTTCGGGGTGGCCACCCTCGGTGACGGCACGGTCCTGGTCTCGGACGCCGCCGGCAACGACCTGCTCCGGGTCTGGCCGAACGGCCACATCAAGACCGTCGCCCGGCTCAAGCCACGGCTGGTGAAGGTCCCGTCCGGTCTGCCGGCCAAGGACCCGGAAGGCAACCCGTTGCCACCGGCCGGTACGCCGATCCTCGCCGAGGCGGTCGCCACCTCCGTGACGGTCGGGTCGGACGGCTCCTGGTACGTCGGTGAGCTGCGCGGCTTCCCGGCCACCCCGGGCACGTCGGAGATCTGGCGGATCAGGCCGGGCTCGGTGGGCGCGGTGTGTGACCCGGTGAAGCCGTCGAAGGGCAGCTGCACGAGGTACGCCGACGGCTACACGTCGATCGTCGACCTGGCAGGCGGACCGCACCGCACGCTCGCTGTCGTCCAGCTGGACAACGCGAGCTGGCTGCAGTTCGAACTCGGCGGATCGACCGTCGGCGGCCTGTTCCTGCAGTACCCGGGCAGGCACCACCAGGCCGGGTACAAGCGGGAGCTGGTCCGTGGCCAGCTGCACCTGCCCGGCGGCACGGCCTTCGACCGCTGGGGCGGCTTGTACGTCGCCGGCCCGGTCTTCGGCCCGGGCGCCGTCTACAAGGTGCACTACAGGTAGTAGCGGTTGTCAGCGTCGGGGCGCCATGTCGTGGCGCCCCGACGTCTGTGACACCCGGATGGCCAGTTCTGGCCGTGGCCTATGTGGGCCAGAGATGTTGCTGGACACCCTGATGTAGCGCTGGCGAAACTGCTTGCGCGTTGTGCCATGCGATCAGATCCGCGCGCACCATCAGGGAGGGTTCGGCATGCGAGCTGTCGAGTACGGCGTCTCGGACGCGAGCCTGTCGATCCTCGGGGCCGGCAAGTTCGAGGAACGGGCGTTGCCGGTGGCACCGGATGCTGCCATCGAGGCACTGGTGCGCCGGCAGGAGTCCGAACTCGAGCGGATCCGGGCACTGGCGACCGCCTGAGTCGCCGACTTCCGCTCGGGCCGCGGTACGGGGCCGACCGAACTGATCGAGGTCGTCACCGGTGCCGACGCGGTACTGAGCCGCTTCGATCAGCTCCAGCGCGACGCCGTGGCGGAGGTGCAGGTCCTGGACACCCCGCCGTACGCGGGTGCCTCGGGCCCGGACACCAACGCCGTCGAGTTCGAGGTGCTGGCCAGGGGCGTGACCTGCAAGGCGATCTACGACCGGGCCGCACTGGAGCAGGCGCCGAACGCGGTGACCGCGATCCTGCGGTACGTCGCCGCCGGCGAGCAGGCCCGGGTCACGTCCGCGCTGCCGTTGAAGCTGGCGACCTTCGATCGCCGGACGGCGTTCATCCCGCAGTCGATCGACCAGGGCGACATCGCGAGCGCGATCGTCGTCCACCCGTGCAGCCTGCTGGACGTACTTCTGCTGGTTTTCGACCAGCTGTGGCGGCAGGCGACGCCGCTGACCGCTGACGGCTCGCTGCGGGCGGCCGAGGAGGACGGCGCGTTCGAGCCGACTGAGCACGACCGGCGCGTCCTGGTGCTGCTCGCCAGCGGGATGAAGGACGAGGCGATCGCGCGGCATCTGGGCTGGAGCTATCGGACCACCCGGCGGCGGATCGCGACTCTGATGGCGGGCCTGGGGGCCGAGACGCGGTTCCAGGCCGGTCTGCTCGCCGCCCGGGCGGGCTGGTTGTGAGCCGGGCAATCCGACGGGATTGTCCCGCCGGACGAGTGAGCGAGGGGTGAGGCGTGCAACGCACGAGCAGAAGACGTAACGGCCTGACGAGCCGACCTGATGGTCGAGCTGTCCGGACCTCGACTGTTGTTCTGACCACCGTTCTGGCCACGATCGCCGCCTTGGTGGCGTCCGCGGTGACAGTACCGGCCTCGGCGGCCCCGGAGCCGGTCGCGGCGGGTAGTCCGACGGCAGGTAGTCCGACGGCAGGTAGTCCGACGGCGGGTGGGCCGCACGGCAGCCGTACCGTCCCGGCGGGCTGCAATGTCGCCGGCACGGCCGCCGACGGGTCCACGCCGCTGGCCCGCTGCTACGCGGTCGGGTGGGCCGGAGATCGCGGCGCGCTGGCGCAGCGAACGGCCGGGCCCCTGCCCGGCTCGCTGGGGCCGGCCGACATCAGGGCGGCGTACGCCCTGCCGGACGGCGGCAACGGGCGGACCGTGGCGATCGTGGACGCGTTCGGCTACGAGAACGCCGAATCCGATCTGGCCGTGTTCCGCGCGCACTACGGCCTGGCGCCGTGTACGACGGACAACGGCTGCTTCCGCAAGGTCGACCAGCGCGGCGGGACGGACTACCCGCAAGAAGATCCCGGCTGGTCCATCGAGACGGCCCTTGACCTGGACGCGGTCTCCTCGGCCTGTCCGGACTGCCACATCCTGCTCGTCCAGGCCGACAGCAACAGCTCACCGAGTCTGGGTCAGGCGGTCGACACAGCCGCGTCGCTGGGAGCTGTGGCGATCTCCAACTCGTACGGCATCGACGGTGAACTCCCGTTCGAGACGTACTACGACCACTACTACGATCACCCCGGTGTCGCCGTCACCGTGTCGTCCGGCGACAACGGCAACGTCCAGAGCTACCCGGCCACCTCGCCGAACGTGATCTCGGTCGGCGGTACGAGGCTGAGCCAGGACGACTCGACTCCGCGCGGATGGCACGAGGAGGCCTGGACCGACGGCGGCAGCGGGTGCTCGCTCTACGAGCCGCGCCCCGATTACCAGCACGGCCTCGACACCGGCTGCCCGGACACGCGCGCCACCGCCGACGTGGCCGCCGTCGCCGACCCGGAGACAGGGCTCGCGGTCTACAACACCCTCGGGCAGGACGGCTGGGCGCAGTACGGCGGTACCTCCCTGTCCGCGCCACTGGTTGCCGCGATGTACGCCTTGGCCGGCACACCCGTACCCGGGAGCAATCCGGTCACCTATCTGTATCGCCAGAACAGCTCCCTGCACGACGTCACCGAGGGCGCCGACGGCTCGTGCGGGGATGTCCGCTGCACGGCAGGCGCCGGCTGGGACGGTCCGACCGGCGTTGGTACGCCCAACGGTGTGTCGGCCTTGACCCTCGGTTCCTACGGCTGGGCCTCGGGTTCGGTGCGGACCCGGAACCAAGGGCTCGACGGTGCTGCGGTCACGTTCACCGACCAGAACGGCTACCGCACCCGCGCGGTCGTCGACAAGTCCGGCCACTACCGCGTCGCGGTGGCCGCGGGGACCTACCGGATCACGGCGTCGAAATTCGGGTACGCCGACGTGACGCTCGACCGGGTCACGATGTCCGCGGGGGCCGAGCTGTCCAGGAACTTCACCCTGACGGCCGTACCCCGACGTACGGTCAGCGGTACCGTGACCGACGGATCCGGTCAGGGCTGGCCGGTGTACGCCAAGATCTCGATCGACGGGTACCCGGACGGCGCCGTCCACACCGATCCGTTCACCGGTCGCTACAGCGTGGACCTCCCGGTGGGTTCGACATACCGGTTGCACATCGAGGCAGCCGACATGCCCGGCTACCTGCCCGCGGACACTAGTGTTGCCGTCGGCAACGGGAAGAACGCGGTGCTGCGGGACGTCGCCCTCCGCGTCGACGAGACGGCGTGCACGTCCGCCGGCTACGGGCACGTGTTCCACGGTGCCGGCACCGGCTTCGAGGGATGGTCGGGCGCGCAGGACGGCTGGACGGTCACCGACGACGCGGGCAGCGGCAAGACCTGGACGTTCGACGACCCCGGTGCCAAAGGCAACCTCACCGGCGCCGGTGGGCAGTTCGCCGTCGTCGACAACTGGTCGTCGCCGGTCGACCGTAACGACACGAGCCTGGTCAGTCCGGTCGCCGACCTGTCCGACCTCTCCCAGCCGACCGTCGGTTTCGACACGTACTACTACGACTACGGGTTCGGTGAGCAGGACGGCGTCGTCGACCTGAGCCTCGACGGCGGCACGACCTGGCAGAACGTCTGGCGTGCGCCGGACGCCTTCGTCACGGGACACGTCGAGGTGCCGATCCCGCAGGCTGCGCACAAGTCCGATGTCCGGGTGCGGTTCCGCTTCAGCGGGCAGGCCGACAACTTCTGGGAGCTGGACGACGTGTACGTCGGCAACCGATCGTGCGCGGCAGCACCGGGTGGGCTCGTCGCAGGGTTCGTCCGGGATCACAACACCGGCGCCGGGCTGACCGGCGTACAGCTCGACGGTGGGGTCACGCCTGCGGTGAGCCACGCGACCACCGACGACTCGCAGCTCGACGACGGCTACTACTGGCTGTTCGGCCACACCGGCAATCTCGCGCTCAGCGCCACTGGGCGTCAGTACGCCGACGCGAAGCAGACGACGCGGGTTGTCGCGCACAGGACGACCCGGGCCGACTGGTCGCTGGAGGCGGGCCGGGTGGCCTCGACCCCGTCCGGCGTCTCGGTCCGCGCCGGCAAGGGGCCGATCGGTCCCCGGACGCTCACGTTGACCAACCACGGCACGAAGACCGCTCACGTGTCGCTGGTCGAGCAGGACCGTGGTTTCACGGGGACCGACGGTCATCACCGGACGACGTCGCCCGGTGCACCGCTGCGGCGGGAGAAGGTGGACGCCTCGCCGCTGTCGTTCGCGAAGCAGCACGGCGGGCACGACCCGCTGCCGTCCCGGGACGTATCGGCGAACCCGGCGTGGTCGCACCTGCCGGACTACCCGACGCCGATCATGGACAACGTCGTCGCCGCGGACGACGGGGTCGTCTATTCGGTCGGCGGAGCGACCGACGACGGTCTGACCGCCGCCGGTTACGCCTACAACCGGGAGGCCGGCTCGTGGCGGAGGATCGCGGACCTGCCCGAGCCGCTGGAGCGCGCGGTCGGCGGCTTCGTGGGCGGCAAGCTGTATGTCACCGGCGGCTGGGACGCCCAGGGCAACCTGAGCTCGGCGACGTACGTGTACGACCAGGTGAAGAACAAGTGGTCACGCGTGGCAGACCTGCCCATGCCCAGCACCGCCGCGGCGGGCGCGGTCGTCGGCGGCGCCCTGTACGTGGTTGCCGGTTGTGAGTCGCAGGCTTGTACGGAAACGACTCCCACGTACCGGTACGACGTGGGTGACAACACCTGGACGCGGATCGCGGCGTACCCGGAACACGTGGTGATGCCGGGGTGCACGGGCTCGGGTGACGGACTGATCTGCGCCGGTGGTCTCGTGCCGCTGCTCGACGACCCGTGGCACGAGTTCCCGGTCGCGAGCGCCTACCGGTACGCGCCCGATTCGGACAGCTGGACCCGGATCGCCGACATGCCGTATCCCGCCTGGGGTATGGCCTACTCGGGCAGCGGCGGCAAGCTCCAACTGGTCGGCGGCATCACAGGCGGCTACATCACCAACCAGGCCGTCCAGTTCGATCCGGCGACCGGCGAGTGGTCGGCCCTGCCGAACGCCACGTACAGCATGTTCCGCGGAGGTGCGGCGTGCGGGCTGAGCAGGATCGGCGGCTCGATCGGATCGTTCACCGCGACACCGTTCGCCGAGTACCTGTCCGGTCAGGACGCGTGTGTCCTCGGCGCCGACGTGAGCTGGTTGTCGGCCGACCGTACGCAGCTCACCGTTGCACCTGGCCGTTCGGTGACGGTACGACTGCGGTTCGATGCCGCGGCGACGTCCACAGCGGGCCAGTACCACGCTCGGCTCGCCTTCACCTCGGACACGCCGTACGTCATCACACCGGTGGACGTCACACTGACCCGCAACTGACGTCTGCCCGAAGGTTTCCCGGCCGGTCGGGAAGAGATTCTCTGTCGGCCGGGAACGCCTGACCTGAGGCTGGGTGCTGTGAGCGTCGGTGGTCGGCGCCACGAGTCCAAGGTGGTGGCAGACATGGAAGACCGCAGCCAGACCGAGCGGAACAAGGCCGTGATCAGGCGGTTCGTCGAGGAGGTCCAGAACGGTAAGGACTTCGACGCCTACGACGAGCTGAACGATCCCGACTTCGTCAACCTCAGCAGCCCTCCGGGCGTCCCGCCGGACCGGGAAGGCGGCAAGCTGTTCCTTCAGGCGTTCGCCAACGCCTATCCCGACGCGACCTTCACCATCGAGGACATGATCGCCGAGGGCGATCAGGTGGTGACCAAGAAGACAATGTCGGGTACCAACACCGGGGACTTCGCCGGCGTTCCCGCCACGGGCAGGCGGGTGACCTTCGAGTACGTCGACATCATGCGGGTCCGCGACGGCCGGATCGTCGAGCACTGGAACGTCGTCGACCAGTTCAGCTGGCTGACCCAGTTGGGTGTCCTGCCGGCCCCGTCCAGCGTCTGACCGGACCAGCTGATCCGTTGGAACCGCTCAGGTCGCGGGCGTCCCGCGTTCGCCGTACACGGCGGTGACGAGGGCGATCAGCAGCCCGGCCAGGAACATGTGCACGAGGACGACGCCCCAAGGCAGGCCCGTGAAGTACTGCGTAAAGCCCACGGCGCCCTGGAGCAGCTCGATCGCCAGCAGCCAGGCGGCGAGCTTGCGCAACGTCCGCGACGTGGCGGTCACGCGGGTCGCGATCACCAGCGCGACCGTGATGCCGAGCAGGCCGAAGACGACGTCCGCGTGCAGCTGACTGACCAGCTCAGGGTCGAATCCGTTCCGGCCGGTCTCCGGATCGCCGGAGTGCGGCCCGGCACCGGTCACAATGGTGCCCAGGGCAACGGTCAGCCAGACGGCCACCACCGCGGCGGTGGCGAGCGCACGAACCACTGGGGGAGTGTGCGGGTACGGACTGGTGCGGGACCGGCGCATCATCGACACGGTCAGCGTGATGATCACCGGTGAGACCAGGAAGTGTGCCGACACGATCCACGGGTTCAGGCCGGTGAGCACGCTGATGCCGCCGATGATGCCCTGCAGCGGGACGCCCAGCGCGGCGGCCGTCGCCAGCCGGCGCAGGTCGTGCCGGACCGGGCGGTAGCGCATCACGACCAGCCAGGTGAGGATCGCCACGATGGCCACCACGAAACCGAGCATCCGGTTGGTGAACTCGATCGCGCCGTGGTAGCCGAGCGCGGCGTGCGGCACGTACGAGTCGTCGGTGCAGGACGGCCAGGTCGGGCAGCCGAGACCGGAGCCGGTCAGCCGGACCAGCCCGCCGGTCACCACGATGCCGATGTTCACCACCACCGAGGCCCAGCCCCAGCGCCGGACCACGTCCAGGCTCGGTTCGGGGATCAGGCGCCAGAACCGGCTCACCGGCGCGCTCTCCTGGGGCGGCGTATCCGTGCTCATCACCGGCACACTCTAAAGCTCAGTCCCATCGGAAGGTTCGGGAGACCAGGTATCCGAGTACCGCGGCCCACAGCGCGAGCGACAGGGCGGCGGCCCAGGGGATCACTCCCTGGACGGTCGAATTGGAGATCCCGCTGGCCAGGGCGGCGCTCGGGAGCAGGCGTACGACGCCTTGCATGCCGGCCGGGTACTCGTCGACCGGGGTCATGATCGCGCCGCCTACCAACAGCAGCAGGTACAGGAGGTTGGCTGCCGCCAGGGTTGCCTCCGCGCGTAGTACGCCGGCCATCAGCAGGCCCAGTGACGCGAAGGCCGCCGTACCGCACAACACGGTGAGGATGACGCCGATGACGGCGGTGACTCCTCCGACGGGTTTCCAGCCGAGTGCGAACCCGGTCCCGATGAGAACAACGAGCTGGATGCCCTGGATCAGGAGGACGGCGCCGATTTTCCCGGCCAGCAGGCCGGTGCGGGACAAGGGGGAGGCGCCCAGTCGTTTGATCACGCCGTAGCGGCGTTCGAAGCCGGTGGCGATCGCCAGTGAGGTGAAGGACGAGGACAGCACCGCCAGCGCCAGGACGCGGGGGACCGCCTCGTCGATCGGGCGGCCGCTGCCGAGCGGGAGACGATCGCCGAGGCCGGTCGCGCCGAGCAGGACGAGTACGCCCAACGGGATGACGAGCGCCAGCAGCAACTGTTCGCCGTTGCGGAGCAGGAGCTTGAACTCCATCCGGGTGTGCGCCAGCACCTTGCGCGACCAGGGCGCACTTCCCGGCTGCGGTGCGTAGGTGGTCACTTCTCGTGCCTCGGTGACGTGAGTTCGAGGAAGACGTCCTCGAGGGACTTGGTGTGGTGTTCGGTCAGCGTGTCCGGTGAGCCGGAGGCGATCACCTTGCCGGCCGAGACGACGTGCACCTGGTCGGACAGCTGCTCGGCCTCGTCCATCGCATGGGTCGTCAGTACGACCGTGACGCCGTCGTCGCGCAGGTCGCGGATCAGTTGCCAGATCTCCCGCCGCCCGTGCGGGTCGAGCCCGGTGGTCGGCTCGTCCAGGAACGCGATCTCCGGGCGGCCGACGATCGCCAGCGCGAACGACAGCCGCTGCTTCTGCCCGCCGGACAGCCTCCGGTACGGCGTCCGCCCGCAACTGCCCAGATCCAGCCGCTCCACCAGCGCCGGGACATCGAGCGGGTGAGTGTGCAGCGTGGCGACGTACCGCAGCATCTCCACGGCCCGGACGCCGGACCAGGCGCCGCCCTCCTGGAGCATCACGCCGATCTTCGGCATCAGCTCGTCGTGGTCGGCGAGCGGATCCAGGCCGAGCACCCGGACACTGCCCGAGTCCGGGCGCCGGAAGCCCTCACAGGTCTCCACGGTCGTGGTCTTGCCGGCACCGTTCGGGCCGAGCACAGCCGTCACCGTGCCGGCGGCTACGGTGAGACTGAGACCGTCGACCGCGGACTTCTCGCCGTACCGCACGACGAGGTTGTCGATCTCCACCGCGACTGGCACAAACGCAGCATAGAGAACGGCCCGGAGTGACCTCGCTCACGCCTCCCGCCTGAGCGCGCCGACCGGTTAGGCGAGCCTTATTTGAAGGGCCCGGGGAATTACGCGACACTGATGTTGTGAAAACTCCTGCGACCGACCGAACCGTGCCCCAGGGCACTGCCGGCGCGCGGGACGAGTCCACCCGGGACCGGGTCGCCCGCTCGATCCTGACCAACGGCCCGTCCAGCGCCGCGGTGCTGGCCGAGCGGCTCGAACTGACCCCGGCGGCGGTCCGCCGGCACCTGGACCACCTGCTCGACGAGGGCCTGGTGGAATCCCGCGAGGAGCGGGTTTACGGCCCCCGTGGCCGTGGCCGGCCCGCGAAGGTGTTCGTGCTGACCGACTCCGGCCGGCACGCCTTCCACACGGCGTACGACGACCTCGCGGCGACCGCGATGCGGTTCATCGCCGAGGCCGGCGGTGACGACGCGGTGACGGAGTTCGCCCGCCGTCGCGTCGCCGAGGTGGAGGAGAGGTACCGGGACCTGCTGGCGCAGGCTCCGGAGGGCAAGAAGACGGAGGTGCTCGCCCAGGCCCTGACGGCCGACGGGTACGCCGCCTCCACGGCGGAGGCGGGCCACGGCGCCCAGCTCTGCCAGCACCACTGCCCGGTCGCGCACGTGGCCGAGCAGTTCCCCCAGCTGTGCGAGGCCGAGACCGAGGTGTTCTCGAGACTCCTCGGCAAGCACGTACAGCGACTGGCCACCATCGCCCACGGCGACGGTGTCTGTACGACGCATATCCCGGGTGCGACCCCCGCTACCCCTGTAATCGACGGCGAATCTGCGAGGACTACGCGATGACGCAAACCGCTCACCCCGAACTGGAAGGCCTCGGCAACTACCAGTACGGCTGGGCCGACTCCGACGCTGCCGGCGCGGTGGCCAAGCGCGGCCTGTCCGCCGACGTGGTGCGGGGCATCTCCACCCTCAAGAACGAGCCGGAGTGGATGCTCGACCTGCGACTGAAGGGCCTGAAGCTCTTCGACCGCAAGCCGATGCCGTCCTGGGGCGCCGACCTGTCCGGGATCGACTTCGACAACATCAAGTACTTCGTCCGGTCGACCGAGAAGCAGGCCACCTCCTGGGAGGAGCTGCCGCCGGACATCAAGAACACCTACGACAAGCTCGGCATCCCGGAGGCGGAGAAGCAACGCCTGGTCGCCGGCGTCGCCGCGCAGTACGAGTCCGAGGTCGTCTACCACCAGATCCGGGAGGACCTGGAGGCCCAGGGCGTCATCTTCCTGGACACCGACACCGGCCTGAAGGAGCACCCCGAGCTCTTCAAGGAGTACTTCGGCTCCGTCATCCCGGTCGGCGACAACAAGTTCGCCGCGCTGAACACCGCGGTCTGGTCCGGCGGCTCGTTCATCTACGTCCCGAAGGGCGTCAAGGTGGACATCCCGCTGCAGGCGTACTTCCGGATCAACACCGAGAACATGGGCCAGTTCGAGCGGACCCTGATCATCGTCGACGAGGGTGCCTACGTGCACTACGTCGAGGGCTGCACGGCGCCGATCTACAAGTCCGACTCGCTGCACTCCGCGGTCGTCGAGATCATCGTGAAGAAGGGCGCCCGCTGCCGCTACACGACGATCCAGAACTGGTCGAACAACGTCTACAACCTGGTCACCAAGCGCGCCACCTGCGAAGAGGGCGCGACGATGGAGTGGATCGACGGCAACATCGGCTCCAAGGTGACGATGAAGTACCCGGCCGTGTACCTGATGGGTGAGCACGCCAAGGGCGAGACGCTGTCGGTGGCGTTCGCGGGCGAGGGCCAGCACCAGGACGCCGGTTCGAAGATGGTGCACAACGCGCCGTACACGTCGAGCTCGATCGTCTCGAAGTCGGTGGCCCGCGGCGGCGGCCGGACGTCGTACCGCGGTCTGGTCGAGGTGGCGCCGGGCTCGCACCACAGCAAGTCCACGGTGCGCTGTGACGCGCTGCTGGTCGACACCATCAGCCGTTCGGACACCTACCCGTACGTCGACGTCCGCGAGGACGACGTGGCGATGGGGCACGAGGCGACCGTGTCCAAGGTCAGCGACGACCAGCTCTTCTACCTGATGAGCCGGGGGATGGCCGAGGACGAGGCGATGGCGATGATCGTCCGCGGCTTCATCGAGCCGATCGCCCGCGAGCTCCCGATGGAGTACGCGCTGGAACTGAACCGTTTGATCGAGCTGCAGATGGAAGGGGCCGTCGGCTGATGTCGTCAGCAGAAACCCTTGTTGCTACCGGCAACAAGGCGCACTCCCACGGGCCGGGGTCCCCGGTCCCGCTCCAGGCGCGCAGCGAGCGGCCGACGTCGTACGACGTCGCCGACTTCGCCGTGCCGAACGGGCGCGAGGAGGAGTGGCGCTTCACCCCGGTCAAGCAGCTCAAGACACTGTTCGAGGACGCGGCCGGCACCGAGACCCCGAAGATCGACGCGTCCGGCCCTGATGGTGTGGTGATCGAGACGGTCGCGGTCGACGCGGTCAAGGTCCTCACCCCGCAGGACCGGTCCGCCGCGGTCGCGTGGAACCACGCGCCCGAGGCACTGGCGGTGCGGATCCCGGTCGAGGCCGAGCTGACCGAGCCGGTGCACGTGAACGTCGCGAGCCTCGGCGGCCGTGGCTTCAGCCACGTGATCGTGGACGCCGGCCGGCACAGCAAGTCGATCGTGATCATCGACCACACGGGTGCCGGTGAACTGAGCGGCAACGTCGAGATCAAGGTCGGCGACGGTGCCGACCTGCGGGTGGTCGCGATCCAGCAGGCCGACCACGAGTCGATCCACCTGGCGCAGCACGACGCGCTGGTCGGCCGGGACGCCCGGCTGCACCACGTCGCGGTCACCCTCGGTGGCAAGGTCGTCCGGATCGGCACCAACGTCCGGTACGCCGGACCGGGTGGCGACGCCGAACTCGTCGGCGTGTACTTCGCCGAGTCCGGCCAGCACCACGAGCACCGGCTGTTCGTCGACCACGAGGCCACGCACTGCAAGAGCAACGTCCTCTACAAGGGCGCGTTGGCCGGCGACGACGCCCGCTCGGTGTGGATCGGCGACGTGCTGATCCGGGCCGCGGCCGAGGGTACCGACACCTTCGAGCTGAACCGGAACCTGGTGCTCACCGACGGCGCCCGCGCCGACTCGGTGCCGAACCTGGAGATCGAGACCGGCGAGATCGAGGGCGCCGGGCACGCGTCCGCGACCGGCCGGTTCGACGACGAGCAACTGTTCTACCTGCAGGCTCGCGGCATCCCCGAGGACGCGGCCCGGCGGCTGGTGGTGTCCGGCTTCTTCAACGACATCATCGGCAAGATCGGCGTCCCCGAGGTCACCGAGCACCTGCACGACGTGATCGAGCAGAAGCTCGCCCGCGCCGCCGAACTGAGCGCCGGGGCGAAGGCGGTCGTCGGCAAGTGAGCGACACGTTCGAGCGCGCCTGCGCCGCCGCCGACGTCCCCGACGAGGGAGTGATCCCGGTCGAGGTCGGCGGTGTCGAGGTCGCGGTCGTGAAGAGCGAGGGACAGTACTTCGCGGTGCGGGACGAGTGCTCGCACGCGCAGATCCAGCTGTCCGAGGGCGACGTCGGCGAGTGCGAGATCGAGTGCTGGCTGCACGGATCCCGCTTCGACCTGCGCACCGGCGAGCCGACCAGCCTGCCGGCCTACGACCCGGTGCCGATCTACCCGGTGCGCCTCGACGGCGACGACCTACTCGTCGACGTGAAGAACCCCATCAACCAGGCTTCCCTGTAAATACCGACGGAGATAGAGAAACCCTCATGGCGACACTCGAGATTCGCGACCTGCACGTGTCGGTCGACACCGATGCCGGCCCGAAGCAGATCCTGCGCGGTGTGAACCTGACCATCAGCGGTGGCCAGACGCACGCGATCATGGGCCCGAACGGTTCCGGCAAGTCGACGCTGGCGTACTCGATCGCCGGGCACCCGAAGTACAACATCACCGGCGGCACGGTGACGCTCGACGGCGAGGACGTCCTCGACATGAAGGTCGACGAGCGCGCCCGGGCCGGGCTGTTCCTGGCGATGCAGTACCCGGTCGAGGTGCCGGGCGTATCGGTGGCGAACTTCCTGCGGACCGCGAAGACCGCGGTCGACGGCGAGGCGCCGAAGCTGCGGACCTGGGTCAAGGACGTCAACAAGGCGCTCGCCGACCTCGACATGGACGCCGACTTCGGTCAGCGCAACGTCAACGAGGGCTTCTCCGGCGGTGAGAAGAAGCGCCACGAGATCGTCCAGCTGGAGCTGCTGAACCCGAAGATCGCGATCCTCGACGAGACCGACTCCGGCCTCGACATCGACGCGCTGAAGATCGTCTCCGAGGGTGTCAACCGGTTCGCCTCCCAGGGCGACAAGGGTGTCCTGCTGATCACCCACTACACGCGGATCCTGCGCTACATCAAGCCGGACTTCGTCCACGTCTTCGTCGACGGCCGCGTCGCCGAGGAGGGCGGCCCGGAGCTCGCCGAGGAGCTCGAGGCCACCGGCTACGAGCGGTTCGTTAAGGCCGGAGCAGCCAAGTGACCAGCGCCCGGACCTTCAGCAGTCCCCTGGACCTGCAGTCGGTCCGGGCGGACTTCCCTATCCTCTCCCGCGAACTCGCGGGTGGGTTCCCGCTGGTCTACCTGGACTCGGCCAACTCCTCGCAGAAGCCGCGCCAGGTGGTGCAGGCCCTCGAGGACCACTACCTCAAGCACAACGCGAACGTCGCGCGTGCCATGCACCAGCTCGGTGCCGAGGCCACTGCGGCGTACGAGGGCGGCCGGGACAAGGTGGCGACGTTCATCGGCGCTCCGAACCGCGACGAGATCGTCTTCACCAAGAACGCCTCCGAGGCGCTCAACCTGGCCGCGCACACGCTCGGCGCGGCACTCAAGCCGGGCGATGTCGTGGTGATCTCCGAGATGGAGCACCACAGCAACATCGTCCCGTGGCAGCTGGCGTGTGAGCGGACCGGCGCGACGCTGAAGTGGTTCGGCGTCACCGAGGACGGCCGGCTGGACCTGTCGAACATCGAGGAGCTGCTCACCGAGCAGACCAAGATCGTCTCGCTGGCCTGGGTCTCGAACGCACTGGGCACCATCAACCCGATCACCGAGATCGCCACCAAGGCGCACGCGGTCGGTGCGACGGTCGTTGTGGACGCCTCGCAGGCGGTGCCGCAGTTCCCGGTCGACGTCTCCACCCTCGGCGCTGACATGCTGGCCTTCACCGGGCACAAGGTCGTCGGCCCGACCGGCGTCGGTGTCCTGTGGGGCCGCTACGAGCTGCTCGCGGAGTTGCCGCCGTTCCTCGGCGGTGGCGAGATGATCGAGGTGGTCCGGATGACCGGTTCGACGTACGCGCCGCCGCCGGCCCGGTTCGAGGCCGGTACGCCGCCGATCGCACAGGCGGTCGGGCTCGGTGCGGCCGTCGACTACCTGTCCGGGATCGGGATGGACAAGATCGCCGCGCACGAGCACGCGATCGTGGAGTACGCGCTCGAAGGCCTGAAGACGGTCCCCGGCCTGAGGCTGCTCGGTCCGCAGGACGCCACCGACCACGGCGGTGCGATCAGCTTCGAACTCGACGGCGTACACCCGCACGACGTGTCGACCGTACTCGACACCCGCGGGATCGCCGTCCGTGCCGGGCACCACTGCGCGCGGCCGGTGCACGAGCGGTTCGGAATGCAATCGTCGACCAGAGCGTCTTTCTACCTGTACACGACTCCCGAGGAGATCGACGCGCTCGTCGACGGCCTGGGCTTCGTCCGATCATTCTTCAAGGTGGATTGATATGCAGCTCGACAGCCTGTACCAGGAGATCATCCTGGACCACTACCGCAGCCCGCACCACGCGGGTCTGGCGGAGCCGTACGACGTGGAGGTGCACCACGTGAACCCGTCCTGCGGGGACGAGGTCACGCTCCGGGTCGAGCTCGACGGTGACACCGTGAAGGCCGTCACCCACGACAGCGTCGGCTGCTCGATCAGCCAGGCGGCGACGTCGGTGATGTCGGACCTGGTGATCGGCAAGCCGGTGTCCGAGGGGATGGCGACGTACGAGAAGTTCCTCGAGCTGATGCAGGGCCGGGGGAATGTCGAACCGGACGAAGAAGTTCTGGAGGACGGCGTCGCGTTCGCAGGCGTCGCGCAGTTCCCGGCCCGGGTGAAGTGTGCACTGCTGGGCTGGTCCGCGTGGCGGGACGCCACGGCCCGGGCCCTCGCAGCCGACGAAGGAGTGAAGAATGCCTGACCAGACCGACGAGAAGATCGAGCTGCCCGAGGTCGACCTCGAGGCGGCCGCCGCGCCGGTCGGCACCTCGCCGGCCAAGGTCGAGGACGTCACCGAGGCCCTGAAGGACGTGGTCGACCCCGAGCTCGGCATCAACGTGGTCGACCTGGGCCTGATCTACGGCATCACCGTCGACGACACCAGTACGGCCATCATCGACATGACGCTGACGTCCGCGGCCTGCCCGCTGACCGACGTGATCGAGGACCAGACCCGGATGGCACTCGACGGCCTGGTCAACGACTTCCGGATCAACTGGGTCTGGATGCCCCCGTGGGGCCCGGAAAAGATCACCGACGACGGCCGCGACCAACTCCGCGCCCTCGGCTTCAACGTGTGACCTCGTTAATCTGCTAGCATTGACAGCAGATCAAAGGTCGGGAGGCGCAGCGGATGGCCACACTCACGTTACGCAACGTGCCTGAGGAGACCAGGCGCGCGCTGAAACGACGGGCAGCTCAGCACAATCGTTCGATGGAGGCGGAGGCCCGGGCCATTCTGGCCGCGGCCGTGGTTCCGGGGAACTTCATCGAGGACTGGTTGGACACGGCGGAGGAGCTTCGCGGCGACGAACTGGAACTGCCGGAGCGGTCTGTTCCTCGTGAGCCCGAGCTGTCGTGATCGTCGCGGACACCAACGTTCTGTCCGAGCCGCTCAGCAAGGAGCCGAACAAGGCCGTGCTCAGTTGGCTGGCGAACAACGGAGCAGATCTTGCCATCACCTCGATCACGGTGCATGAACTGCTGTACGGCGTCCTTCGTCTCCCGGAAGGGCGCCGCAGGACGGCTCTGGGTGCAGCCGTCGACCGCTTGGTGACTTCTGCGCAGGACCGAGTACTGAGCTACGACGAAGAAGCTGCCAAAGCGCACGCTCAGCTTCGCGTCGCGCGGGCAACGACCGGAAAGTCGACCTCGGTCGAGGACGGCATGATCGCCGCCATCGCGCTCTCCCGCGGAGCGACGGTTGCAACCCGGAATGTTGCGCATTTCGAGGGTTTCGGCGTCGAAGTCGTCAACCCATGGGACGAATGACAAGAACTGTTTCGGTGGCGCCGGGGCGGCTGGGTAGGTGGCTGGACGGGTTCGGTGAGCGCCATGGTGCGGTGCGGTACGACGTGACGCCGGCGAGCGTCACGTTGACCGCGGAGGACGGCTCCACCGCCGTTGTCGCCGTGCCCTTCGAGCCGCTTGCGGAACTTTCCCGCGAGGGGCTCGTCGCACATGTGCTGCGGGAGCGGCGGCTCGGTGTGCTGCTGGTACGCCGTGGCGGGTACGCGGCCGGGGTGTTTGCCGGGGGCAAGCTCCTCGACTCGAAGGTCGGGTCGCGGCACGTGCAGGGAACGACGAAGGCCGGCGGCTGGTCCCAGCAGCGGTACGCGCGTCGCCGGGACAACCAGGCGCGGGAGGCCTTCGCGGCCGCCACCGAGGTGGCGGTGCGGATCCTGGCGCCGGCGAAGCTGGACGTGCTGGTGTGCGGGGGAGACCGGCGGGCCGTCGACACGGTCCTCGAGGACCCACGGCTCCGCGACGTGGCCGCGCTGGTCCAGCCGCCGTTCCTCGGCGTACCGGACCCGAAGCAGAAGGTCCTCGAACAGGCCGGCGCCGACGCGCTGGCGATCCGGATCGACGTGGATCAGCCCGAGTAGCTGTCCCGGATCACCAGTAGCCGCTCCAGCCGGAACCGCCCGGGATCGAGCGCCCGCACGGCCCGGCCCGCTTCGGTCCAGAACGCGTCCTCGGGTACGGCGTCTGCCGCCGCCGGCACGAACTTCACGACTTCCTCCACCGCCTGCCGGGCAAGCGTCATGGCGGCGCGCGCCTCCTCGCTCCGATCATCGACTGCAACCAGACCGGCAACCTGATCGGCGAACGCGAGCCACTGACCGGCGTCGATCAGCTCGGACGGCTCGGGGCCGCCGAAGTCGTCGTACAGCTGGGGCGGCGACGAGAACAGGTACTCACGGACCGCGCCGCAGTTCGCGCAGACGCCGGCACAGCGGAGCACCTCGTCCCTCTGTTGGTCGTCCCAATCAGTTTCGGTCGAACCGCAGGTCGGACACGGGGTGAGTTCGAGATACAGCGCCGCTTCGGCGCGAGTCCGGGCGATCACTCGACCGCCAGCCCCTGGCCGGCGCCGGACGCGGTCGGGCGGTACATCGGGGCACCGTCCGCGCTCACCTGACGCATCCGCGAGTCGGTACCGGTCAACGCCGACGCGGGAATCCCACGTTGCTGCAGCGCGTCGACGACGGTTGCGGTGAAGCGGCCCGACTCGTCCTGCTCGGTCAGCAGGTCGCGGAGATTCACCCGGCCCTCGGCCAGCAAGGCCAGTCGCGGATGCAGCGTCGCGAACGCCTTCGCGAACAGGTTGTCGCCGCGGCAGGTCAACGTGCCGTCCGGACCGGCGACGTACACCCGCCGCGTGCCGTCGGCCTGGCGGAGCCGCAGCCGGACGTTGGTCCGGTTCCGGTGCGCCTGGTCGAGTGCCTCGACCAGCGGCCGGTACGGGTGTTCCGGGTCGGCGGTGACGTCGAGCCTGACGGTCCGTACCCGCGCCGGACGCGGCTGCCGGTCCAGGTCCCAGCCGGTGAGCGCGGGCTGACCGGCCTCCATCCGGGCCTGCATCGCCTCGTACTCGTGCCGGAACATCGTCAGGAACGCCTCGCCGGACGCGGCGTTCGGCACCGACGCGGTCCGGTCCACCCTGGGGCGCTGGTGCCGGTCGAGGCGGTGCCGCTCGAAGTCGAGGTGGTACGCGACGGTCACCTTCACCGTCACGACCTCTCCGGACTCGTACGCACCGGTCTCGTGCCGGACGCCGACCGTACCGGTGTCCTGCTCGGCCACCTGCCGGCCCTGCGTCACGCCGGCGGTCACATCGCCACCCGGCGTACTTCCGCCGGCACTGCCGGATCCGGGCAGCAGGTGGTTGCTCTTCGCCGTCAACTGACTGACCCGCAACTCGCGCGAGTTCTCGCCGAGCTGGGTGGTCGCGTGCGCCTCGGGGTTCGAGATCAGTTCCAGACCGGACGGCTCCGCGCGGACCCGCACCACGACGCCGCGGGACGGGTCGTCGGGGACCGGGAGCCGGGGGAGCTCGTAGCCGGCCGGTGCGGCCATCTCCTGGAACGCGACCATCCGGTTCCCGCCGCCGAGCAGGGCATCGAGAGCGGCCTCATGCGTCCGGACACCATCGGCACCGAGCATGTCCACCCGGCCCAGCCGCTTGCAGGCGGCGTCGAACAGGGTGTTCTCCGGATCGGCACCGTCGGCGTGCGCGGTGGTCCCTTCGACCAGATAGTTGTCGGGCAACCGGACCGGGCGATGGTCGGTGCGGTGTCCGCCGTCGATCGAAGGCTCCGAGTCGATGACCGAGGCCGGTACCGACAGACTCATCCGGCCGTTCGACACCCGGCGGGTCGTCGTCCGACCGGCCCGGTCCTCGACCTCGACCGTCACCTCGTAGTCGCGTTCGACCCGTGCGGTGCTCAGCGACAGCCCGGTGCTGATCCGGGTGTTGAGCTCGCTGCTCGAGGCGGTCGTCGACGCGCCGACCTCCGCGCCGACGCCCGCGGTCGCGGATGCCCCGTCGGCGGCCTGGGATTGACCGGCGAGGCCGAGCGTGCCGCCGTACGTCGTACCGCGGGTGACGCTGCGACTCCGCTCCCGCATGCTCCACAGCTGGACGAGGCCGAAACCGTTCCCGCTGTGTCCGGTCGTACCGCCCGCCTCGGCAGTCGCCGGACCGACGAACCGGACCCGGATCCGGACGCGCAGGTCGCGGGAACCGGTCCGGTCACCTACCGGGAGCTCGCGGACGAAACCGCGCGGGTCGAGCATGTCGTCGAGCTGGTTGCGCCACCGGGTACCGGACAGGTCGCCGCGGAGTGCGCTGATCAGTACCGGGTCGGCCAGCGCCTGCGGATCGTACGCACCGACCGCGGCACACACTTCGCCGAACATGTCCGTGTCGTTGCCGGCCTGGTCCTGCAGCGAGGACCGGTCGACCTGCGCGGCACCCATCAGGTGCTGGTAGTGCCGCGGCAGCCGTACGTCGACCCGCTGCCGGGCGAGCTCCTCGGCCGAGGCCAGCACGGCGTCGAGCTGGTCGTCCTCGGTCCTTCGTACGCCGGTGAGGTCCCGGAGGAGATCGGCCAGCCGCTCGTCGTCGTGTCCGGCGGCCAGCCCGTCGGCCGAGCCGGTCTTCTCGTCCCGGTACCGCCGGAGCAAGGAGACCGCCGTACGCCGGGAGAGGTCAAGGTTCCCGTTCAGGAGACGCTCGACCGCGTCGGAGACCTGGTGGAGCGGCAGGTCGAGCTGACGCCGCCCGTACATCCGTAGCGCCTCGTGCTCAGGGAGTGTCAGTACGACGGCACCCGTCTCCAGCGGTATCGCCTGCGGGTCCGCGCCCTCGGACCGCAGCTGTGCGGCGAGGACGAGATCGCCGAGGAACTGGTAGTGCTGGCCGTCCCGCATCAGCGTCCGCTCGACCGCGCTGGACGCCGATTGTGATCCGGACGCGGACATCGAGGTCGATCTCGTGCCGCCCGCGGTACCGCCGATCGACGAGCCGTCGGCCGACACCGATCCGGCGCCGGCGCTCGCGCCTGCCGACTTGCCGGTCGAGACGGTCGACGTACTGCTGACGCCGGCCAGCGTGAGGTTGAGCTCGGCCAAGATCGGCCGGCCGGTGCCGACGTACTTCAGGTTCTCCACGCGCGTTCTGACGTCGAGCGTGGTCCGTCGCGGGGCGAGCGTGAGGTGCCGCATCGCGTCGAGCGGGTCGGACGGTCCGCGGCCGATGGCTAGGCCGGTGCTGTACTCGGTGGTCAGCAGCTCCGGCCGGCTGATCAGGTTCCGCGGTGCGAGGAAGGCGCTGAGGTGGTGCAGCGCGGAGCTGTCGCCGTGCCCGAGCTCGGGCACCGCGGCGATCAGCCGGCGCATCGGGTCGCGCGCGTCGACGTGCTGGATGGTTGCCGTGTGCAACAGCGTGGGATCGACCTGCCCGGAGACCGAGAGCGAGGACGCGGCGGAGCTGTTGCAGAACTCGCTGTCCATCCAGATCTGGGCAGCGCCCTCGGACGAGACCACGGGGACCTCGGTCCCGTCGTCGGTGATCTCGCTGATCGTGATCGTGTGGGGTACGTCGAACACCGCGACCTGGGCGCTCGACTCGGACACGGTCATCCGGTACGCGCTGCGGCTCGACAGCCAACCGGCGTACCGGCCGAGGGAGGTGCGGCCGAAGAACGCACCCGCCTGCGGAGCGATCCCGGCCTGGCCGTCGGCGGGCGGACGGGTGAGGCCGAGCCGGGCCGACCACGGCAGGCTGCGCGACCGGCCGCCGCTGCGACCCGACGTACTGACGCCGATGTCCACGTTGACGACCATGTCGTCGCCGGCCAGACCGATCGGGCGAGCCCGGTCGAAGTGCTGCTCGATCGAGATCCGGTACGAGCGCACGCGTGGCTGGTGGCCGGTCCGGTGCTCGGTCAGCCGGAACGTGAGGCCGTCCTGGGCCGCATGGTCGTAGCCGGTCTCGAGCCGGCGGCGGCCGAGCTGCTGGATCGCGTGTTCCCAGTTCTCGGACCGGCTGAGCTGGACGGCCGGGTCCAGCCCGGTGAGGCCGGCCGGCCGCGGGACGCCGTCGGGGCCGAGCGGCGGGATCATCGACTGCTGAGCCAGGTGTTCGAGGAAGCCTTCGCGGACCTCGTCGGCGCCGGTGAGGTTCCGGATCATCGCCGGTCCGGCACCGCGCAGCTTGCCGGGGCCGTTGCCGAGCCAGCCTGGCAGCTGGAGTGTGCTCTCGGTAGGTTCCGCATCGCCGCGGAGCAGGAGCCGGCCGTCGGTGCCGTAGCGCGGCTTTCCTTCGGCGTCGCGGAGGATGCCCGCGGCCGGTACCGGAAGGCCGTAGCGGAAGGCGTCCCGCTCGGCCATCCGCAGGTGTGCGTCGCCCTCGCTCGTGGTGGTGAAGGACTCCTCGCGGTCGAGGCGGTGCACGGTGACCTTGTGGCGCAACCGGAGCTTCACACCGACGGTCGGCGCTACTCGTTGGGTGCTCCAACGACTGCCGAGATCGGCCGTGGACGCGGCGTCGTCACGGCCGGTACTGCGACCTGCCCGGAGCCCCGGTGCTACGCCGACGCCGGTCGCGCCGACGTCCGCGAGTGCGGACCCGCCGTACGTCGCCGAGACGCCGACCGTTCTGGAGGTGCCGAAGCTCTGGCCGCCGGAGGCACCGGAGTTGCCGACCCGCCAGAACTCGAGCTTGTGGTCGGGCGAGCTGTCGCTGACCAGCTCGGCGGAGTCGAGGTCCGCGATGGTTTCCAGCTGCGCCCAGGCGACCGGGCGCCCGCCGCTCGTGATCAGGCGCCACAGGCCGCCGGGGCGGGTGGTCTCGTCCAGGCGGGTGACGGCGTCCTCGGCGACCAGGCTGCGGACCCGGTCGTGGCCGACGCGGTCCAGGGTGCCGAGGCGCCGGGTGAGCTCGGCGACGGTCCGGTCGCACAGGTCGTTGAGGCCGTCGACCCGGGTGGCCATGTGCTCGGGCATCGCCGTGTTGCGTTCCGCGTCCAGGCCGAGCGTGGAGAGGTCGACCTGCTCGGTCGGGGGCGGGACGGTGTAGGTGTGGATGAAGCCGAGGTCGAGCGTGGGGGAGTCGTGGTCGGCTCCGGTGCGTACGGTCCGGGGCGGTGACCAGTCGCCGGTGGCCGACGTACGGATCCGCCAGTTCCATTGCGGGCGGGTGGCGCGGTAGCGGAGGAACTCGCCGCGCAGCGCTTCCACCGCACCGGTCTGGGCGAACTCGGTCGCGCCGCCGCTGACGGCGTACGTCCGGCCGGAGTCGAATTCGACGCCGGGGGAGACGAGCTGGGCGATCGCCTTGAGCTTGCTCGTGGGCGGCAGCGCCGCGGTCAGCGACTGCAGGCTTGCGCCGATGGTTCTTCCGGAGTCGTGGGTCGCCGCTGTCGTGACCCCGAAGCCCGCCTGCACCACTTGCCCGACCTGCGCCTCGTCGATGCCGATCGGGCTGTCGAGCACCTCCTGCAGTTCGCCGGGGTCGAGCTTCAGGTGCAGCTGCACGAGCTCGTCGACGTTCGCGCGTGGGTCGTTGCCGACCGTCAGGACGAAGCCCTCCGGCGACAGGATCCGCCGGCTCTCGGCCCGCAACGTCCGATGCAGTACGTCGGGTGTGAACCGGTACGAGGATCCGCTGTCCTCGAGCGCCTGGTTGAGCTCCTGGCACAGCGTGGTGAGATGTGGCAACCGCCCTGACGGCAGCCCGTTGTGCTGCACCTCGATCGACGGCAGGGTTGCCGCGGTGGCCCGGTCGTACGCCCGTACGTGCTGAGCCGCCGCGCGCGCCGCGTCCACGGAGGTGTCCGTGAGGAGCGTTTCGTAGGCGGTGGCGGCATTCCGCGCTTGGGTGGCTGCTCTGGTGCAGGCGGCCGCGATGGCGGTGTGACGGTCGGCGATGCGCAGGGTGGCCACAGCTCGGGTGCGTAGCCGGCGGGCGCGCTCGCCCGCTGAGGCGTCGGCCGCGGCGGCCTGTTGCTCGGCCTGTTCGAAGAGGTCGGCGGCGCGCTCGCTCGCGTCCTGCGCGCTCCGGGTGCGGGTTGCGGCGCGTTCCTCGTGCTGGGTGGCGGCGGTCTCCAGCTCCGCGACCTGTCGCCGTACCCGCGCGTCGAACCGCTGCTGCGGCGTCACCAGCGCAGGACGCTCCGGGGCAACCACCTGGAACCCGGCGCTCGGATGCGCGGGGAGTGGATGCGCCCCGCGCGCGAGCGCCCGGGTCACGTTCTTCAGGTCGACCTCGATCTCCTCGAGTTCGCGTACTCCGAGACCGTCCCGCGTCTCCAGCCACTCCCGACTGAGCTCCCGATACTCCGCATACCGCGCCGCCCCGGCCCGGTTCAGCGCCTCCCGATCAGCCCGCACCCCCGCCCGAACCGCCCGAAAATACTCCCGAACCCGCCGAACCCGCCGAACCACCCCAAGCCCACCTGCGACCGCGCCGCCGGCACCACCTGCGGCGGGTGGGTGGAGGGTTGGGGTGCGGCTGGTGAGCTGTTCGGTGTTTCGGGTGAGGGTTTGGGCTGTGGCGACGAGGTCCGCGGCCGGCGGGCGTTCGGTGGGGCGGCGGGCTCGTGCTTTGGTCAGGCGGCGTAGGTCGGCGTCCGTGGTGAGGGGGTTGCCGTCGAGGAGGTCCTGGAGGAGGGCCTGGGTTTCGGCCTGCTGGGTGTCGGGGAGGGCGGGCAGGTCCAGCAACGCGTCGAGTGCGGCGGTGGCGCCGTCGGCGGGGGAGCCGTCGCGGACCCGGCCCAGTTCGGCCCCGGCGAAAGCGACCGCCTCCGCCAGCAGCCGGTCGTCGGTGACGTCGGTGCCCGCGCGCCGGGCGAGCCGGCGTTCCAGTTGGCGTAGCGCCCGGGCAGGCAGCTGCCGGTCAGCGACCCGGAGCTTTCCGTTGCGCAGGGCAACTGCTTCGGGCGCGACGATGCCGAACGCCAGCCCGAGCACCCGGCGCGCCCTGGCCCGCGCGAGTGCCGGTGGGCCCTCCCCGTCGATGGCCTCCCCGCCGATGGCCGCAGTGGTCAATCCAGCTCTCCCCGTTCAGGACCCGGCGCCGAGGCGTGCACCGGGTAGTGAGGCGGGAGATTAGCAACCAAATGTTCAATTTTTCGCCATGTTTCTCATCAAGAGAGCGACGAATTGCTGGTGTCGATTCTCACATCACGACGGGTTGTGGTACGCGCGAAAGTCCTCGAGCACACCGCGGTAGTACTCCAGGTGCTCCTCCAGCCGCGCCCGGGTCAGCGCGTGCGGGTCCTGCGCCTTGACCCCGGCACCGAACCGCGACCACAGCTCCGAGTCCGGTACGTCGTCCGCACCATCGGGCAGGAACGCCATCGCCTGCTGGATCGCGTCCGCCGCGAGCTCCCACCCGAGCTCGATGTAATACCGCCGCTCGCGCGCGGCCTGGTCCTGGCCGTCCGGCTGCGGCTCCCCGGCGTACATCATCTGGTCCTCGAGCGCGCGGCGCCCGTACAGGTCGGCGACCCGCAGCCACTCCGCCGCGTCGATCAGCCGGGACCGGCCGAGCCCGAAGTGCGCGCCGGTCTGCACGGTCGTCTTCTCCGACACGTACGGGATGGTGATCTCGCCGACCGGTGACCGGTACGTCCACGCGTCCGGGCCCTCGATCATGTTCGTGCCCACCTGCAGCGGCGGCGCCGGGGTCACCTGCTCACCCGCCGGCGCGTTCTCCGCGATCCGCAGCGACACGTAGATCTCGGCCTCCCAGAGGCTCCGCGCCATCAGCATCGGTTATCTCGCTCCCATTTCTCGGCCGTTGTCACGAGCCAGCTCGGCGTAGGTGTCCCGGGTCAGCAGCAACCGGTCCAGCCGGAAGCGGGACGGCTCGGCGGCCCGTACCGCCTGCCCGTCCGGTGTCCAGAACTCGTCCTCGGGTACGGCGTCGGCGCCGGCCGGGACGAACTTGATCACCTCGGCGACGGCGGCCTGCGCGATGGCGAGCACCCTACCGGCTTCGGCTCCTTCGGGTGGTACTGCCGCCACCGCGCGTTCGGCGATGTCCAGCCATTGACCGGCGTCGATGATCTCGGACGGCTCCGGTCCGCCGAACGTCGGCCAGCCGGCCACCGGCGTCTCCCGCTCCGGCAGCCCGAACAGGCACTCGCGTTCGGCCGAACAGCCTGGGCAGGTCGCCGCGTAGCGGGACGCGAGCTCACCGTCGACGTCGACCAGCGCCTGCTGCCACGGCGCCTCGTCCGACCCGCAGTCCGGGCAGGGATGCAGCTCCAGGTACAGCTGCGCCTCGTCCCGGGTCCGCGCCACCGCGAATGCCATGAAGCCCCTCTCTCGACGTGTCCATCATCGGCTCACGGCCCGGTCAGCGTCGGCCCGTGCCCGGTGGGTGCGATCATCCGGCCGGCGGCCGCACCGGGATGCGTCCGCGCGCCGTGGCTCGGCGGGTGCGCCGTGCTCTGCGCGGTCGTACCGAAGTCGAGCCCCTTGAGCACGTCCCGCGGTACGCCCTTGTCCATCAGCGCCTGGGCCACCCGGGAGTTGAAGCTGCCGGGCGGCGAGGTGTTGAACAGTTTCTGCAGGTCGACGTCGCGATCCTCGGCCATCAATACGATCCGCCGGTCCAGCTGCCAGAACGCGGTGCCGAAGCCGCCGTCGCTCTGGCCGCGCAGGACGCCGTCGGCCGAGGCCTGGTACTTCTGTTGCCGGCCCCCCGGCAGGTCGACCTGCAACACCATCGTCCGCTGGTTGGCTTTGGCCTGGGCGATGAGGTTCAGCAACGGCGTGTACGGACCGTCCTGCTCGGTCGCGAAGAGGTCGGCCGGTCCGAAGTCCTCGGGCACCGCCTGCAGCCGCCAGTCGGCCAGCGTGGCGTCGAGCTGCGTGGCGCGCTCCATGCCCTCGAGCATCTCCAGGAACTTGTGCCCGGGCATCCGGACGTACACCTGGCCCGCTGCGAAGTTCGGCAGCTCGGTGGACTTGCGGGTGACCGGCTCGTCGCGGCCGTTGTCCCTCGTGGTTCGCACCGTGGCATCGAACGCGAGCGGCAGCCGCACCGTGACGAGGCGGCCCTCGAGGAACCGGTGGGCCTCCAGCCGGCCGCCCCTGCCGTCCGTCGAGTTCTCCTTGACCTGCTCGCCGATCGAGCCGCCCAGCGAGGCCATGCCGGGGACCATGCCGCCGGTCGCGGTCGCCGGGGCCAGCCGGTTCCTGACCACCGACGCCCAGTACTTCCACTGGCGGCGCCAGACCGTGCCCGACTGGCCTTCCAGCTCCGGACCGTGCAGTTCGATGCCGAGAGCCCTGGCGCGCAGCGAGACGTTCACCATCGACTGGCCGTTGCCCGGTTTCGGCATCGGCTGCAGGTCGATCCCGCCGCGGAGCAGCCGGGCTGTCTTTGCCTTGAGCGCGGACGGCTTCAGGTTCGCCTTCAGCAGGTACTCGTTCGCCTCGACACCCTGCGGACCGAGGACGTCGCCCCGGTTCAGGAACCGCGTCAGCTTGGTCAGCAGTTGGTGGCCACGCGCCTCGCCACGCCCGTGCATGGCGAAGCGGAGCGGGACTGCACCCTCCGGTAGCTCGATCGGGCGGTGATCGTACGCCTGTTCCTGCTCGGTCTCCGGCGTCCGGACCGGTGGCGGCCCGTCCAGCAGGTCGCCGCGGGGGATCCACTGGATCATGTCCGCGGTGACCTGGCGCGGTGCGGACACCGTGCTGATGTCGGCCGGGTCGATCTGGCGGAGTTTCCGGCGAGCGCTGCCCTGGGCGGCCGCACCGGCGTTCCGGATCCGGACGACCTCGGTGGTGAAGACGATCTGCTGGTGTGTCTTGACCATGTCGAAATGGCCGATCCGGTCGAGCCTGGTGTTCTGCTCGCCGCTGCCTGCCGTGTGGGTCCTGGTCCGGTCTGTCGACAGCCCGCCGGTCCCGTCCGCGTCGAGCGGCGTGCTGGTCCTGCCGTCGATGCCGCCGGTGATCGACACCGTGTGCCCGGTCTGCCGGTCGATCTGCTCGTAGTCGTAGCCCTGGACGATGCCGCCGGCATCCTCCTTCGGGATGTCCGGACTGCCGTCGGATTTGCTCGGTCCCTTGTCGATGGTGCGCGGCCCGACGCACTGCGCCCAGACCTTGACCTGCAACACGTCCGGCCGGGCCTGGCCCTGGACCGGCACCTCGATCTCGACGTCGAACCCGCCGGGGCCGAGCATGTCCTCGAGATGACCCTGGTAGCCCCGCGGGTCCAGGTCCACGTCGAGGTCGTCCTGCAACTGCAGGCCGGCGGCCCGCAGGCCGGGAGCCAGCTCGTCGATCTGCGACTCGACCAGCTCGCGCAGGTCGAGCATCCGGTCGCCGACCGTGATCGACTCGATCTGGGAGGCCCCGAGGCTTTCTTCGTACGCCTCCGAGGCGTGCACCTCGCGCCGCTCGTCGGCGCGCTCCACCACCCGCCGGGTGGCGTCCTCGAACTGCTCCGCGTCACCGGCCGCCTGCGACGCCGGGATCCGGCTCTGGGCGACCAGCTTCGCGGTCAGCCGTGCGGTGGTGTGCTCGGCGGCGAGGCCGGTGGTCACACCGGCCTTCTCCTGCTGGTACCGCATCAGCATCGCGGCCGCGGTCCGGTGGCTGATCGGCAACCGGTCGTTCAGGTATCGCTCGGTGGCATCCGTCACCACCCAGAGCGGCAGGTCGAGTTTCTTCTCGGCGTACAGCTCCAGCGCCCGCCGCTCGGCCATCGCCTTCTGCGCAAGGGCGTCCGGCAGCGGGATCGACCCGACCACCTTGCCGTCGTGCACGATGTCCGCGGTCATCTCGAACCGCTCGATGAACTCGTGGTGCGTGCCGGGGTTGATCAGCAGCCGCTCGTCACCGGACGTCTCGCTGATCGTCGTGGACTGTGCCCGGCCACCGGTCCGGCCGGCCGAGATCCCGCCGCTGCGCCCGGTCCCGTCGGGGTTCACCCCGCCCGCACCGGCGCTGCCGCCGAAGCCGCCGGACGAGGACGTGCCGGTGGTGGAGCCGACGTCGGTCATCGTGAAGTTGATGTCGAGCGTGTTCTGCTGGCTCATCGCGACATGCGTCAGGCTGACCGCCTTGCCGCGGACGACGATCTGGTACTCCTGCGGCAGGATCGTGCGGTCCTGCAGCATGTGCGCCGGGGTGTCCGGTGCCTTGACCACCGTGAACGGCAGCCGGTACTCGCCGTTCAGCCATTCCCGGTTCGCGCACAGGCTGACCGGCGACAGTGCCGCGTGCAACGCCGGCAGCGCGGTCGAGTCGGCCCGGATCGCCGGGATCGCGGCGATGATCGCGTCCGCCGCGTTACCGGCGTCGACCGCGACCGGGATCGCTGCCTGCACGGCCGCGTCGTGCGGCGGCTTCGGGTTCTGCTCGTACACCGGGGTGGCGGCCCGGGTCATCGCGCTGTCGTACGCGATCTCCATCCGGCCGTCGACCAGGGCGAGCTCGACGTCGCCGCGGTCGGTGATCTCCGCGAACGTCATCACGAACTTCTGGTCGAGCAGGTCCAGCGGCTGGGTGGACTGGTTCAGCGTCACCCGCTGGGCGCGCCGTCCGGACGTCTGGCTGATGTTCCGGCCACGCGCGGTGCGGTTGCCGGTCACGCCCAGCCGGCCCATCACCCCGGCCACCCCGCTCGCCGGCGTGTGCGTGCCGCCGATGCCGGCCGACAGCGGCAGCGAGGTGGACCGCCCGGTGGTCCGGCCGGTCGCCCGGGAGCTGATGTTCAGCAGTACGTCGGTCTCGGTCTCGGTGACACCGGCGCCCTCGGCGGTGAACTGCCCGGTCGCCTCGTCGTGCTCCTGCGTCAGCGACAACCGGAAGTTCCGCCAGCGCGGCGTACCGAGCCGGCTGTCGTCCTCGAGCGTCACGATCAGGCCGCCCTGGCAGGCCTGGTTGATGCCGGCCTCGATCCGCGGCGCGTTGATCTGGGTGAAGATCCGGTCGTAGTTCTTGAGCTGCAGGTCGGTGCCCGTGCCCGGGAGCGGCTTGAAGTCGCGGTCGAGCGGCGGGACCAGGCCCATGATGCTCAACTGGGCCAGTGCCCGGCGCTGCATCGCCTCGGCACCCTGCAGCTTCCGCGGCAGCGCCTTGCCGATACCGCGCAGCTGGTTCGGCCCGTAGCCCATCCACGGTGGCATGTGCTGCGGCTGCGTCGCCGGCAGCGCGTCGCCGCGGAGCAGGATGTTGCCCTTGGCATCGGTCCGGATGTTGCCCTGGTCGTCGCGCAGTACCGCGTCCTTGTCCGCGCGGCCGCCGGCCCGGAGCAGGTCGTTCTCCGCGACCCGGAGCAGGCCGTTGCACTTGCCGGTCTGGACGATCGGCTGCGCGTTCGGGTCGCCGACCTTGCGCAGCGTGGCGCGAACGTTCATCCCGACCAGGACGCCCTGGGTCGGTCCGTGGTTGCGGTGCACGGCCGGCGTGATCGCGGTCATGCTGACGTTCTGGCCGCCGGAGCGGGACACGTTGCGTCCCCCGGACACGCTCGGCGAGAGGTCCACGCCGCTGCCGCCGATGTCGTTGAGCACGGTCGCGGCGCCCAGCGGGTTCAGCGCGGCCGGCTTGCCCGGGAAGGCCACGGACGCGCTCGCGGTCGCCGACGTGCCGAAGGTCTGGCTCGCGTTGACGCCGGCGAAGTCGACCAGCACCTCCTCCTGCGAGATGTCCATGGTGGATTCGCCGACCAGCTCGGCGCGGCTCCAGACCGGTTCGACCTCCCAGACGAGTTCGTACTCCGTCTCGCCGCCGGTCTGGATCCGCCGGGTGATGCCGCCGGGTTGGCTCATCTCGCGGAGCAGCCGGTGCGTGTCGTTGACCATCAGACCGGCGATCTGGTCGTACGCGACCCGGTCCAGGTCGCCGTACTCCTTCTGGGCCTTGCGGACCAGGCTGTCGGTGACGTCCTGCAGGCCGGTGATGCTGCTGACCGTGTGCCGCGGGCACTCGTCGGTGACCTGATGGCCGAAGCCGATCTCGTCGAGCGAGACCGTCTCCTTCGCCGCCCGCACCGCGTAGGCGCTGGAGACCCAGGTCTGCTGCTCGCCGGCGTCCAGGGTCGTGAGCGGGGACCACGGCTCGGTGGGGGAGTTGCGTACTTCGATCTCCCACTCGCCGGACCACTGGTACAGCAGCGATTCGCCGGTGTTCGCGTCGACCCAGCCGGACTGGTAGTGCGCGGTGGCTCCGCTGCTGTTGGCCAGCGTGCGCCCGCGGCTCACGTCGACCCGCGGCGAGACGAGCTGAGCGGCGGCGGACAGCGGCGTACCGGCCGAGGCCAGCGCCAGGAACGGCTGCAGGTTCAGGCCGGCGTTCACGCTGGTCGAGTGGGTGTCGGTGGTGCCGACGCTGATCCCGCCCTCGCCGAGCGTGCCGGACATCTGCTCGGCCAGCTCGTAGTCGCGGTCGGTCACCTCGGTGACGTCCCGCGGCTTCTGCCGCAGCCGCACCTGGGCGAGCTGCCCGACGCCGCCGTCCGGATCGTGGCCGACGGCAAACACCATGCCGTCCTCGGACAGCACCCGGCGGTACTCCGCGGCGGGGTTCGGCGCCGGACCGCGGGGAGACAGCGCGCCGAGGTCCCTCGCCGCGAGGATCTTGTTGATCTCGTCGAGGGGCAGCCGGAGCTCACCGCCGGGTACGCCGGACACCAGGAAGTCCTTGACCGGCAGCGCGCGGTCGACGCCGCGCTGGTAGGCCCGGACCTGCTGGTTCGCCGCACCGGCGAGCTCGGCGATCCGGGCCGCCGGGGCGCCGTCGTCGATCTCGCTCAGCAGTTGCCGGTACTGGTCCAGGGCCTGCTGGGCGGTGCCTGCTGCCTGGGCGTAGCCCTCGGCGATCTCGGTGTGCCGAGCGGCCTTGGCCTGCGAGCTGGTGGCCGCGAGCCGCAGCTTGCGGGCGCGTTCGGGCGCGCCGAGGTCGCGTTGCAGGTCCTCCTCGGCTGCGTCGGCCTCGGACTTCTTGGCCTCGCGCGTCGCACCCCGCGAGCTCTTCCGCTTGGTCTCGGCCTTCTCGCCGAGGTCCGTGACCGCGGCCTGGAGGGTCTCGATCTGCGTGACCACCTGGGCCCGCAGATGGTCCTGGGTGTTCGGGACCGCGGTCGCGGCCTGGGCCTGCTCGGCCGCCCGGCCGAACTCGGCTGCCTGCTCGTCGACCAGCGGGCCACCTTCCCAGGGGAGAGCAGGCTCCGCGCCTCCGTGGCGGCGGATCGTCCGGGCGAGTCCTTCGAGATCGCGCTCGAGTTCCGGGAGGCTGCGGTCGCCGCTGAGTTGCCCGTACCTGAGGAACTCCGCACGGGCGGCGCGCCAGTCGCCGGCCATGACCCGGAACATGGCCTCGTCGGCCTGCAGCCGTCGGTCGCGGCGCTCGTGGCCGAAGATCGACCGAAGCCTGCCGAGGACGCCGCGGGGCCGTTCGACGTCGCCCGCGGCGACCGCCTGAGACAGCTGGGAGAGCTGCTGGGCCCAGACCGCGCGGAGCTGCGTGTCGGTGAGGCCGTCCGCGAGGTGCAGTACGTGCGGGTTGCCCGGCGTACCGTTGCTCATCGTCGTGCTCGCCACAGCGCCCCGCGGCACGTTCCCGATCTGGACCTGGACGTACTGTGGGTCCTCCGTACCTCTCAGCTGTAGGACGGTCAACCCGCCCTGCACGTGAGGGCGTTCGGTCACCGACGCCGCCAGGTGCAGCTGATCGATGGACTGCAGCACACCGAGTGCCTGCGTAGCGGTCAGCTCTGGACCCTGGCGGCTGCCGGCCGTCAACCCGGCGTCACGAGCCGCCCGGGTCCGCAACCGCCGCCCGTCCACCCGCTGGTGCCGCCCACCGACCGTCCTACCGCCGCGCCGCCCACCTGATCCCGTCCCTGCTGTCGGGCCTGCTGTCGGGCCGGCTGTCGCGCCGGTGGTCGGTGTCCGGGAGTCGAGGTACTCGGCTTCGCGGGAGATCGCGGCCGAGGCGGTGGTGATCGTCGACGGCTTGGGAGCGGCCATCGGGGCCGACATCCGGGCGAGGCGCTCGGCGGCTTCCGGATCGTTGCGTGCCGCGCTGGTCAGCGCGACCCTCAGCATGGCCTCGGCCTCGGCCCGGTCCGAGTCGGTCAGACCCGGACCGCTCAGGTATCGGTCGAGGGCTTCGGTCGCGCCCCGGCCGATGTGCTGCCCGCGCACACGGGCCACGCGGACCCCGAGCATGGCGACCGCCTCCGCCATCAGGCGGTCATCGGCCACCTCCTGTTCGGCACGGAGTACGAGCTGTTCCTCCAGCGACCGGACGTCGGGTGCCGCGAGCGTGTCCTGGCGGGAGGTCAGCCGGACACTTCCGTCACGCAGCGGGACCGCCGACGGATACAAGATGCCGAGAGCACGTGCGACCGCAAAGCGGGCCCGGTCCGTGGCGTGCAGGGCGGACACCGTGGGTGTGGTCAGCCGAATCACCGCCTCCCCCTAGGGAGCCCCGGTGCTCACCAGTTGTCAGCGGGACTCTCAGGTTCCGGAATGTAGCAAAGAATCGGTTACTTGCCAGCAACATGGAGCACACGAGCTGTTAACAATTTACGCCCTGTGTCCACCTAAGATCCGGGTCATGCCTGAACGGTCCGACCGGCGTGAACAGCTCGGTGACTCAGAGTGGACGGTGAGCCAGGCCCGCGAACTGGTCCACGAGCTGCGGCGCGTGGTGCTCGGCGGCCCGGAGTACGACGGCATCGAGCTGTTCCTGTCCCTGTGCGAGTACCTGGACGACCTGCATGGCACGGACGCGGCCCGCGGCCGGTACGGGTTCGGCAGCTTCTCCGAGGGCGCCGAGCTCGACGAGCTAGCGGCTGCCGTACAGGCCGTACGCGGACCGGAGACCGGCTGGGACGAGGACTCGAACCGGCTGGTGCAGCCGGTGAACGCGGCCGTGACGCTCGCCGAGGGACGCGAGCTGATCGGCCTGCTGGAAAGCCGCGAGGAGTGGGAGCGGCAGCTCGGGCTGAGCCTGCGCGCGCTGTACGCCTATCTAGACCAGTTGTACGGCGGTCCGGGCCTGTTCAACCAGCTGCTGACCAGGCGGGAGCGCGAGCGGGTCGCGGCGGGATAACAGGGGTGGAAAAGGACCGGCCTGCCGCCCTGATTGGTACCTCGGTGCCATTACGGTAGGCGCGTGAGTCTCTCGTCCTCCACGCGTACCTCGTCCCCAGGGTCCCGGGCTGCGGGCCGGCCGTCGGGTGGTGGCCCGAACCGGCTCCCCAGCGGCCGGGAACGCCGTCCCGCACTGGCCGCCCTGGCGGTGATCCTGATCCTGCTCGGCGCCGCCGGATCGGCGCTGATCGCGCTGAACAGCGGCAACCGCTCCGACTTCGTGGCGATCTCCGCCACCGCGCTCCCGCCAGGGCACAAGATCGAGGCCAAGGACTTCTCCCGTGGCGACCTCGCCGGCGCCACCGGTGGCCTGATCCCGTGGTCGCAGGCGAACAAGTACCTCGGCCGCTACACCACCAGCTGGCTGTACAAGGACCAGTTCGTCACGCCGGACAACTTCACCAAGGAAGGCGAGCAGCCGATCCCGGCCGACGGCGCCCTGGTCGGTATCAGCCTGGACGCCGGGCACGCCCCGTCGGACGGCCTGCAGGTCGGCGACATGGTCTCGATCGTCCGGGTCCCCGCGGCCAACGAGGGTGGCGCCCCGGTCCCGCTGGTCAGCGCCGCCGAGGTGACCTCGACCGCCGGTGCGATCACCGACAGCAAGACGAACGCGAACAGCTCGCTGAACATCACGGTGCTGGTGCCGTCCGCGAAGTTCAACACAGTCGCCGCTGCCGCGGCAGCCAAGACGCTCGTGGTCGGGAAGCTGGCGCCGGGCACCAAGCCCGAGGTCTCCCGCAACGATGGGTCCAACTGATGGCATTGGTGGCACTGGCGAGCGCGAAGGGTTCTCCCGGAGTGACGACGGCCAGCCTGGTCTTCGGTGCGCTCTGGCCGCGGCAGGTGCTGCTGGCCGAGTGCGACCCGGCCGGCAGCGACGTCGCGATCCGGATGACCGGACCGGCAGGCGCGACGCTGAACTCCGACCGCGGCCTGGTCAGCCTCGCCGCGGCGAGCCGTAAAGGGTTGGGTGACGAGGTCATCCTCGCGCACAGCCAGCAGCTGGACGGCGGTCTCGACGTACTGCTCGGCGTGCGTTCGCCCGAGCAGGTGGGCGGTATGGGCGGGCTGTGGCATCCGCTCGGCATCTCGTTCAACCAGATGCAGCACGGCGACGTACTCGCGGACTGCGGCCGGATCGGTGCGTCCTCACCGCAGCTCCCGGTGATCCAGTCCGCCCGTCTCGTCGTACTGGTGTGTACGGCGACCGGCTCGTCCGTGGCGCATCTGCGCGAGCGCCTGTCGTCGCTGGTGCACCACGTCGACGCGCAGCTCGGTGTGGTCGTGGTGGCAGATCCGAAGCAGCGCGACGGCGTGAAGCAGGTATGGAGCGTGCTCGACGCGATGTCGCTGCCGGTACGGCACCGCTGGCACCTGGCGTACGACCCGGCCGGTGCGGCGTTCTTCGACGGGCGCGGCCACGGCCGCCTCGACAAGACCCAGCTGATCCGGTCCGCTACCGTGATCACCGCGGAGATGGCGGCGCTCGTCTCCGCTCCGCCGCCGCACGACTTCGATATGGCGAACGCGGCGTTTCCGCCTGGGGAGTACCGATGAGCGCGGACCAGGAACTGGTCCGCCGGCTGCGGGTGCAGGTCGCCGAGCGGCTGAACGAGCAACGCCGGCGTGACCAGGTGAACGGCGTACCTCCGATGAGCGCGGAGGACGAACGGGAGTACGCCCGGTCGCTGATCGTGCAGGTGCTCGAGGACCACGCGCGCTACGAGCTGGCCGAAGGACGGACGCCGCCGACGCCGGACGACGACGCGCAGATCGCCGGCGCGATCCACTCCGCGCTGTTCGGCGTCGGCCGGCTGCAGCCACTGATCGACGACCCGGACGTCGAGAACATCGACATCAACGGCTGCGACCAGGTCTTCGTGCAGTACGGCGACGGCCGCGAGGAGACGCCCGGCCCGGTGGCCGAGAGCGACGACGAACTGATCGAGCTGATCCAGGTGCTGGCCTCGCACGCCGGCCTCACCAGCCGTCCGTTCGACTCCGCGAACCCGCAGCTGGACCTGCGGCTGCCGGACGGTTCCCGGTTGTCCGCGGTGATGGGTGTCACCGCCCGTCCGGTGGTCTCGATCCGGCGCGCCCGGCTGGGCAAGGTGTTCCTCCGCGACCTGGTTGCCAACGGCACCATGTCCGACGACGTCGGCTCGTTCCTGCGGGCGGCGGTCGCGGCCCGGAAGAACATCATGATCGCCGGCGCCACGAACTCCGGGAAGACGACACTGCTGCGCGCGCTGGCCAACGAGATCCAGCCGCACGAGCGGCTCATCACCGTCGAGCGGTCGCTCGAGCTCGGCCTCGGCGAGTTCAAGGACCTGCACCCGAACGTGGTGGCGTTCGAGGAGCGGCTGCCGAACTCCGAGGGCGTCGGCGAGGTCACGATGGCCGACCTGGTCCGGCGATCGCTGCGGATGAACCCGTCCCGGGTCATCGTCGGTGAGGTGCTCGGCGACGAGATCGTCACGATGCTGAACGCGATGAGCCAGGGCAACGACGGCTCGCTGTCGACGATCCACTCGAACAGCTCGATGGAAGTGTTCAACCGGATCAGCACGTACGCCATCCAGGCCACCGAACGGCTGCCGATGGAAGCCACCCAGATGCTGATCGCCGGCGCGCTCGACTTCGTCGTGTTCGTCCGGCGGCACAACGACTACCAGCGCGGCGGCGGCGTCAGCCGGTACATCGAGAGCATCCGCGAGGTGACCGGCTGGGACGGCCGGGTACTGTCCGGCGAGGTGTTCGCGCCGGGTCCGGACGGCCGCGCCGCGGCCCACGCGCCGATCGCCTGTATGGACGAACTCGAGCACTACGGCTACCAGCCCCTCGTCCACGGAACCTGGGCGTGATCTCGTGAGTTTGCAAACGCTGGGGGCGCTGATCTGTGGTGCGGTGGTCGGTGGCGCGGTACTGCTGCTGATCGTCGCGATCCGCGGTACCGAGCCGAAGGACGCGACGCCGTCGCTGTTCCGGGACCGGAGCGCCGAGAACCGGAAGAACCTGATCCGCCTCGGTGCCGGGCTCGCGGTCGGCCTGCTCGTGCTCGTGGTCACCCGCTGGCTCGTCCTCGCGGTCGCGCTCGGCCTGTTGGCCGTGATGGCGGACCGGTTCTTCGGCGGTACCGGTGAGGAACGCCGCGCGATCGAGCGCCTGGACGCACTCGCCACCTGGACCGAAGCGCTGCGCGACACGATCGCCGGCGCGGTCGGCCTGGAACAGGCCATCCCGGCCACCGCGGTGAACGCGGCACCGGCGATCAAGCCCAGCCTGAACCTGCTCGTCGACCGGCTGCGGATCCGCGAACCGTTGCCCTCGGCCCTGATGCGGTTCGCCGACGACCTGGACGACCCGTCCGCCGACCTGATCGTCGCCGCCCTGGTGCTGAACGCCCGGCTGCGCGGCCCCGGGCTGCGCGAGGTGCTCAGCGCCCTGGCCGACTCGGCCCGCGAGGAGCTCGACGTACGCCGCAAGGTCGCCGCCGAACGCCGCTCCACCCGGCGCAGCGTGCAGGTGGTCGTCGCGATCACGCTGATCATGGCGGCGGGCCTGGTGCTGTTCAACCCGACGTACATGGCGCCGTACCGCGGCTTCATCGGGCAGATCGTGCTGGCGATCGTGATCGGGCTGTACGCGATCGGCCTGCTCTGGCTGCGGCGGCTGGCGAAGATCGAGGTACCGGAGCGGTTCCTGATCGGCACGGCGAGGGACCACGGCCAGCACCGGCCGGGTGACGAGCGGATGGAGGTGGTGAGCGGATGACGTGGGCCTTCATCACCGGCGGTATCGCCGGGCTCGGCGTGTACGTGCTGGTCCGGATGTTCATCAAGCCGCGGGCCAACGTGCTGTCCACGATCGCGCGGATCGACGCCGGTCGCGGTGGCTACACCAGCGCGACCACGAGCGCGGCGGGGGAGCGGGTGCTCGGCGGCGTGGACCGGGCCCGCGAGTCGCTCGGCCGCCGGCTGGAGCTGGAGGCGAACGCGCGCGGCTGGGCGTTCGGCAAGCTCCGCCGGGACCTCGCGGTGATGAACCAGCCGTTCGCCGCGATGCTCGCCACCAAGGTGCTGTTCGCGCTCGGCGCGCTGGTATTCATCCCGATCGTGCTGCTGCTGTTCTCGGCGATCGGCCTGACGGCGCCCGGCTTCTCGCCCGCGATCGTGACGCTGGCGTTCATGGCGCTGGCGTTCTTCCTGCCCGATCTGGCGCTGCGCCAGCAGGCGGACAAACGGCGGCGGGACTTCCGGCACGTGGTCGGCAGCTTCCTGGACCTGGTCGCGATGAACCTGGCCGGCGGCCGGGGGCTGCCCGAGGCGCTGATGACCGCGTCCACGATCGGCGAGCACTGGGCGATGGCCCGGATCCGGCAGGCGCTCGCGAACGCCCGGCTGATCGGCATCACGCCGTGGGACGCGATGGCCCGGCTCGGCGAGGACCTCGGCGTCGAGGAACTCCGCGACCTGGCGTCCGCGCTCGCGCTGGCCGGCGACGAGGGCGCGAAGATCCGCTCGTCGCTGCTGGCCCGGGCCGCGTCGCTGCGCCGCAAGGAGCTCGCCGACGTGGAAGGCAAGGCGGGGGAGCGGTCGCAGTCCATGCTGGTCGCCCAGCTCGTCATGATCGCGGCGTTCTTCCTGTTCCTGGCCTTCCCGGCCGGGGTGGCCATCCTCGGAAGTTAGGCCGAACAGTGATCAGGGCACGGGATCCGTCGGGCCGGATGGTCCGTCCAACGCGTCATACTGAGGCCTGCCTCGACCTCACGACCTGAAAGGCAATCACGATGACTCCGGAGTTGACCTTCTGGCGGGCCATGGCCCGCTATGCCATGGCACGTGCGCAGGCCCAGCGCGCCCGCGCGAAGCAGGGCCCCACCGAGCTCGGTGCCTCCGCGCTGGAGTGGGCGATCATCTCGGGCATCCTGGTCGTCGCCGCGCTGGCGATCGGCGCCGTGGTGAAGGCCGTGATCAGCAAGCACACCGCGGACATCAACCAGGGCTGACGGACACACCGATGCGGCTGGGGAGGCAGCGGGTACGGCGGAGACGCTCGGAGCGGGGGGTCAGCACGCTGGAGCTGGCGATCCTGGCGCCGATGATCCTCGTGCTGATCTTCGTCTCCATCCAGACCGCTCTCTGGCTGTACGGGCGGTCGGTCGCACTGAACGCGGCGCAGGAGGGTGTCTCGCGGTTGCGGCTCGTCCAGCCGCCGGTCTACACGCCGGCCGTGGCGGAGAAGGTGCGCGCGGACATCGAGTCCTACGCCCAGCAGTTGGGCGGTACGACGTTGCAGCACGCCAGTGTCGAGTTCCCGAAGTACAACGATCCGCAAGGCATGGTGTCGTTCACCGTCAAGGGCGACACCGTCTCGCTGGTACCAGGTCTGAACCTGACCGTGACCCAGACCGCGACCGGACCGATCGAGCAGTTCCAGGCGGACAAGTGAGGATGCTTTCAATACTGCTGAGGCTGCCGGGCCGGCGCGAACGCGGGACGATGGCGCTGGAGATGGTGATCCTGGCGCCGGTGCTGCTGGCGTTGTTCATGTTCCTGCTCGCCTGCGGCCGGTACTTCCAGACCTCGTCGCAGCTCGAGAGCGCGGCCCGCGACGGCGCCCGCGGCGCGAGTCAGTCACGCTCGGCGCAGGAAGCACAGGGACGCGTGGACCAGGCCGTGACCGCCGCGCTGAGTCAGTCGGTGAAGTCCTGCAAGGAAAGCGCGTCCGGCTCACTGACCACCGGCTTCGTTGCCGGGCAGCCGTTGTCGGTCGAGGTCACCTGCACGATCAACTACCGCGACCTGGGCCTGCTGGGACTCGGTGGCGACACCACGATCACCAAGCGGTTCACGTCGTCGCTCGACCCGTACCGGGGGGTGCGCGGTGATGGCTCGTAGGTCCCGGCTGGTCGAGTTCTTCCGGATCGATGCTCCGCGCAACCATCGGCTGTTCTCCCGGGGCGCGCTGAGCCCCGCGGTCGCGATCCTCGCGGTGATGATCTTCACGCTGGCCGGTCTCGTCATCGACGGCGGCCGGCAGCTGGGCGCCCGGTCGCGCGCGGTCGGGTACGCGCAGGAAGCCGCCCGCGTCGGCGCCGCGGCGATCCAGCTGAACTCGGCCGCCGCGAAGATCGACACGACCAAGGCCGCGACCGCGATCGCCGGCTTCTGCGCCCAGGTCCAGTCCAACGACCCGACCGTCACCGCCTGCGGCCCGACCACCCTGACCGAGAAGGAAGTCGACATCCAGGTCGCCATCCAGAACCGCACCACCTTCCTCGGCCTGATCGGCAAACAGTCCCTGAAGGCCGTCGGCACCGGCCAAGCCCACGCCGAACAAGGCGTAGAAAAAGCCGACGACAGCCCCAGCGTCCCCCCGATCGTCGTGAACAGGACGACCGACGGCCCGGGCAACATCCCGATCACGACGGCCCAGCCGCCGACGATCGACCTGCCGTGCCCGACCTGGACGGTCGGCTCGCCGACCCCGCCCTGGACCCTGTCGCCGTTCCCGTTCCCCGCGACCTGCTCGCCGAACGTCACCCCGACACCTACCGACAGCCCCACCTCGCCCGACACCCCGCCGACCGGCCCGACGAGTTCGTCGCCGCCGGCGCGCTAGAGACCGGAGGAATTTGTTCGTGCGTAGGTTTGCCATCCCTGCCGCTGTGGTCGGCGTTCTGCTGATGAGTGCCTGCGGCAAGGATTCGAAGGACGGCGGCCTCCCGGTTCCCGCGGGCGGCGACTCCGGTACGACGGCCTCGTCGAGTACGCCGTCCACGCAACCGACCGAGACCACCAGCGCACCGACGGCGCCCGCCACCACCGCGAAGCCGACCGCGCCCGCCGTACAACAGGTGATCGTCAAGGCCGGGAACTTCGCGTCGAACCCCGCCGTCCAAGGCCTCGTGACCAGCTACCCGCTCTACTTCAAGGCGCTCGTCGACCGCGACGACACCATCCTGAAGCAGCGGTTCCCGTCGTTCTTCTACGCCGACGTCGCGCAGGGCATCGCCGACGCGAAGCGGAACGGCTGGGTGATGAAGCCACCGGGCAGCGTGGTCGTCGTCGGCGCGCACAGCACGAACGACGGCACCGTCGCCGTACAGACCTGCCGTTCGCAGACCACGCAGTACTGGGACCCGAAGGCGCGGAACTGGACCGTGGTGACGCCGAAGGGTTCACCGGAGGTCATCGAAATGGTACAGACCGGTATGGGCTGGCTGCCGTACCGCCTGGCGACCAGCAAGGGCGTGAACTGTGCGGGCGTGCACTATCCGGCCTAGCTGGGAACAGGCGAAATCAGGTTGCGAAGAGGTGACGGGGTACTGGGCAACGGGCATGATGCCCCTGGTCGAAGATAATCTGCGGGAAGACGAGTCTGGGGAGTGAGGATGCACAACCGAGTAGCCCGCACACTGCTCGCCCTGAGCGCCGTACTCGCGTTACTCCTGTTCACACCCGCCACCACAGCCGCCGCAGAGACCATCGTCACCGGCAACTCGGTCTGCACCATGTACATGAACTCGGTCGGCTTCGGCTCGTACTGCAGCTCCGGCAAGGCGTACGTCGGTGACGGATCACCGCCCCCGACCTGGAGGACGCGTCTCGCGGGTAGGCCGTTCGTGCCGTGCCGTGACTTCGAGATCCCGCCGGGCATCCACCTGCCCAAGGCGCCGGACGGCAAGAAGTGGGTACTCCGGGTCACGATCACCGACTACAACCTGGACACCTACAACGGCGGCGACAAGGCCCATCTCGAGCGCGCTTACATGCCGGTCGACGCCGCTGAGGAAGCGCAGTGTCCGTTCCCGGACTACATGAAGGCTTTCTGGTATCGGTTCCAGACGGACTACCGAGACCCGGAACTGCAGATCATGCCCACCTACACCCCGCGGGTCAACGTCCCTGCGTACTTCACGTTGACGCCGTACAGCTCGGAGATCTACGAGACCGACGGCACAACCAGCAGCTACTTCAGTCCGGGGCACAACCTGACGATGCGCGGGATGGTTGTGCAGTTGACCATCGACCCCGGAGACGGGACCGCGCCGTTCAAATGCAAGACCGGTGTGACGCCGCTGGACGACCCGACCGGATACGACCAGACGAAGGATCCGTACAACCAGATCAACCCGTGCAAGCACGTGTACCAGAAGTCGAGTGCGAGTCAGCCCGAAGGCATGTACACGGTCAAGCTGACCATCACCTGGGAAGTGTCGTATTGGGTCGGCAAGGACCAAGGCGGCTGGCATTCGATCGGTAAGGCGGACGTACACGCCGTACAGCGGCTGCCTGTGCAGGAAGTTGAGGCGATCGGTGGCTGACGTGGTGGCTGATGGTGTGGAGGAGCGATGGTGAGGACCAATGATCCGGTGCGGGCGGCGCGGTTGCCGCAGGGGCGGGCGGGGAGTCCGGGCGCTGACCGGCTGAAGGGTTTTGTCGCGTTGCTCGCGATCCTCGCGATCGTCGGCGGGGTGCCGTACGTGCTGCTGCGGTTCTTCGGTACGCCGTGGCCGGACAAGATGCCCAGCAAGAGCATGCTGTTCAGCGAGCTGAGCATCGAGACCGTGCTGGGCATCATCGCGTTCTTCATCTGGGTCGCCTGGCTGCACTTTGTGATCTGCCTGATCGCGGAGGCGGTCGCCGAGATCCGCGGTCACGGCCTGTCCCCACGGGTACCGCTCGGCGGCGGCTCGCAGGCGTTGGCCCGCCGCCTGGTCGGCACCGTCGTACTGATCGCGGCCGGTGCGGGTGTCAGCCTGCCGGTGGCGAGCGCGGTGACGACGAGCGGCCCGGCCGCTCCCACCGCGGTGACCGCGCGGCACGGCGGCGGCGAGTCCGCCGCGTCGCAGTTCCGCCAGACCGAGGCGTCCAGCACGATCCTCAGCGGCAACAACCAGCAGACGAAGAAGACCACCACCGGCGTCCGGACGAACCACGACCACACCGGCCAGGTGATCAAGTACACCGAGGTCCGCCCGCCGCACGGCCGGAACTACGACTGCCTGTGGGACATCGCGGAGCGGCACCTCGGCGACGGCCGCCGGTACAAGGAGATCTACGACCTCAACAAGAACAAGCTGCAGCCCGACGGCCGCCGGCTGACCAACCCGGATCTGATCATGCCGGGCTGGCAGGTGCGGCTCCCGGCCGACGCCAAGGGTCCGGGCGTGCACACGGTCCGGGTGAGCGTCGGCGACCACACGACCAGGCCAACTACCACCGAGACGCGCACAACGACCCGGACAACGAGGCCGACCGAGACGAAGACGGTCACGAAGCCGCACGTCACGGTCGACCACAAGACCGGTGCGAAGACGACCACCGGGCCGGGCCGGTTCTCCGAGCAGGGCACGGAGCAGGGTTCCTCGCTCGGCATCGTCAGCTCGACGACCGACCCGGGTGCGAAGAACGCCAAGCCGACCGGGCCGAACGTGATCGCCGAGCCGCACGTCCCGGGTGCCGGGACGGACGAGCAGGGCGAACCGGCCGGTGGCGGTACGCAGGTCCCCGTGGCCGTTCCGGTCGAGGCGCACAGCGGAATCAACCTGCAGGAGGCCGGCATCTTCGGCTTCGGCGCGACGCTGCTCGCGGCCGGCCTGGCGCTGGCGCTGAAGCGGCGCCGCGGCTGGGCGCAGGGCCCGGGCCCGAAGGCGGCCGGCCAGCGGCAGACCGAGATCGACCTGCGGCTGGCGGCGGACGTGCCGACGGCGCAGTTCGTGGACAATGCGCTGCGCAAGCTCGGCGCGGACATGACCCAGCTGAGCCGGCCGATGCCGAAGGTCGTCGCCGCGCTGGTGACCGACCGCGCGCTGACGCTGGTCCTGGACCCGTACGAGGCGCAGCCTGCCCCGCCCGGTCCGTGGCAGGCGCTGGCCGACGGCACCCGCTGGACGCTGCGCCGTGCCTACGCGCCGAACGCCGACGTCAACGCGCCCGCGCCGTACCCGACGCTCGTCACCGTCGGCCAGAACGCGGACGGTGCGACCGTACTGATCGACCTCGACACCGCGAACGGGATCGTCGCGTTCGGCGGCGTCACCGATGCCTCCCGCGACGTGGTGGGTTCGCTGGCCGTCGAGCTGGCGACCAACCTGTGGTCGGAGGGCGCGCACATCAGCATGGTCGGGTTCGGTGACGACCTGTCGTCGCTGGCTCCGGCCCGGCTGAGCTACTGGATCCGGCTCGACGACGCCATGGCCGAGGTCGTCCGCCGTACCGAGGCGCAGGTCGAGGCCTGCCGGCGGCGCGACACCGGCTCGGTCGCGGAGGCCCGGATGACGCATCCGGACGCGGCCTTGTGGGGCGCGGAGATCATCTTCCTGTCCGCACCGCCGTCGCCGGAGGAGCAGGAGCAGCTGAACCGGCTGGCCGCGGATGCCAAACGGAGCATCTCCGTGGTCGTGGTCGGCGACGTACTGAACTCGCCGTGGCGGTTCGTCGTGGACGAGAAGAACCAGGCGGTCTGCCGGCTGCTCGGTCTCGAGGTCGACGCGCACAGCGTGAACCCCGCGCAGTTCGCGGACCTGGTCCAGTTGTTCGACGCGGCCGAGGCGGACGCCCGGGACAAGCGCCGTTCGGAGCAGGACATGCCGGCGTACGAGTACTCGGCCATGGACCTGAGCCAGGCGGCGCCGGTCGAGGTCGACCTGCTCGGCCCGGTCGAGGTGGACGCTCGCGGCACGATCGAAGAAGGCCGGATCGCGCTGTCGACGGAGATCGTCGCGTTCCTGGCCAGCCAGGACTACGGCGTACACCCGAACGTGCTCGCCGGTGCGATCTGGCCGCGCGGTATCAGCCAGGAACTGCGCGACGCGGCGCTCGAGCACACCCGCCGCTGGGTCGGGGTGGACGCGATGTACGCCGACGAGTCCGGGCGCTGGATGCTGAACCGCAGCGTGGTCCGGGTCGACTGGGACGTGTTCCGTACGCTCGCCAAGCAGGCGTCGATGATGGACGACCCGCGCGGCCCGCTGTCGACGGCGCTCAGCCTGGTGCACGGTCCCGCCTGGTCGAACCTGCCCGGCGGCCGCTACTCGTGGCTCGCCGCGTCCGGGATCGAACGCCGGATGGCGGAGGCCGTCGTCGACGCCGCCCTGCGGCTCGCCGAGGCGTCCCTCAGCCACAACGACGGCAACCTGGCACGGACGGCGCTGCAGACCGGCCTGAGCTTCGCACCGGCCTCGGAGGAACTGTGGCGCGCCACCCTCCGCCTCGCCGCCCACTTCGGTACGACGGCCGACGTCACCAACGTCGCCGGCCAGATGTACGCCGCCCTCACCAAACACGGCGGCCCCCGCGGCCCCGAAGCCGAAACCGACGCCCTCGTCGACGAACTCCTCCCCGGCTACCACCGCCCCGCCCAGGTCGCCTGACCACCAAACAGAACCGCCCTGCGAGTGCAGGGCGGTTCTTCGCTGTGCTCAGAGGGTGCGCGCGGACCAGGTGTCGCAGGCGGTCATGTCGCCGGAGTCCATGCCGGCCTGGAACCACTTCATGCGTTGGGCGGCGGTGCCGTGGCTGAAGGACTCGGGGGTTACCTGGCCCTGGGTCTTCTGCTGGATGCGGTCGTCGCCGACGGAGGCGGCCGCGTCGAGGCCGCGGGCGATGTCGTCCTGGGTGAGGTCGGTGATGAGCGGCTGGCCGCTCTTGTTCGGGACCGTGGTCGCGTGGTTGGTCCAGACACCGGCGAGGCAGTCGGCCTGCAGTTCGGAGCGGACCGAGTCCGACGTCGGGCCGTTGCGGGTCTTGATCCGGTCGAGGATGCCGTACAGGTTCTGGATGTGGTGGCCGTACTCGTGCGCGACGACGTACGCCTCGGCGAACTCGCCGCCGCGGGCGCCGAGATCGGTCTGCAGGGTCTGGAAGAACCCGATGTCCAGGTACACCCGCTTGTCGGGTGGGCAGTAGAACGGGCCGACCGCGCTGGTCGCCGGGCCGCAGCCGGTGTTCACCGAGCCGTCGAAGACCCGCATCGCGGCCGGCGTGTACTTCTTGCCGCGCCGGGGGAGCTCGGTGGCCCAGAAGCTCTGGATCGAGTTCTGGTAGAAGACGAACCGGCAGTCCGAGTTCGACTGCAGGTCGGAGCCCTTCTTGCAGTTGCTCAGGCTGCCGCTCGACGTGTTCTGCGTCGCCGGTTGGTCGCTGCCACCTCCGCCTGGCAGGCCACCGGACAGCAGCAGGATCACGACCAGCAGGATGATGCCGCCGATGCCGCCACCGACCGGGATCATCCCGGTCGGCAGCCCGCTGCGGCCACCGCCACCACTACCGCGGGTGTCCTCGACGCCGCTGGTGTCGAGATCCGCGTCCGGATTGAATTTCACGACACATACACTAGAGCAGCAAACTCTGCCGTTGCTCTAGCGAAAAGGACCCCTGCGAACCCCGATGATCACTGTTTCCAATCTCGAGGTTCGCGTCGGTGCCCGTCAGTTGCTCGCGCCCGCGTCGTTCCGGGTCGGTCCCGGCGACAAGGTCGGGCTGGTCGGGCGGAACGGAGCCGGCAAGACCACGCTGACCAAGATCCTCGCCGGTGAGGGCCTGCCGGCCAGCGGGTCGGTGACGTCCTCGGGCGAGATCGGCTACCTGCCGCAGGACCCGCGCACCGGCGACCTCGACGTACTCGCCCGGGACCGGATCCTGTCCGCCCGCGGTCTGGACGACGTCGTACGCCGGCTGCGCTCGGCCGAGAAGTCGATGGGCAGCGCCGACGAGAAGACCCGCGCCAAGGGCATGCGGCGGTACGAGCGCGCCGAGGCCGACCTGCACGCCGCGGGTGGGTACGCCGCCGAGTCCGAAGCGGCCCGGATCGCCGCGAACCTCGGCCTCCCGGACCGTGTCCTCGGGCAGCCGCTGTCGACGCTGTCGGGCGGTCAGCGCCGCCGCGTCGAGCTGGCCCGGATCCTGTTCGCGCAGGCCGAGACGCTGCTGCTGGACGAGCCGACCAACCACCTGGACGCGGACTCGATCATCTGGCTGCGGGACTTCCTGAAGTCGTACGCCGGTGGCGTGATCATGATCAGCCACGACGTCAACCTGCTCGAGCAGACCGTCACCCGGGTCTTCCACCTGGACGCGAACCGGGCCGAGATCGACATCTACAACGTCGGCTGGAAGGCGTACCTGAGCCAGCGCGAGACCGACGAGCGGCGCCGCAAGCGCGAGCGGGCGAACGCGGAGAAGAAGGCCTCCCAGCTCGTCGACCAGGCGAACAAGATGCGCGCGAAGGCGACCAAGGCGACCGCCGCCCAGCAGATGCTCCGGCGCGCCGAGCAGCTGATGTCGTCGCTCGAGGACGTGCGTGCCCAGGATCGGGTCGCGAAGATCGCGTTCCCGACGCCGGCCCCGTGCGGCAAGACGCCGCTGATGGCGCGGGAGCTCTCGAAGTCGTACGGCTCGCTGGAGATCTTCACCGACGTCGACCTGGCGATCGACAAGGGCTCGCGCGTCGTCGTACTCGGGCTGAACGGCGCCGGTAAGACCACGCTGCTGCGGATCCTCGGCGGGATCGAGAAGCCCGACACCGGCGAGATCATCGACGGCCACGGCCTCAAGCTCGGGTACTACGCCCAGGAGCACGAGACGCTCGACGTCAACCGGACCGTCTTGGAGAACATGAAGTCCGCCGCCCCGGACCTGAACGAGACCCAGGCGCGCAGCGTACTCGGCTCGTTCCTGTTCACCGGCGACGACGCCGACAAGCCGGCCCGGGTGCTCTCCGGTGGCGAGAAGACCCGGCTCGCGCTCGCCACACTGGTCGTCTCGGCGGCGAACGTACTGCTGCTCGACGAGCCGACCAACAACCTTGACCCGGCCTCCCGCGCCGAGGTGCTGAACGCGATCCGCTCGTACACCGGCGCGATCGTCCTGGTCACCCACGACGAGGGTGCGGTCGAGGCACTCGAACCGGAGCGAGTCGTCCTGCTGCCGGACGGCGTCGAAGACCTCTGGACCAGCGACTACGCCGACCTGGTCTCGCTCGCCTGATTACTTCCCAGTAATGTTCACCTCATGACAGGTCTGCGACTGACGGTGGACGGGCCGGTGGCCCGGGTGGTGCTGGATCGTCCTGAGGTGCGGAACGCCCAGACGCCGGCGATGTGGGCCGAGTTGGCCGACTTCGGTACAGCGCTGCCGTCGGAGGTCCGCGTGGTTGTCGTGTCGGGGGAGGGGCCCTCGTTCTCGGCCGGGCTCGACCGCCGCCTGATCATGGGCGACAACGACCTGGGCGAGGAGCCGCTGCTCAGCCTCGGCGCGAAGCCGGCCGACGAGCTCGACGCGCTGATCGCGCACTTCCAGGCAGGATTCTCCTGGTTGCGGAATCCGGAGATCGTCAGCATCGCGGCCGTCCAGGGGCACGCGGTCGGCGCCGGCTTCCAGCTCGCGCTGGCCTGCGACCTGCGCGTCGTCACACCGGACGCCAAGTTCAGCATGCGCGAGCCCGCGCTCGGCCTGGTCCCGGACCTGGGTGGTACGAAGCCGTTGGTCGAGCTCATCGGATACGCGCGGGCGCTGGAGATCTGCGCCACCACGCGCTGGGTCGAGGCGGACGAGGCGAAGGAGCTCGGCCTGGCGAACATCGTCGTACCGGCCGATGAGCTGGCCGCGACGGTGAAGGACCTCACCGACGCCGTGCTGGCCCCGCTGCCCGGAGCGATCCGCGAGACCAAGGCATTGCTCCTCGGTGCCGCGGACCGCTCGTACGACGATCAACTCCGAGCCGAACGAGCGGCGCAGGCCCGCCGCCTCAAGGAACTGATCGCCGCCCTGGGCTAGCTAGTGCCAGTTGCTCACGAGTACGTCGTTCGGCGCGGGCTCGCCCTTGCCGGTTTCGACGTACTGCTTGAGGCTCATCAGGAACGTCGCCCACTTGGTGCTGCAGTGGTACATGAACTCGACCTGCTCGCGCCAGCCCGCCTGCTTGAACAGGACGATCGTGAACTGGTCGGCGCGGGACAGCGTGAAGCTGACCTCGGTACCGATCCATTCGTCGGGTCCGCCAACGACCTCCCAGCGGATCAGCTCCGGAGACTTCTCCAGGACCTTCATATCGAACCCGTCGCCGCCCGCACTGGCGAACCGGAACTGGATCACGCCGTCCACGTCGCCGGTGGTGTCCTCGGTCCACCAGCCGGCCAGGCCGTCGATCGTGGTGAGGGCGTCGTACACGTCCTTGGTCGGTGCGATGATGCCGACCCGGTGCAGAATATCGCTCATGGTTCTTGCCTCTCGGTCTTCTCGATCGCCTCGGCGATCCGCTTGATGCGCTGCAGCCGCCGGTCCCAGGTCTGGGTGACGTCGAACAGCTGGTCGATGGCGTGGGCGAGGCGCACCTCGTCCACGGTGTAGCGGCGTTCCCGGCCGGACGGCGCGGAGTGCGCGAGCCCGGCGCGTTCGAGAACGCCGAGGTGCTTGGCGACCGCCTGCCGGGTGACCGGCAGCCGCTCGCTGAGACTGGTCGCCGTACCGCCGCCGTCCGCGAGCAGCAGGTCGAGCATCCGCCGCCTGGTCGGGTCCCCGATCGCCGACCAGAGCTCGTCGTCGATCACGGCCTGGCGACCAGCCGGTCGACGTACGGCGGGATCCGGCCGATGAAGTAGTCCCAGCCGCTGGTGTGGTCGGCGAGCGCCTCGTCGGACTTCGCGGCCTCGTCCCACCCGGTCTCGGCCATCCGGAGCAGCGTGCCGCCGTCGGCCGGGATCAGGTCGAAGGTCACCAGCAGCGAGTTCTCCGGGGTCGCGGTGTCGCCCTCGTAGTCCCAGCGGAACGAGAACCGGCGCGGCGGCTCGGCCTCGACCACGGTCACCGGTACGACCAGGGTGCCCTCGGCCTGCTTGAACCCGACCGTCCCGGTGCTGCCGGGGATCGGCTTCAGGTCGACCTCGTCCGGCCACCACTCACGCAGGTGCTCGGGCGAGCTGACCACCTCGTAGACGACCTCCGGTGCCGCCTCGACCCGAATCTCCCGCTCGATGCTCCTGCTCATGGCCTCTCATCCTTTCGCAACCTTTGGTTGCTCATGACTGTAGACCAGGTCCGGGCTGATGCGCAACCAAAAGTTGCGGGAAGTGTGTTCTGTCCCCGGCTGTTGAGATGATCAGTGCAAAGAGAGGCGGCAGTATGTCGATGATGGGTGGGATGGCCGCGGCCGGCTGGCGGCGCCAGGACGCGTCGATCGTCGGGCGGAAGCTGGCCAAGGGCACGGTGCGGCGGATCCTGAGGTTCGCGCGGCCGTTCCGGTGGCAGATCACGGTGTTCCTGATCCTGGTGGTCCTGTCGGCGTTCCTGGTGATCGCGTCGCCGTTGCTGTTCAAGAAGATCGTCGACGACGGCATCACCAAGGGAAACGCCGGTCTGGTGACGGCGCTGGCGCTGGTCGTCGCGGGGCTCGCGGTCGTGGAGGCCGTGCTCGGTCTCGTGCAGCGGTCGTTCTCGGCGCGGATCGGTGAGGGCCTGATCTACGACCTGCGGACGAAGGTGTTCGCGCACGTCCAACGGATGCCGGTCGCGTTCTTCACCCGGACACAGACCGGTGCGCTGGTCTCGCGGCTCAACAACGACGTGATCGGTGCCCAACAGGCCTTCACCACCACGCTGTCCGGCGTGGTCTCGAACATCATCAGCCTGATCCTGGTGGTCGCGGCGATGCTCGCGCTGAGCTGGCAGTTGACCGTGGTGGCGATCCTGCTGCTGCCGGTCTTCCTGATCCCGGCCCGCATCCTCGGCCGCCGGCTGGCCGCGATGACGCGTGAGCAGATGAACCTGAACGCCGAGATGTCGACCGCGATGACCGAGCGGTTCAGCGTCGGCGGCGCGCTGCTCGTCACGCTGTTCGGGCACCCGGCCCTGGAGGAGCGTGACTTCGGCGAGCGCGCCGGGCGGGTCCGCGACCTGGGAATCCGGATCGCGATGCTCGGCCGGGTGTTCTTCACCGCGCTGACGCTGGTGGCGGCGCTCGCCACGGCCCTGGTGTACGGCGTGGGCGGCAACCTGGCCGTTCGGCAGACACTGACCGTCGGGACACTGCTCGCCCTGGTCGCGTTGCTCGGCCGGCTGTACGGTCCGCTGACCGCGCTGTCGAACGTCCGGGTCGACGTGATGACCGCGCTGGTGTCGTTCGAGCGGGTCTTCGAGGTGCTCGACCTGGAGCCGATGATCAAGAACGCCCCGGACGCGCAGCCGTTGCCTGCCGACGCGGCGAGCGTGGAATTCGACCATGTGGCGTTCGCGTACCCGACCGCCGAGCAGGTCTCACTGGCCAGCCTGGAGTCCGTCGCGGTCCTCGACAAGCGCGTCTCCGCGCAGGTCCTCGAGGACGTGAGCTTCGTGGTCCAGCCCGGCCAGATGATCGCCCTGGTCGGGCCGTCCGGTGCGGGCAAGACCACCATCACCAACCTCGTCGCCCGGCTGTACGACGTGACCGGGGGAGCGGTGCGGATCGGCGGCCACGACGTCCGTGACGTCACGCTGCAGTCGTTGCACGACACGATCGGGTACGTCACGCAGGACGCGCACATGTTCCACGACACGATCCGCGCGAACCTGGTGTATGCCAAGCCGGACGCTACCGAGGACGAGATGGTGCAGGCGTTGCGTGCCGCCCAGATCTGGGACCTCGTGTCGGAGTTGCCGGACGGGCTGGACACAGTTGTCGGCGACCGCGGGCACCGGCTGTCCGGTGGCGAACGGCAACGGCTGGCGATCGCCCGGTTGTTGCTCAAGGCACCGAAGATCGTCGTCCTCGACGAGGCGACCGCACACCTGGACTCCGAGTCCGAGGTCGCCGTCCAGCAGGCCCTGGACAGCGCACTCGAAGGCCGGACCTCGCTGGTGATCGCCCACCGGCTCTCCACCGTTCGGAACGCGGACCAGATCCTGGTCGTTGACCACGGCAACATCGTCGAGCGCGGCACGCACGACCAACTGCTCGCGGCCGGTGGCGAGTACGCTGATCTGTACCACACGCAGTTCAAGGAATCCGGTACGGCGGCGGGTGTCTGATGATCAAACTAGGGCTGGTGCTCGCGGCCGGGTACGCCGGCTACAAGGTCGCGTACCACTCCGAGGACGGCCGCCATTACGGCCGGACCGGCGAGCGCGCGATCAGGACCACGCTGTCGCTGCTGATCGCGAGCCTCGCCGCCGGTCTCACTTACGCGGTTCTGCTCCAGTACTAGCCTTCGACTCCTGCTCCAGCAGGTGCAGCACGGGTACGCCGAGGTGCCGGCGGGCCGAGTTCGTCCAGTCCAGATGGAAGAACTCGGCGACGATGTGTGGCCTGGTCAGGATGATGACCTCCTGACCCTGCACGTGGTTCACCGTCGCGACCAGCGCGTCGATCGGCCGGTCGTGCGAGATACCGCCCTCGGCCTCGTACCCGAGGTCGCGGAGCCGTTGCACACTGCGCCCGGTGCATCCCTTGGCCTCGGAGTCGATCGCCTTCTGCGCCTCCGCCAGGTCCTCCCGCTGGCCCGCGAGGCCCGGCCCGTAGAGGTCCGCCGTACCGAGCGCACTGATCGACGCCTCGACGCCGGCTTCCGCGTTGTGGCACGGCACGAGCACGTGGTACTTCACCGGCTCGGGCATGTCCTGATGGAGCTCGACGACCCGCTTCGCATCCGGCTCGGACAACTCCTGCTCGACAAGCAGTACGACGTCATACATCGCGCCACCTCCGCTTACCAGTCGGTATACCCCCATAGTGCCCTGGTCCACCCCGAAAGTACTCAACTGAATCGTTGCAGTCTTCGCCGTCCGTACGTCCGGAGCGCGCGGAGCAGATCCACCTCGCGGAACGCCGGCCAGTACAGGTCGCAGAACTCGATCTCCGAACCGGTTGCCTGCCAGAGCAGGAAGTCCGACATCCGCAGCTCGCCGCTGGTCCGGATCACGAGCTCGGGATCGGGCAGGCCGGGCACGTACAGGTGCCGCCCGATCTCCTCCTCGCTGAGCGTGTCGGCGACCGCCTCGAGCGACCGTCCGTCCGCCGCGGCGTCTTCGAGCATCGCCCGTACGGCGTCCACGACCTCGAGTCGCCCGGAGTACCCGATCGCGAGTGTCAGATCACCGGCGTCGCGATCCCGGCTGAGCTCGACGGCTTCCTTCAGCGCCCGGGCCGTTGAGTCGGGCAACAAATCCAGCTGCCCCGCCACATGCAGCCGCCACCGGTGGTCGCGCCGAACGTGCTCTGCCAGCACGCTCTCGGTCAGCTCCATCAGGTAGTCGACCTCAGCCGAGTCGCGCTTGCGCATATTGTCGGCCGACGCGACCCACGCGGTGACACAGGTGATCCCGGCGTCCGCACTCCACTGCAGGAACTGCTCCAGGTGTTTCGCACCGAAACGGTGACCGACGCGTACGTCGTCGTACCCGGCGCCGCGCGCCCAGCGCCGGTTGCCGTCCATCACAATCGCGACGTGCCGCGGCTTGGGGAGGCGCCGCAGCTCGCGTCTTAGCCGGCGCGTGTAGAGGCCGTAGAGCATCAGCGTTGGGCGCTGGAGAGGACGTCGGCGAGGTCGAACTTGACCGGTTCTTCGAGTTGTTCGTAGGTGCAGGACTCTGGGGTTCGGTCGGGGCGCCAGCGGACGAACTGGGCCGTGTGGCGGAAGCGGACGCCTTCCATGTGGTCGTACCGGACCTCGACGACCAGCTCGGGGCGGAGCGGGACGAATGACAGGTCCTTGCCTGCCTGCCAGCGGCTGCCTTCGGCGTTGCGCGGCGTACGGACACCTTCCTCCTGTTTCGCCCACGCCCACGGGTGCTCGTCGAACGTGGTGACGAGCGGCTGCATCTCCTCGAACAGCTCCTTGCGGCGCTCCAGCGGGAACGCGCCGATCACGCCGACGCTGGCGAGCGTGCCGTCGTCGTTGTACAGCCCGAGGAGCAGCGAGCCGATCCGGTCCGGGCCGCTCTTGTGCAGGCGGTACCCCGCGACGACGCAATCCGCCGTACGCTCCGGCTTGATCTTGAACATCGTCCGCTTGTCCGGAACGTACAGGCCGTCGAGCGGCTTCGCGATCAGCCCGTCCAGGCCGGCGCCCTCGAACTGCTCGAACCACTGCGCCGCGGTCTCGTGGTCGGCGGTCGCCGGGGTGACGTGGATCGGCTCCTTGACGTTCGCGAGCGCGTCGAGCAGCGCCGTACGACGTTCGCTGAACGGGCGCTCCATGTAGTCGTCGTCGCCGAGCGCGAGCAGGTCGAACGCGACGAACCGGGCCGGCGTCTTCTCCGACAGCATGTTCACCCGGCTCGCCGCCGGGTGGATGCGCTGCTGCAGTACCTCGAAGTCGAGCCGGTCGCCGGACTCGCCGATCACGATGATCTCGCCGTCGATCGCGCAGCGTTCCGGGAGGTTCGCCTTCACCGCCTCGACCAGCTCGGGGAAGTACCGCGTCATCGGCTTCTCGTTCCGGCTGCCGATCTCCACCTCGTCGCCGTCGCGGAAGATGATCGAGCGGAACCCGTCCCACTTCGGCTCGTAGGACATCGCCCCGCGCGGGATCTCCTTCACCGGCTTGGCGAGCATCGGCTTGACCGGCGGCATCACAGGCAGTCGCATCCCGTCATTCTGTCCCACACCACGGACACTTCCTAGGCACCTCCCAGGTGGACAGGCGCCCGACTCGCCTCGGACAATGCCTGTATGAGCACGATCGGGGTCGGTACGCGTCCGTCGGACGCGGAGCGTGACCGCGCCCTGGCCGTACTCCGCGACGGCGCCGGCTCGGGCCGCCTGTCCCACGACACCTTCGTCCGCCGGATGAACGTCGTACTCCGAGCCCGCACCACCGGCGAACTGGCGGACGTCCTCCGCGACCTGCCACGCCGCGAATCCCGATTCACCACCTGGACCCGAACCATCCGCGCCAAGCTCCCGCGCCTCGCCGTCACCCGCCCGGCGCTGCCTCGGCTGACGCTGGTTCGGCGAGTGCCGGTGGTGCCGCCGACTGCCCTTGCGCTGCCTGCGCCCGGGTCGCCGACGGTTCGGATCGGGCGTGGGCCCGGTGCGACGCTGCGGCTCGGAGACGAGACCGTGTCGCGGTGCCACGCCGAGCTCCGGTACGTCGACGACGGCTGGATGCTCCGCGACCTCGGCTCGATGAACGGCACCTGCGTGAACGATCAGCGCATCACCACCACGGTCCAGGTCCGCCCAGGAGACCGCGTCAGCTTCGGCGCGGTCACGTTCACGCTGACGTACGAGTCATAGGACTTGCATCCGGTACTTCGGTACAGGTTTACCGTCGTGGCATGAACGAATCCTGGGCACCGGACGCCTGCACCCTGCCGACCGCGGAGCGACCGTTCCGCGTCGCGGAGTTCGATCAACTCTTCGCGACGTACCTTCGGAACGTGAACCGCGTCGATCCGCAAACCGTTGATCTGTTGCTCGAGCCGGCCGCCGAGGCGACCGCCGCGGACCTGATCGCCCGCGAGTCCGAGTGCTGCTCGTTCTTCACGTTCACGCTGAGCGGCGCAGTCAATCTCCGTATCACCGTCCCGCCCGCGCGCACCGACGTACTCGACGGTCTGGTCGCCCGGCTGTGAAACCCAGCGAGGTAGCAGCCGCTGCCGGGGTGAACCTGCAGACCCTCAGGTACTACGAACGCCGCGGACTCCTGGCCGAACCGGCCCGGACTCTCGGCGGCCACCGCCAGTACCCCGCCGAGGCGATCACGACGCTCCGCGTGATCAAGGCCGCCCAGCGCCTCGGCTTCACGCTCGCCGAGATCTCCGACCTCCTCGCCACCGCGACCCACCGGCACGCCCGCGGTGAGGGAGCCGGCCTCCAGGCCCGCGCCCAGGAGAAACTGCACGACGTGGAAGCCAAGATCGCCGACCTCACCGTCATCGCCGAAACGCTCCGCGCCGGCATCGCCGCCGGCTGCGAGGACCTGGAGACCTGCGCGGGTGATCCCGACTGCCCGCTCCCGTTCGCGAGCATCGGCGCAACTCCCGGCGAGCACACGGGATCCGTACCCCCACCCGCGGGCGGTCGCCCGTGACCGTGCTGCGGTCGATCCTCCTCTTCGTCCTCGCCGCCGTCGCGGAGATCGGCGGCGCCTGGCTGATCTGGCAGGGCTGGCGCGAACACCGCGGCGTCCTCTGGATCGCGGCCGGAATAGTTGCCCTGGGCGCCTACGGCTTCGTCGCCACCTTCCAGCCCGACCCCAACTTCGGCCGCATCCTCGCCGCCTACGGCGGCATCTTCGTCGCCGGCTCCCTGGCCTGGGCCGTCCTCCTGGACAACTTCAAACCCGACCGCTACGACCTGGCCGGCGCCACCATCTGCCTCCTCGGCGTAGCCATCATCATGTACGCCCCCCGAGGTACCTGACCGATTCAGTCTGGGTCCGCTCGGGGGAGTTGACCGGTTAGCTGGGGGACTCTCGTGCCCCGCTTCCGCATTGTCGTTCACCTCGTTCTGTCTTCGCCGGAACGCCATGTGCCCGATCTGTAGCCCGAATTTCCTTAGGATGCCAGACCTGAAGGATGAGATCGAACCGCCGGACTACGAGCTGGAGGAGTATCCCAAAGGCGCAGAGAAGTATGTCCTGCTCACACTGTCCTACGGGCGAGGCGTTGACTTCGGCGACATCCTGGATCTGGCCAAGGCGCATGGGCTGGTTGGGTACAGCGGCGTGACGGGGGTGCCGATCTCGTTCGATGAGGAGTGAAGTCGGCATGTCGCCGGCGCGGAGGTTGAGGTGAACACGTCGTACTGCGACGGTACGACGTGTTCATGTGGAATCGGTGCTCGATCAGGGGATGAGGACGACCTTGCCGGTGGTGGCTCGGGTTTCCAGGGCGTGGTGGGCGGCGGCTGCTTCGGACAAGGGGAAGGTGGTGGTCAGGGCCTTCCAGCGGCCGGTCGTGGTTTCGGTGAGAGCGGCGGCTTCCAGGGTGCGGAGTTGGGCGGCCATGCGCGCGCCGAGGGCCCAGCCGACGGTCAGGCTTCGGGTCATCAGGTCGGTGTGGGTGAATTCGATCGGGCCGCCGCCGGACCAGCCGAACAGGAGGGCTCGGGCACCGGGGGCCAGCAGGTCGAAGGCTTGTTGGCCGGTGGGGCCGCCGACGCCGTCGAGCAGGACCGTCGCTGGGGTGTCGGCCAGGATGGTTCTGAGCTGGTCCGCCCAGGCCGGGTCGCGGTAGTCGAGCGCGTGGTTGGCGCCCAGCGAACGGACCAACTCCACCTTCGCCGGACCGCCGGCCAGGCCGATGGCGATCGCGCCGACGTTGCGGGCGGCCTGGATCAGATAGCTGCCGATTCCGCCGGCGGCTGACGTGACGAGTACGACGTCCTCCATCGTGAGCTGCGCCTGCTGGAGGATGCCTGCGGTGGTGCGGCCGGTACCGATCGCGGCGACGGCCTGGGCAGCGTCGACGTGGTCCGCGAGCTCGTACAGCGACTCGACCTTCGCGACCGCCCGTTCGGCGTACCCGCCGGGAACCATGCCGAGATGGACGACGACCCGCTTCCCGATCCAGGACGGGTTCACGTCCGGTCCGGCCCCGAGCACCCGGCCCGCGACCTCGCGCCCCGGGATCGTCGGCAATTCAGGCACCGGAATCGGGCTGTCGCCGGTCGTCCCCGCGCGGATCATCGTGTCGACGAGATGGACGCCCGCGGCCTCGACGTCGACGAGCACCGTGCCGGGGCCAGGGGTAGGGTCCGGGACGTCCTCGTAGACGAGGTTCTCCGCCGGGCCGAACGCGTGCAGTCTGATCGCTTTCACACCGAGGACGCTAGAACCTCAACGTTAGTTGAGGTCAACTACTGCCACTTCCTTACGTTGTGTACTAAAGTGCGTCCCGAGGGAGGGTGACGTGGCCAAGATGCTCAGAGGCGCGACCGCACAGGAGACGCACAGCGCGATCCTCGACCTGATCCGGTCCAGCGGGACGGTGACCCGGGTCGACCTCGCCGAGCAGTCCGGGCTGACCGGCGCGTCGATCTCCCGGGTGGTCAAGCGGCTGCTTGCCGACGGCCTGATCATCGAGACCGGGTACGGCGACCCGACCGGCGGCAAACGCGCCACCCTGCTGCAGTTCAACCCGCGCGCGCGGCACGCGGTCGGGATCGCCGTCGACACGCCGAGTACGACGTACGTCGTCACCGACATGAGCGGTCGGGTCATCGAGCAACTGTCCACGCGCGGCATCGGCAAGGAAGCGCCCGCGACCGCTGTGCAGCGGATCACCGCGGAGCTCGAGGACCTGATCGTGAAGGCCGAGATCGAGCCGTCGACGCTCGTCGGGGTCGGGGTCGCGCTGGCCGGCCGTCAGGGTCGCGGCGGGACCCGGATGCTGCGCAGGGACGCGGAGAAGTACGCCTGGGAGCCCTTCGCCGTACGGGACACGTTGAAGGCGGCGATCGACCATCCCATCGTGGTGGAGAACGATTCGACCTGCGCGGCGATCGGGGAGTTCTGGGCCGGCAAGATCCCGTCCGCGAACGACTTCGCGACGGTCTACATGGCGGCCGGCTTCGGCCTCGGCCTGGTGACGAACGGCGACGTGTACCGCGGTTCGTCGTCGAACGTCGGCGAGATCGGCCACATGGTCCTCGACGTCAACGGTCCGCAGTGCTGGTGCGGCGGTCAGGGCTGCCTGGAGAGTCTCGCGGCGCCGGCCGCCGTCGTCGCCCGCGCGGAACAGCACGAGTCGCTCGCCGTCGAGCTCGGGCTGCGCGGCCGCCAGTCCTCGGTCCGCTCGGACTTCGCCAGGATCGCGCGCCTCGCGGCCGGTGGCGACGACCGGTGCCTGCAGCTGATCGAGGAGTCCGCGACGTACCTCGCGAAGGCGCTGCTCTCGATCACCAACCTGCTCGACCTGGACCAGATCATCCTGGCCGGGCCGGGCTTCAGCGAGGCCGGCGACATCTATGTCCGGATCGCCGCGCAGGAGCTCAACCGGCTGTCGTTCGTCCGCGCGATGCACCCGACCCGCGTCGAGCTGTCCAAACTCGGCCCGAGCGCGGCGGCCCTGGGAGCCGCCTCACTCGTCCTGCACAGCCAACTCACCCCACACCAGAACGCAGCACGCTCCTAGCGAAGGAAGTCCTGCAGCCAGCGGCCGCTCTTCTTCACGATGCGCTGCTGGGTCGCGTAGTCGACGTACACGATCCCGAACCGCCTGCTGTAGCCCCAGGCCCACTCGAAGTTGTCGAGCAGCGACCACGCGAAGTACCCCTTCAACGGGAATCCTTCGCTCACCAGGTCCTTGCACACGGCAACGTGTTGCCGCAGGTAGTCGAGCCGCTCGTCGTCCTCGACCTGGCCGTCAGCGGTCACCACATCAGGGTACGCCGACCCGTTCTCGGTCACGTACAACGGCAACTCCGGCGCCAGCTTGTTGATCGCCACCAGGATGTCGCGCAGCCCGGACGCCTGGATCGGCCAGCCCATCTGGGTCGTCGGCAGACCGGTGTCGACGGCAACGACATTCTCGCTGCCCGGCTGCGTCGACGGACCAGGCGTGGAGATCGGCCCGTCCGGCGCGGCGACCGTGGTCGGGCAGTAGTAGTTCACGCCGAGGAAGTCGAGCGGCGCCGCGATCAGCGGCAGGTCCGCCTCCTGCGCCGCGAACCACTCCGTCGTCCCGGTGTCCTCCAGTACGTCGGCCGGGTACTGCCCCGACAGCAAGGGCTCCAGGAACAGCCGGTTGCGCAGGCCGTCGATCCGCCGCGCGGCGTCCCGGTCGGCGGGGGAGTCGGACGCAGGGTGGATCGGTGCCGGGTTGAGCGCTATCCCGTACGCCGAACCCCCTGACCCCTCCGTACGGATCGCGTCCAACGCGAGACCGTGTCCGAGCAGCAGGTGATGAGCCGCCTTCAGCGCATCCACGCCGACGGTCCGCCCCGGCGCGTGCTCGCCGTTCCCGTAGCCGAGGAAGGCCGAACACCACGGCTCGTTCAGCGTCATCCAGTGCTTGATGACGTCCGACAGTCCGTCATGCACGGCAACGGCGTAGTCGCGGAACCGGTACGCGGTGTCGCGGACGAGCCAGCCGCCCGCGTCCTCGAGCGGCTGCGGCAGATCCCAGTGGTAGAGCGTCGCGTACGGCGTGACGCCGTTCGCCAGACAGGCCTCCGCCAGCCGCCGGTAGAAGTCCAGGCCGGCCGGGTTCGCAGATCCGGCAAGGCCGTCCGGCATGATCCGCGGCCAGGCGATCGAGAACCGGTACGCGGTCAGCCCGAGGTCCGCGAGCAGCCGGATGTCGTCGGCGAACCGGTGGTAGTGCTCCACGGCGACGTCGCCGTTCGTACCGTCGGAGATCCGGCCCGGGGTGTGCGCGAACGTGTCCCAGATGCTCGGCCCGCGGCCGTCCGCCGACACCGCGCCCTCGACCTGGTACGACGCGGTCGCCGCGCCCCAGGTGAACCCGCTCGGGAAGCCGTTCGTCACGTCGTCTCCTTCTCGACCCAGTACTGCCTGTCCGGGAGCAGGCTACCTAACCGGTTAAGCAGTTCGCTCGGGAGGTCCGCATCGCGGGCGGCCAGCAGCGCGTCGACGCGGGCCGGCTTGGTGATCCCGACGACCGTTCCGGCGATCCCCGGGTCGTTCGTCGAGTGCCGCAGCGCCGCGGTCGCGAGGTCGACGCCGTACTCCTCGCACGCCTTGTCCATCTCCGCCACGGCGTCCAGCAGCGCCGCCGGCGCCTCGCGGTAGGCGTACTTCGTCGCGCCGCGCGGGTTCGCCAGGATCCCGCCGCCGTAGACGGCCGCGTTCACCACCCCGATGCCCTCGGCGCGGGCGCGCTCGAAGATCGGGCCGGCGGAGTGGTCGACCAGGCTCCACCGGTTGTGGACGAGCAGTACTTCGAACCCGCCGAGGTCGAGGTACCGCGACAGCTCACCGGTGTCACCACCCGCGAGGCCGACGTGGCCGATCTCGCCGTCGGCGCGCAGCTGCATCAAGGTGTCGACGGCGTCCCGCATCGAGTCGAAGTCGTGGAACTCCGGATCGTGCAGGTACACCAACGGAAGGTCGTCCAGCCCGAGCCGTTCCTTGCTCTCGGCAACACTCGCGCGGACCCGGGCGCCGGAGTAGTCGCCGTCGCGGGCGTCGACCTTGGTCGCGACCATGAACCCGCCGGGCAGCCCGCCGTACTCGCGGATCGCCTGGCCGATCCGGGTCTCGCTGGTGCCGTCGCCGTACCCGTTGGAGGTGTCGATCCAGGTCAGCGGGCTGTCGAAGACCCGCAGTACCAGGTCGACCGCCTGCTGCGCGGTCACGTCGTACCCGAAGACGGCGGGCATCCCCGCGATACCGCTGCCGCCGGCGCAGACGGCCGAGACGGTCAGGCCGGTGTTGCCGAGCGGACGGAGCCAGTTGTTGATCACGCGCCCGAGCCTACGGCGTACGTGAACCCGTCGGGGTCGACGTAGACCTTCGTCCCATCAGGTGATTCGACGGCCGGCAGCGCCGGCACGTCACCGGTCAGCTCGGCGTACGCGAAACCCGCGACGTCCAACTGCGGAGCGCGACCGGTCGTGTCCACGTCGTAGGTGAAGACCTCGATCACGGTGTCGCCACCCTTGAGGTAGCCGATGTGGAACCCGCGGTGATCGTGCGGTTGCTCGATGGTGCCGATGAACGAGAATCCGTGGTGGTCCCGGTAGTGCGCGGCGGTCGCGTCCCGGTCCGCGATCGTCACCGCGACGTGGTCGAAGCGCGGACGGGACGGTACGCCGAGCGCTCGCTCCCGCGCGACCCCGTCGGCGTCGAGCACCTCGGCGTACTCCAGGTCGCCCTGGATCAGCTCGAGCAGTGTTCCGTCCGGGTCGTAGAAGAAGCAGATCCGCACGTTGCCCTCGGCGTCCAGCGGATCGAGCTTGAACTCGACCCCGGCGGCTTTCAGTACGGCGGCACGCGTGTCGATGCGGTCGACCTTGAAACCGAGGTGGCGGAAGCCCTTCTGCAGATCGTCCGGCGACCACGTGCTCCGCTCCCGCCCGTTGCCGACGGCCCGTAGTTCGACGGTCGCGGTCACCGCGTCGAGAACCGCCCGCGCGGACGTTGGTTCACCCAACGGCGTGAGCTCGAGGAACTCGGTGTAGAAGGCAACGGAACGTTCGACATCTGTGCAGTTGACCACGACGTTCTTGATCGGCATCTGCTCTCTTTCGACTAGTTCTTGACGGCGCCGAGCATCATCCCGGCGACGAACTGCCGCTGCATCCGGACGTAGACGATCACCACCGGTACGACGGACAACGTGAGGCCGGCCGTCAACGCCGGCCAGTTCGTGGAGTACTGACCCATCAGCGTGAACAGCACCGGCTGCAGCGGGAGCGAGTCGGTGTTCCGCAGGACCGTGTTGGCGATCAGGAACTCGTTCCAGGTGGACAGGAACTGGAAGATCACCACGGTCGCGATCCCGGGCCGGGTGAGCGGCAGGATCACCCGCCGGAAGATCGTCAGCTCGCTGCCGCCGTCGACTCGCGCGGCCTCGATCAGCTCGTCCGGCAGGGTCTGGAAGAACGCCCGCATCAGGAACATCGCGAACGGTGCCGACCCGGAGATGTACAGCACCAGCAGGCCGGCCTGGGTGTCGAGCAGCCCGAACGACTTGAGCTCGAGATACAGCGGGATGATCAGCGCCGTCGACGGCATCATCAGCGTGGTCAGCAGCAGCACGAAAAGCGTGTTCCGGAACGGGAAATCGAGTTTCGCGAACGCGTACCCACTGAGCGTGGCGAACACCAGGACACCGATCACGGTGACGGAGGTGATCCACACGCTGTTCCAGAAATGCAGCGGGAACTGGATCGACGTCCACGCCTCCCGGTACGCCGCACCGGTGATCTTCCGTGGGATGACCGGGCCGTTGAAGATCGTGTTCTGCTCGCGCAACGAGGTCAGCAGCATCCACACGAGCGGGAACGCCATCAGTAAGCAGAACGGCGCGAGCACGAAGGTCGCGAACGCCTTCTTCATCGGTCCGCCCTCCGGGTCAGCCAGAGCTGCGCGAGTACCGCGAGCGTGCAGAGCACCATCGTCACGACGCTGAACGCGCTGGCGTATCCGAGCTGGGGGAGCGATCCGGACGTCGTACCGAACGCCAGCGAGTACAGGTACGTGCCGAGTACCTCACTGCCGTGGTTCGGACCGCCGCCGGTCATCACGAAGATCACGTCGAACGCCTTGAACCCGTTGAGCAGCCCGAGACTCACGATCAGCCCCGTCACGACCCGCAGGCTCGGCACGGTGATGTGCCGGAACTGCTGTACCGCGTTCGCGCCGTCCATCGCCGCCGCCTCGTACAGGTTCGGATCGATGCTCTGCAGACCGGCGAAGTAGATCAGCATGGTGAACCCGAGGCCACCCCAGACCGTGACGACGACGATCGCCGGCAGTACGGTCTTGTGGTCGGCGAGCCACGGGTGCTGCAGACTGCCCAAACCGATTGCCCCCAGCAACCGGTTGAGCGTGCCGATGTTCGGGTCGTAGATCAGCTTCCAGAGCACGGCCGAGACGACGAACGACACGATCCCTGGGATGAACAGGATGGTCCGGACGACGACGCCGACCCTGCGCCAGATCAGGTTCACAAGGACTGCGGTGACCAGGCCGAGGAACGTCAGGATCGCGGTCGTCACCGCGGTCAGCACCAGCGTGACGACCAGTGCGCGGCGCGCCACGGGATCGTGCAGCATCCGGCTGTAGTTGTCGAAGTTCACGAACCGCGGCGCCCCGAACCCGCCCCACGACGTCAGGCTCAGGTACGCCGTGTAGAGGATCGGCCACAGGACGAACGCCAGGAACAGCACAAATGTCGGCGCGACGAAGACGTAGCCGGCGATCCGCTGCGAGCGCCGCAGCGGTGAACCGAAGCGGTACGCCGAGCGCGCCGCGGACCGCCGGACGACGTCTCTGGTAAGAGCTGTCGCCATCCGGTCACCCGCCCTTGGCGTTCTGGACCGCCTGCTGCATCGCCTTCGCGACGGCGGCCGGCTCACCGCTGCCGTCGAAGATCTTCGCCAGCGGATCTCCGGCCGCCACCGAGCCGGGACCGAACGGGATGTGCGGGCAACCGTCGCCCTCGAGCAACCAGGACGTCATCTGCTTCATGATCGGCAGCTCGATCCGGGCGGCCGCGCTCTTGGTGGCCGGCATCGAGTTCGACTCGTTCATCGTGGGGGAGTACTGCTCTGCGGAGTACATGAATTTGAGGAACTCCAGCGCGGCGTCCTTGTTCTTGCTGGTCGCGGAGACCGCCCAGCCGGCGCCGGCCTGGTTCGCCGTCCAGTGCCGCTTGCCCGGCGCGATGGCCGGAGTCTTCATCACCTTGTACAACTTGTTGAACGCCGGCGACGCGTCCTTCGTCAGGCCCTGCGGCGTCCAACTGCCGTTGAACAGCATCGCGGACTTGCCGGTGTAGAAGATCTGCGGCGCCTGATCACCGCTGGTTCCGGTCGTACCGGGCTGGAAGACGCCCGCCTTGACGATCTTCTGCTGCAGCTCGATCGCCTTGACCACCTTCGGATCCTCGTACGTCGCTCCGTCCTTGAGCTGGTCGAGCTTCAGGTAGTACGTCGGATCGTCGGCGACCTGGGTGATCAGCGGCAGGAAGAAGTCCAGCGAACTGGTCGTCGGGTTGCAGCTCAGCGCGACCGGGTACTTGCCGGTCTTCCGGATCTTCGCGGCGGCCGCGATCAGGTCGTCCCAGGTCTCGATCTCGTCCTCGCCGACCCCGGCCGCCTTCAGCAGGTCCGGGTTGTAGAACAGGCCGAACGTCTGCGCCATCCAGCCGACCGCGTACTGCTTGCCGTCCAGGGTGTATTCCTGGTTGGCCGAGTCGAAGAAGTCCTTCAGGAAATCGTCGCCGAGCTCCTGCTTCAGGTCGGCGGACACGCCGCCGGTACCGTACGTCAGCGCCCGCGTGTGGGGCGCGAAGATCTCCGGTACGTCGCCACCCGCGACCGCGGCCTGCAGCGCCGGCAGGTACTGGTCCGGCGTACCGAAGATCCGGTTCTCGACCTTGATGTTGCTGTGCGCGGCCTCGAACGCGCTGATCAGCTTGGGGAACTGGTCCTGCTGGTCGTTGTACCAGGACCACATCCGGACGACGGCCTTGCCGCCGCTGGTCGTACCGCCACCGCTGTCACTGCCACCGCAGGCGGCGAGCGCGGACCCGAGGCCGAGCGCACCCGCCGCTGTCTTGAGAACTGTCCGCCGCCGCACGTGCCGTTCGCCCATCGGAGACTCCTCATCGATCGCTACTCCAACTTCCTAACTGAAAGTAAGAAAGTGGTCAAGGCCACAGCGGGCTTTCCATACTTTTCCCTGCCTTAGGGTTGGGCGCATGGTGGTGCGGTTGAGCGAACAGTGGCCCGAGGTGAGCCCGGACCGGCTGCTGTCCGAATGCGTCCCGCCACCGCGCTTCGCCGACGTCCGCTTCGCGACGTACCGCCCGAACCCCGGCGAACCGACCCAATCGGAGGCCCTCACCGTCCTCCAGGACCGCGCAACCCACCTGGCCGCACCCAGGCGGAGCCCCAGTTTCTGGTCCCGCTTCCGCGCTTCCTCCCCAGTCGCCGGGAAACCGGGCATCTATCTCGACGGGGGATTCGGCGTAGGCAAGACGCACCTGCTGGCATCGCTCTGGCACGAAGCAGCCGCCCCGAAGATGTACTGCACGTTCGTGGAGCTGACGAACCTGGTCGGCGCCTTAGGCCTCCGCACAGCAGTGGAAAAACTCTCGTCCTACCGCCTCATCTGTATCGACGAGTTCGAGCTCGACGACCCGGGCGACACCATGCTGATCTCCCGCCTCCTCGGCCAACTGTTCAACGCGGGAGTAGAGATCGCAGCAACCTCGAACACCTTGCCGGACAAGCTCGGCGAGGGACGATTCCAGGCGATCGACTTCCTCCGCGAGATCCAGGCCCTCGCCGCCCGCTTCGACGTCCGCCGGATCGACGGCCCGGACTACCGCCACCGCGGCCTCCCGACGGCCCCCGACCCCTGGCCCGACGAGAAGGTCGAGCAAGAAGCCGCGGTACGCCCCAACGCGTCCTGCGACCACTTCGTCGACCTCCACCGCCACCTCGCCGAACTGCACCCGAGCAAGTACGGCGCTCTCCTGGACGGCATCGAGACCGTCGCGATCACCGATCTTCGCCCGCTGACCGACGAGAACATCGCGCTCCGGCTGGTCGTCCTCGCCGACCGCATGTACGACCGGAACCTCCCGCTGCTGGCGGGCGGCGTACCACTCGACCAGCTGTTCTCGAAGGACATGCTCAAGGGTGGCTTTCGCAAGAAGTACCTGCGCGCGCTGTCCCGCCTGATCGCGCTCGCCCGCGCCGCCTGACGGCCATTCCCGGAGGGATGAGGCAGGATGAGTGGATGGCGAAGCAGAAGAAGGCTGAGAAGGCTGCTGGCGGGGGACTGCGGGAGCTGCTGCGGGTGCCGGCCGGCGAGGTGGACCTGACGAAGTTCGACACGCGGTCGACGGCCGGGTTCTCCGGTACCAAGGACGACGGCAAGGTCGCGCTGGAGCAGCTCGGTGCCGAGGTGTCGGACTGGCAGGAGCGGTTGTTCGCCGAGGGGCGTACCGGCGGGGAGCGCCGGGTCCTGCTGGTGCTGCAGGGGATGGACACGTCCGGCAAGGGCGGCGTGATCCGGCACGGTGCCGGGCTGATGGACCCGCAGGGCCTGAAGATCACGTCGTTCAAGGCGCCGACGCCGGCCGAGAAGCGCCGCGGGTTCCTGTGGCGGATCCGGCAGGCGGTCCCGGGCGGCGGGATGATCGGCATCTTCGACCGGTCGCACTACGAGGACGTACTGATCGCCCGCGTCCGCGAGCTGGTCACGCCGAACGTGTGGACCCGGCGCTACGACCAGATCAACGAGTTCGAGGCCGAGCTGACCGCGAGCGGCGCGACGATCGTGAAGTGCTACCTGCACATCTCGCCCGAGGAGCAGAAGGCCCGGCTCGAGGCACGCCTCGACGACCCGAGCAAGTACTGGAAGTACAACCCGGGCGACGTCGACGAACGGAAGCTGTGGCCGGACTACATGGACGCGTACCACGCGGCGATCGAGCGCTGTAACACCCCGGACGCGCCTTGGTATGTGATCCCGAGCGACCGCAAGTGGTACCGCAACTGGGCCGTCACCACGATTCTGCTGGAGACGCTCAAGGAGCTGAACCCGCAGTGGCCGGCCGCGGACTTCGACGTCGAAACGGAGAAGAAGCGCCTCGCGGCGACCTGACGGTTTCTGGACCGGTCAGCTGTCCGGGTCGATGCCGTGCCGGCGCAGCAGGTCGCGGAGCTTCGCGACCTGCTCGTGCAGCCGCTCGTTCTCGTCGAGGACCGCGTTCAGCTCGGCGAGCAGGTGGTGCCGCCGCCCGTACGTCGTCCACGTCGCGGCCTCCTCGGCGACGACGGACTCGGACCGGCGGCGCCAATCGATCCGCTGTTCCAGCTTGCGCCGTACCTCGTCGACGTTCTCGGCGAGCTTCGTGACGATCTGGCCACCAACCCCGTCACCGTCGTGGAGTACGCCGAGCAGAAGGTGCTCCGGCCCGACCCGATCCGCCCCACGCGCTCGAACCTCACTCCACGCGAACTCGAACACGCTCTTCGCCCGCGGCGTGAACGGGATCGCGCCGGCGCCCGCGTCGCTCTTCCCGCGCCCGACGATCTCGACGACCAGCTCCCGCACCACCGGGGCGGTGATGCCCATCGAGGCGAGCACCCGCGACGCGACGCTCGTCCGCAGCGTGATCACCCCCAGCAGCAGGTGTTCGGTGCCGACGTACACGTGGTCGAGGCCGCGCGCCTCCTCCTGCGCGAGCACGATCACTCGCCGGGCTTCCTCGCTGAAATGCTCGTACATCGGATCTCCCCTCCACACGTCCTGAACGACGTCCTCGAGCGACAGCTCGATCTTCAGGTGCTCCTGCAGGTCCTCCGCGGTCACCGGGTGATGTTCCAGCCGGCTCCGGACGAACGCCGCGGCCTCGGCGTCGCCGGCCGCACCGGCCGTGATCCGGTCGAGTAGCTCGTCGACCTCACTCACCGGCTCGAGTTGCAGGTCGGCCCGGTTCAGCGAGACGAACTGCAGCACGACCGCGACCGCTACCACCCGGTTCGCCCCGTCGAACGGGCGCTCCCGCACCAGTCCCGCGAGCAGCGCCCCGGCCGCCTCGGCCAGCCCGCCGGTCCGGCGTACGTCGGTCAGTACGCGATCGATCGCGTCGAGGTTCGACCGGCGGACGACGTCGTCGGACGCGCAGCGCAGCACCCGCGCGGCGACGGCGAGCACGTCGTACCGGCCGAGGTATCGCATCAGTCGTCTCCACGCAGCCGGCGCAGCGATTCCTCGTGCCGGCTCAGGTTCTCCTCGAGCAACCGGCTGAACTGGGCGTCCTGCCGGCGCTGGTCCACCAGCGCCGCGATCGCCTCCCGGGCCACGTCCGACACCGATCGCCCCTCCACCGACGCCACCGTCTGCAAGCGGTCCGCCAACTCCGGATCCAGCCGCAACAGGATGTTCTTGGTCCCGTCCTTCGCCATAGATAGCAAGATATCACGCTATCTCTGACGTGTACTAGTAGAGCCTCCCTGCGCACGCCGCACCGGCTCTACCGTCGGGTCATGCACACACGAACGCTCGGTCAAGGTCTGCAGGTGTCGGCGGTGGGTCTGGGATGTATGGGCATGTCGCAGAGCTACGGGCCCAACCCCGGTGACCGCGACGACATGATCGGGGTGATCCGGTACGCCGTGGAGCAGGGCGTCACGTTCTTCGATACCGCCGAGGTGTACGGGCCGTACGTCAACGAGGAGCTCGTCGGCGAGGCGCTGGCGCCGGTGCGCGACCAGGTGGTGATCGCGACGAAGTTCGGCTGGAACATCCAGGACGGCAAGATGCTCGGGACGAACTCGCGGCCGGAGCAGATCCGGCGGGTCGCGGACGAGTCGCTGGGCCGGCTCGGGATCGACGTGATCGACCTGTTCTACCAGCACCGGGTCGATCCCGACGTCCCGATCGAGGACGTCGCCGGGGCAGTGGGTGAACTCGTGCAGGCCGGGAAGGTCCGCCACTTCGGGCTGTCCGAAGCCGGCGCGGCGACGATTCGGCGGGCGCATGCCGTCCATCCGGTGACGGCTGTGCAGAGCGAGTACTCGCTGTGGACGCGCGACCCTGAGCCGGAGGTGCTGCCCACCTGCGCGGAGCTCGGCATCGGGTTCGTGCCGTTCAGCCCACTCGGCAAGGGTTTCCTGACGGGCACGGTCACCACATCCACCGAGTTCACGGCCGGCGACATCCGCGCCAGGGTCCCGCGGTTCGAGGCGGACAACCTGACCGCCAACGAGGCACTGGTGAACTACGTGCGGTCCCTCGCCGAGCCGAAGGGGTGCACTCCCGGTCAGGTGGCACTCGCCTGGCTGCTCGCTCAGCAGCCGTGGATCGTACCGATCCCAGGCACCCGCCGCCGCACCCGAATCGACGAGAACAACGCTGCCACGCAGGTGGCGCTCTCGGCCGACGAGATCGCCGGGCTCAACGCCCTCGCCGCCCGCATCGGCGTCCAAGGCGATCGCTACAACCCCGCCGGCATGTCAATGGTCGGCCTCTGAGACCCAGACCTCCGCCGCGCCTGCACGTAGGGTGGCGGGCATGGCGGATGTTGTCGTGGTCGGGTTGGGGGCGTTCGGGTCGGCAGCCCTGTGGCGGCTGGCCGCTCGTGGGTTGGATGCGGTGGGGATCGAGCGGCAAGGGATTGGGCATGCGTTCGGGTCTTCGCATGGGGCTACCCGGTTGTTTCGGGTGGCTTGTATGGAGCACCCGGGGCTGACTGCCATCGCCCGGAAGTCGCTGGCGTTGTGGACCGAGCTGGGGGAGTGGACAGGCGAGACGTACGTTCGCCAGACCGGGTCGCTCAACGTCGGGGCACCGGAAAGCCGGCCCGTGAAGGGCGTGCGGGCGGCGGCGGCAGCTGCTGGTGCGGTGACGACTGAACTGACGCACGACGAGCTGCACGAGCAGTTCCCGCAGTACAACTTGGCGCCCGAGGACGTGGCGATCTGGGATCCGGACGCGGGGATCTGCTACGCCGAGCCGACCGTCCGAGCGCACGTCGCCGCGGCGGTACGGCTCGGGGCGACCGTCTACCCGCACACGATGGTCACCGGCATCGAGGTACGGCCGGACGGCGTGAGGGTACGGACGCCGACCACCACGATCACCGCGGACCAGGTCGTGATCGCGACCGGCGCCTGGTTGAGCAAGCTCGTGCCGGGCCCAGCTCTCTCCCCGCGACGGACACCGCTGTTCTGGTTCCAGCCGAAGGACCCGGCGTCGGACGCGTTCCGCCTGCGGAACTTCCCGTCGTTCATCTGGGAGTTCGCGGACGGCCGGGGCCTGTGGGGACACGGCTCCGACGAGGACTTCGGAGTGAAGGTCGGCCTCGACGGGGCCGAGCGCGACCGCGATATCGACCCGGACGAACTCGACCGCTACATCCACCCGCGCAAGGACATCGCCGAGCTCTCCGCCGCGATCGCCGACCACTTCCCGGACCTCGATCCCGAACCGGTGAAGCTGATGCCGTGCATGGTGACGGACTCGCTCGACGGCCAGTTCCTGGTCGGGCGGTACGGCGACCGCGTGCTGATCGCCGGCGGCGACAGCGGCCACGGCTTCAAGCACTGCGCCGGAATCGGCGAACTGCTGGCCCAGCAAACGACGAAGGAGACGCCCTACACGGACGTCTCCTTCCTCGATCCACATCGCTTCCAGCGCTGAGCGGACCCGCGCCACTCACCAACGTGCGATCCGCGCCGGCTGATCCGGCCGAGCACGCTCGGCCGGATCGCGCGAACCGGGGTTGGTGAGTGCGGGAAGTCCGACGCTCAGGCGGTCCGGACCAGCTCGGGCCGGGCGATGACCGGGCGCGGCGCCGGCTCCAGCGTCAGCAGGTCGAGACCCGCCACGCCGTACCGCAGCAGAACCAGCCGCGCCACCTCGGCGCTGACACCGAGCGGCTGCGACACCGCGACCGCACCCGCGCGCCGCGACGTCGACTCGGCCTGGTCGGGCAGTACGCCGGGCGCCAGGAACAGCGATCCGACCGCCACGTGCCGGCGACCCTCGAGCCGCCACTGCAGCACGGCCTCAGCGGGCGACGGCGAGGCAGCGCACACGAACGCCGCGGTCACCGGCAGCTTGTGCCGCTGACCCCACAGCCGGGCGAGCCGCGTGACGCTCGCGTTCGCGTGCGAGTCGCTCGAGCCGGCGCAGGCCAGCACCAGCGCGTCCAGCTCACGCACCCGGCCGTCCTTCAGTTCGGCGCGCATCCGACGGTCCAGTACGTCGAGCAGCGTGTCGTCGTACCCGAGCACGTCGGAGGCGATGATCCGCAGGCCGGGGAACCGGCTGCGCGCCTCGTCGACGACGGCCGGTACGTCGATCCGCGCGTGGTACGCGGCCGACAGCAGCAGCGGCAGGACGACGACCTCCTCGACACCCTCGGCGGCGAGCTTGCCGAGGACCTGGTACGGCGTCGGCGGGCAGTGGTCGAGGAAGGAGGCTTCGATCCGCAGGTCGTCGCGCATCCCGCGCAGGCACTTGACGAGAGCGTGCACGGTGGCGGCCGACCGCGGGTCGCGGCTGCCGTGGGCGAGGATCACGAGCGCTGGAGCAGTCACAGCAGTTCCCCTTCTTCGTCGTCGATCATGCCGGCCGCCAGCGTCCACCCGTCGTGGGCGTCGATCAGCAGGAACGATCCGGTGATGGTGTTGGCCGAGTACGGGTCGGCGGCCAGCGGCGCGGCGATCTTGAGTTGCACCTTGCCGATGTCGTTGAGCGCGAGCTCGGCGGCGTCGATGACTCCGAGCGTGTCGAGGTCCAGCGCGCCGGTGATCTTGGTGACGATCGCCTGCGCGGTGGTGGTGGTGTGCTTGATCAGCACCCGGGCCCCGACGGTCAGTGGCCGGTCGGACAGCCAGCTCACGGTGGCGGCCAGTTCCCGGCGGGTACCGGGAGAGGCCTCGGCGGCGACGATCACCGAGCCGCGGGCGACGTCGATGTCGTCGGCGAGCCGGACCGTGACCGCCTCGCCGGCGATCGCCGACGGCCGCTCGACCACTGCGGTGCTGGTCGGGGTGACGACCGGCCGGTCGATGCCGGCGATCGAGGTACGGCGGCCCGCGGGCAGCACGATCACCGGGTCGCCGACCTTGACGGTGCCGGAGGCAACGGTTCCGGTGTAGCCGCGGTAGTCGCGGTACTCGTCGTCGGTCTGCGGGCGGATGACGTACTGCACCGGGAACCGCAGCGGCTGCTGCGACGTGTCGGTGCGGCCGTTCGCGTTCTCCAGCAGCGCGAGCAGCGTCGGACCGTCGTACCAGGGGGTCTGCTCGGAGCGTTCGACGACGTTGTCGCCGACCAGCGCGGACACCGGGATGGCCTGCAGGTCGGCGATGCCGAGGTGGTCGGCGACCTCGTTGACCTCCTTGGCGATCTTGGTGAACACGGCCTCGTCGTAGCCGACCAGGTCGATCTTGTTCACCGCGAGGACGACGTGCGGCACCCGGAGCAGCCCGGCCACCGCGAGGTGCCGGCGGGTCTGCTCGAGGACGCCGTGCCGGGCGTCGACCAGGATGATCACCACATCGGCGGTGGAGGCCCCGGTGACGGTGTTCCGGGTGTACTGCACGTGCCCGGGGCAGTCGGCCAGGATGAACGAGCGCTTGTCGGTGGCGAAGTACCGGTAGGCGACGTCGATCGTGATGCCCTGCTCCCGTTCGGCCCGTAGACCGTCGGTCAGCAGTGCGAAGTCGAAGTCGCCGCCGCGTGCCTCGGAGACCGTCTTCACGTGCGCGATCTGGTCGGCGAGGATCGCCTTGCAGTCGTGCAGCAGCCGCCCGACCAGCGTCGACTTGCCGTCGTCCACCGAGCCGGCCGTTGCCAGCCGCAACAGGGTGCTCATCAGAAGTACCCCTCTCGTTTACGGTCTTCCATCGCGGCCTCGCTGGCCCGGTCGTCGGCGCGGGTGGCGCCGCGTTCGGTGATCTCGCTGGCCGCGACCTCGACGACGACGTCCGCCGCGGTCGTCGCGGTGGACGCGACGGCTCCGGTGCAGGACATGTCGCCGACCGTGCGGTACCGGACCAGGCGCTGCGTGACGGTCTCACCCTCGCGCGGCTGGGAGTAGGGGCCGACGGCAAGCAACATGCCGTCGCGCTCGAACACGTCCCGTTCGTGGGCGTAGTAGATCGACGGCAGCGGGATCTGCTCGCGCTCGATGTAGTTCCAGATGTCCAGCTCGGTCCAGTTGGACAGCGGGAACACCCGGACGTGCTCGCCCGGCCGGTGCTTGCCGTTGTACAGCGACCACAGCTCGGGCCGCTGGTTGCGCGGGTCCCACTGGCCGAACTCGTCGCGCAGGCTGAAGATCCGCTCCTTCGCCCGGGCCCGCTCCTCGTCCCGACGGCCGCCGCCGAACACCGCGTCGAACCGGTGGCTGTTGATTGCGTCGAGCAACGGAATCGTCTGCAGCTGGTTCCGTGTCCCGTCGGTCCGCTCGCGCAGCCGGCCATCGGCGATGTACTCCTCGACGCTGGCGACCTCGAGCCGCAGCCCGAGCTCCTTCACCACCGCGTCGCGGTACGCCAGTACTTCGGGGAAGTTGTGGCCGGTGTCGACGTGCAGCAACGTGAACGGCACCCCGGCCGGCGCGAACGCCTTCCGGGCCAGGTGCAGCATCACGATCGAGTCCTTGCCACCGGAGAACAGGATCACCGGCCGCTCGAACTCCGCCGCCACCTCGCGGAACACGAAGATCGATTCGCTCTCCAGAGCGTCAAGCTCTGTGACGGTTGTACTCATGTGTGCAACCCGCATTCGACCTTGCCCGTCCCGGCCCAGCGGCCGCTGCGCGGGTCCTCGCCCGGCGCGACGCGCTGCGTGCACGGCTCGCAGCCGATCGACGGGTAGCCGTCGTACTGCAGGAGGTTCACCAGTACGCCGTTGTCCTGGATGTAGTTGTCCAGATCCTCCTGCGTCCACGGCGCGATCGGGTTCAGCTTCACCATGTCGCGCTTCGCGTCGTACTCGACGACGGGCGTGTTCGCGCGGGTCGGCGCCTCCTCGCGGCGGATGCCGGTCACCCAGGCCTTGTAGCCGGACAGGTACCGGTTGAGCGGCTCGACCTTGCGCAGTGCGCAGCACTTGTTCGGGTCGCGGTCGTGCAGCTTCTCGCCGTACTCCGCGTCCTGCTCGGCCACGGTCTGCTTGGGGGTGGCGTTGATCAGGTTGATCGGCAGCGTCGCGGCCACCGCGTCCCGGGTCCCGATCGTCTCGGCGAAGTGGTAGCCGGTGTCGAGGAACAGTACGTCGACCCCCGGCGCGGCCTGCGCCGCGAGGTGGGGGAGTGCGCCGTCGGCCATCGAAGCGGTCACGACCAGCTCGTCGCCGAAGGTCTCCCGTGCCCACGCGAGCACCTCGACCGCCGATGCGTCCGCCAGTCGTTCGTTCGCCTCTTCGGCGATCGTCTTCAGATCCGTGCTCATTCCACCGTCACCCGCAACCCGATCATCTTCAGCTGGAACACCCGTGCACACGGCCGGCACTCCCACGCGCCGTGTCCTTCTTCGGAGGGCCTGAGGTCCTCGTCGCCGCAGTACGGGCAGTAGAGAGGTGCCGCGCGCTCGGTCATGTCAGTGCCTCCTCATCTGCTCGGGTGACCCACTGGGCGAACCGCTCGCCCTCGTTGCGTTCCTTCAGGTAGTTCTGGGTGACGCGCTCGACGTAGTCGGTCAGGTCGTCCGCGGTCACCTTGTGACCGCGGAGCTTCCGGCCGAAGCCGGCGTCCAGCCCGAGGCCGCCACCCAGGTGCACCTGGTAGCCCGGTACCTGCTTGCCGTCGGCATCCATCACCAACTGGCCCTTGAGGCCGATGTCGGCGGTCTGGATCCGCGCGCAGGAGTTCGGGCAGCCGTTCAGGTTCACGGTGATCGGTACGTCCAGTTCGGGGATCCGCTCCTCGAGCTCCTCGATCAGCCGCGCCGCCTTCGCCTTGGTCTCGACGATCGCCAGCTTGCAGAACTCGATGCCTGTGCAGGCCATCGTGTTCCGCCGCCAGGCCGACGGGTTCGCCTGGAACCCGAGCTTGTCCAGCTCCGCGACCAGCGAGTCGACCTGCGACTCCTCGACGTCCAGCACGAGCAGCTTCTGCTGCGCGGTGGTCCGGATCCGGTTCGACCCGTGCGCCGCGACCACTTCGGCGACCCGCGCGAGCGACGTACCGGAGACCCGGCCGACGACCGGCGCGACGCCGACGTAGTACTTGCCGTCCTTCTGCTTGTGTACGCCGACGTGGTCGCCCTGGACGGCCGGAACCTCGGGCGCCGGGCCGTCGATCAGCTTCCGCTTGAGGTACTTGTCCTCGAGCACCTCACGGAACTTCTCCACACCCCAGTCCTGGACGAGGAACTTCAGTCGCGCCCGGTTCCGCAGCCGCCGGTAGCCGTAGTCGCGGAAGATGCTGGTCACGCCCCACCAGGCTTGGGCCACCTCGTCGCGGGGGATCCAGGTACCGAGCCGCTGCGCGAGCATTGGGTTGGTCGACAGGCCGCCGCCGACCCAGAGGTCGAAGCCCGGGCCGTACTCCGGGTGCACGACGCCGACGAACGCGATGTCGTTGACCTCGGGGACCACATCGTGCGACGGGTGCCCGGTCAGCGCGGTCTTGAACTTCCTGGGCAGGTTGGAGAACTCGCTGGAGCCGATGTACTTCTCGACGATCTCGTTGATCGCCGGCGTCGGGTCGATGATCTCGTCCGCGGCGATCCCGGCGACCGGGCTGGCGATCACCACCCGCGGTACGTCGCCACACGCCTCGGTCGTGTACAGGCCGACGGCCTCGAGCCGCTGCCAGATCGCCGGCACGTCTTCGATCGCGATCCAGTGCAGCTGGATGTTCTGCCGGTCGGTGATGTCGGCTGTGTTCCGCGCGTACTTCGTCGAGACGTCCGCGATCACCTTGAGCTGCTCGGTGGTCAGCTGCCCGCCCTCGACCCGGACCCGCATCATGAAGTAGCGGTCGTCCAGCTCCTCCGGCTCGAGCGTCGCGGTCTTGCCGCCGTCGATCCCGGGCTTGCGCTGGGTGTACAGGCCCCACCAGCGGAACCGGCCGCGCAGGTCGGCCGGGTCGATCGAGTCGAACCCGCGGTGCGCATAGACGTTCTCGATCCGGGCCCGGACGTTCAGGCCGTCGTCGTTCTTCTTGTTCTCTTCGTTCTTGTTCAGCGGCTCGCGGTATCCGAGCGCCCACTGGCCTTCGCCCTTGCCCTTGCGGGGGCGGGCGGGCTTGCGGGCAGCAGGAGTGGTGACGCCGGCAGTCATCGGGGGCGCGTCCTTGTCCTCGTGACAGGTGCTCACCAGCGGCGGGGAGATCGAAGCGTCGTCGGTTCGATGCGTTCCGCGCGGTGCGCACCCAGCGGTGATCGGGGATGATCAGGGGGCCGTCATTGGCCCAGGCAGGGTGGCTGTCAGAACATCGAAGGACAACAGATGGCGCTGCGCATCCGCCCGAGGTCGACATGGATGCGACCTACGAGGTGGGTGGACAGGGCAGCGAGCATGTCCACAAGCGTCAGCGCGACCGGCCGGTAAAGCAACTCCCATTCCTACATCCTGAGACTCGATCTCACCATGTGGTTATGTCTACCAGTCTGCTGTTCATTGTTCCGTGCTCCTTGCGTTATTCACAAGAGCTCTTGTGCAAGAGCTCTTGTGGAAGCTACGGTGCTGCCTATGGCACCTGCGAACCGACGCGCCGCGACCTCCTCGGTGGTCGCCGCGATCCACCACCCGCTCCGCCGGCGACTGCTCGACCTGCTCGGCGTCGAGGGCCCGGCCACCGCGTCGCAACTGGCCGAGCGGACCGGCGAACTGGTCGGCAACATCAGCCACCACCTCAAGGTGCTGGCCGCGGCCGAGGTCATCCTGGAGGCGCCCGAGCTGGCGAAGAACCGGCGGGAGCGCTGGTGGCGCAGCGCTCACCAGTCGTACAGCTGGTCGGTTGCCGACGCGGAGGGTGAGCCTGCCGGCGAGCTGATCGCAACAGTGTCCGAGGAGAGGAACGTCACACACCACACGGACAAGGTCCGGCAGTGGTTCGAGATGCGTTCGTCGTACGACGAGGAGTGGGTGCGGGCGGCATTTTCGACCGACAGTTGGCTGCGGCTGACGCCCGAGCGGCTCGAGGAACTGGGTCAACGGATCGGCGAGCTGATCCAGGAGTACTACGAGGCACCGTCGACCGACGAGTCGGCGCAGCCGGTCTACGTCTTCGCCCACGCCGTACCGGCCAAGCCGTGAGCTCGCCCTCGGTCGGGGCCGTCGTTGTGCCTGCACTCCGGCGGGATCGGCGGGTGCAGGCCTGGATCCTGTCCGGTGCGGTGTCCGAGGCCGGCGACGTCGCCTGGTACGTCGGGCTCGCGTGGAGTGCGGCGCAGGTGACGTCGCCCGCGGGCGCCGGCCTGGTGATGGGGATCGGGGCGCTGCCGCGGGCGCTGTTCCTGCTCTTCGGCGGCGCGCTGGCGGACCGCTGGGACGGTCGCCGGACGATGATCGTCGCCAACCTCGGGCGGATCGCGGTGCTCGTCGCCGCTGCGATCGTGGCGGTCGCGGACGGGGTGACGCTGCCGCTGCTGCTGACGGTGGCGATCGTCTTCGGGGCGGTCGACGCCCTGTACAACCCGGCCGCCGGGACCTTGCCGCGACGGATGGTCCAGCCTGATGACTTGGTGCCACTGGCGGCCGGGCGGCAGTTGGCCAATCGGCTGGCGGTGTTCGTCGGTGCGCCCCTCGGCGGTCTGCTGGTGGCTCACGGCGGGTTGATGACCGTGATGCTCGTCGACGCGGTGTCGTTCGGGGTGATCGCGGTCGTGCTGGCGTTGGTGGTCCGGCCGAGGTTTCCGCAGCCGGTGGCGAGCGGGCATTCGATCCGGCGGGACCTGGCGGCCGGCTTCGGCTATCTGCGCCGGGATCAGGTGGCCCGGACCTTGGTGATCGCCTTCTTCGGGCTCAACCTGTGTGTCGGTCCGGTCCTGGCGGTCGGACTGGTTCAGCGGGTGCACGGCAGTGGGTGGGGCTCGGGTGCGCTCGGCTGGTTCCAAGCCTGCTCGGGGATCGCGGCGGCGGTCGGGGCCGTGGTCGCGATGCGGTGGAAGCCGCCGGCGCCGGCCCGCGCCGGCCTGCTCGTGCTGATCGCCCAGGCGGCCGGCTGCGTGATGGTCGGCTTGGTCCCGCGCGTGGCCGTCTTCGCCGCGATGGCGATGATCGGTTTCACCGCCGGCCTGGCCTCCGCCCTGCTCTCGGGTGCCTTCCAGCAGACCATCGCCCCGGCCTTCCTCGGCCGCACGTCGAGCATCGTCAGCCTCTCCGACGACGGGCTGATGCCGGCCGCGATGGCGGGTTTCGGCGCCCTCATCTCGCTGATCGGCGTGGCCGCGGCCTGCGCCCTCCTCGGAGCCACCTTCGCGGCCCTCATGGTCTGGTCAGCCTCACGATTGCGGACACGCTGAACCTGTACGACGTGGCCGGCCACGTAAACTCACGCGAGTGTCCGGCTGGCAGAACGTCCGTGAGTTCACGCTGGGAAACGTCGAACGCCCGGCCACCCGCACCCGGAACCACATCGAGTGGGGCCCGAACGCGATCCGGGTGGCCTCCGGCTCGAAGGACGACCGAGTGCTCACGCCGTACGCCTATGTCGGCCCCGACCGCTCCCTGTACCTCGACGCCGACCTGACGCAACTCCTCTGCCGGGTCTCGCAATCGTCCGACCACGCCTGGTCGGTCCGCGACGCCGAGGACCACGAGGTCGGCACCATCACCCGAATCCCGTCCGGTCGCCCGCTCCTCCGCCCCAACTGGCGCATCACCCAACCCGGCCACCCCGAACTGATAGGCCGCACCGAATGGCTGAGCGGCCCACCCACCCGCCTCGCCGCCAAAGCCGCCGGCCGCCTCCTGATAGGCGTCCTCGACGGCCTCACCGGCATCGGCGACGAAGGCGGCGACCAACCCACAAAAACCCGCACGTTGGAGTGGCGCTCAGCCGACAGGGTCGCAATGTACTCCGAGGGCACGACCTCGATCACGGTGCACGCCGACTGGCTAGACCGCCGCCTCGCCTTCGCCTACTGCCTACTCGCCAAATGAACCAACGCGGTCCGTCAACGTGACTGGGCATCCCGGGGTGAGTGTGCCGGTCGGGTTGTTGGGCGGGCTGCCGGTGGGGGCTCAGGTGGTTGCGGCGCATGGGATGGATGCGACTGCGGTGGGGGTTGCGCGGGAACTGATGGTCGGCCTGAAGCCGCCTGTCCGCTGACGGCCGGTGGCAGCGGCTGCGCCACGGTGATCGATCGTCGCGCGGCCGACTGGCCGGTGGCGGCTGGTGGTAGGGCCTTTTGGACGGTGTTGGCGATGTCGATTGCTGATGCGCGTTGCCGGTCGGGTGTGGTTTCGCCGCGGGCGGTGGGGGAGCGGAGTTCCTCGGGTTTGGTGAAGTCGGCGACGGCGGCGACGACCTCGGGGGTGAAGGGGTCCCGGCGGTTCTGCGCCGGCGGTGTGGACGTCGGGTCCGGGGGCCGGAACAGCTCCCGCAGTTCGATTCGGAAGAACTTGATCAGCTCCTTCGTGCGCAGCACCCGGCTCCGGCGGAGGATTTGGCGTTCGAGGGGGAGGGTTGCCTTGTCGCGCCAGCTGACGTCGAACATGATCCGGCCGAGCCGGAAGCCCGGGTTCGTTTCGCCGCCGGGGAAGCCGCGGGCGTTCCCGTGGGTGAAGAACTCGCTGTAGAACGCGCCGTCGTCCTCGTTCTTGAGCACGTTCCACGCACGGTACTTGTCCGTCGGCAGCTCGCCCCGCACCCACGCCTCGTCCATCAGCGCGTGCGACGCGGCGTTCAGCGGACGGTGCCCGACATAGTGGTACTGCGGCCGCTCACCACGCCGGCGCCGGTCGTACTCGGCGATGATCTGCGGCCACTCGTCCGCCGAGATCGACCGTGCCAGCCGGGACGCGAACGACGTCCGCGCGCGCAGCTCGGCCCGTGACGTCACCGGGCGATCCGTCCGCCCGGTCATTGTCTCGAGCTTGTCCATCACGAACGTTCCGCCGTGCGGACCGACGCGGTTCCAGCGGGTGACGTCCAACGACGGCTCACCGGCGTTCAGCGCGCGCAGTACGGCGATCCCGGCCCGGTACAGCGGCACCCGCCGCCGCATGATCCGCGTCTCCCAGGCAATCCGGTACTCGCTGTCGAGCCACGCCGTACCGACGAGACGCTTCGCCTTGCGGCGGTTCACCGCGGGTGTTCCGCTCGCCAGTTCTTGATCATCTGTTCCATGTCCGCGTGGATGAACGCGAAGAAGTCGGCCGCCTCGGTCAGCCGCCGGCAGACGGGGGAGTCCTCGGCGAAGAGCGCGGCGCCGGCGCGGCTGGTCGCCTCCCACTCGCTCAACGCGAGGTTGCGGCGTTCGAGGATCGCGGCGAAGACGTCCTCACGGATCCGGTAGTGGTCCTTGCGCGACCCGGGGAGCCGCTCGCGGGAGATGAACGAGACCTGCAGCAGTTGCCGGACCGCGCCGGACACCGCGGGCTGGCTGATCTTCAGCATCTCGGCGAGCTCGGCCGCGGTCATCGTCCCGTTCGGGCTGACCAGCATCGCGCCCATCACCCGAGCCGACATCGTCGGTACGCCGCTGTTCGCCAGCACGCCCGCGAACCGCTCGACGAACTGGCTGACGGCTTCCTGGCTCGGTTCCTCGACCATGGTTGAAGCTTACAGTAATTTGATTTATCGCAACTATCACAAGCTTCTGATAATTTGAATCACATGACCACGACCACCTCGGAGTCGACACTGACCGGCGCTCGCCGGTTCGGTGTGCTCATCGCGCTGTGTCTCGCCGTACTCGTCCTCGGCCTCGACACCACCGTGCTGAACGTCGCGCTGCCGACGCTCGCCAAGGATCTCGACGCGTCCACCAGCCAATTGCAGTGGATGGCGAACAGCTACAACCTGGTGCTCGCCGCGCTGCTGCTGCCGGCCGGGCTGCTCGGCGACCGGTTCGGACGGCGCAAGATCATCGCGATCGCCCTGACCTTGTTCGGTTTGGCGTCGCTGGCTTGCGCGCTGTCGAACTCGGCCGGTCAGCTGATCGCGGCTCGGGCGTTCCTCGGCATCGGCGCGGCAATGATCGTGCCGGTCGCGCTGTCGCTGATCACCGTGCTGTTCCGCACCGAGGAGGAGCGGAAGAAGGCGATCGGCTTCTTCGTCGTTGCCAACAGCATCGGTATGCCGCTCGGCCCGATCGTCGGCGGCCTGCTGCTCGACCACGCCGGCTGGCAGTGGATCTTCGTGATCAACATCCCGATCGCGTTCCTGGCCGCGCTCGCGGTGACGCTGCTCGTCCCGGAGAGCCGGAGCGCGAACCGCCCGGCGATCGACTGCCTGGGCATCGTCCTGTCCAGCGCGGGCCTCGCAGCCTTGGTGTACGGCGTTACGAAGGCGGGCGAGTCTTCGTGGACGGACGGTGTCACGATCACGTTCCTCGCGCTGGCCGTCGTACTGATCACGTGCTTCCTGCTGTGGCAGCGCCGGAACAGTGAACCGCTGATCGAGCTGCGGCTGTTCCGCGAACGAGTGTTCACCGGCGGTGCCGTACTGCTGACAGTCTCGGTGTTCGCGATCTTCGGGTTGCTGTTCACGATGCCGCAGTACTTCCAGGGCATCAACGGATCGGACGCCCTGCACACCGGCCTGAAGCTGCTGCCGTTCATCGGCGGGATGACCGTCGGCGCCAAGCTGGCCGAGCCGGTGGAGTCGAAGATCGGCACCCGCCTGGTTGTGATGACCGGCTTCGTCGTGATGGCGGCCGGCTTCGTACTCGGCGCGTTCACCGACCTCGGCACCGGGTACGGGTACACCGCGATCTGGTTCGTGGTGGTCGGTTTCGGCCTCGGCTGTTCGATGCCGCAGGCAATGAACGCGGCGCTCGGGGTCCTCGACCCGGAGCGGGCGGGGACCGGCTCGGGGCTCTTGCAGGCGTTCCGGCAGGTCGGCGGCACGGTCGGGGTCGCCGTACTGGGAACCGTGCTCAACTCGGTCTACCGCCACCACGTGGACACGACCGGTCTGCCGGCGCAGGTGGCCGACGCGGCCGAGCGAAGCCTCGCAGGCGGACTGGCCGTCGCCGCCAAGACCAACGCGCCGGCCCTGGCGGCCGACGTACGAGACGCCTTCCTCACCAGCCTCAACACCACGATGTGGGTGTCCGGCGGCATCGCGGTTGCCGGAGCTGTGCTCGCGGCGACGCTGATGCCGAAGCGGGCCGCGAAGGCTTCGCCGGACGCGCTGACCGGCGTCGAGCGGGACGCCTGACGACAAACGACAGCGCCCGCTCCAAGCCGCTTCACGCAAGCAGGAGCGGGCGCCGTAAAACGTGTCAGTTGAGCTCGAGACCCGGGTACAGCGGATGCTTGTCGAGGATCTCGGCGGAGGCGGCGCGCGTCTTGTCGGCCACGCCGTCGGCCAGCACGTACTTCGCCTTCGACGGGGCGCCGGCCGAGGTGGTGGTCGGGGTCGTGGCGGACAGCACGTCGACGATCAGTTCGGCGACGCGGTCGAACTCGTCGGCGCCGAACCCGCGCGTGGTGAGGGCCGGCGTACCGATCCGGACGCCGGAGGTGTACCAGGCGCCGTTCGGGTCGCGAGGTACAGCGTTGCGGTTGGTGACGATTCCGGCATCGAGCAGGGCGGACTCCGCCTGCCGCCCGGTGATGCCGTACGACGAGACGTCGAGCAGCACGAGGTGGTTCTCGGTACCGTCCGTGACGAGCTTGACGCCGCGCTTCATCAGGCCCTCGGCGAGGGTGACCGCGTTGTCTGCGACGGCCTGCGCGTACTCGCGGAACGACGGCTGCCGCGCCTCGGCCAGCGCGACCGCCTTCGCGGCCATCGTCTGGCTGAGCGGACCGCCGAGCACCATCGGGCAGCCGCGGTCGACGGACTCGGCGTACTCCGGCTGGCAGAGCACCATGCCGCCGCGCGGGCCGCGCAGCGACTTGTGCGTGGTGGTCGTCGTGACGTGTGCGTGCGGCACCGGGTCGAAGTCGCCGGTGAACACCTTGCCCGCGACCAGGCCGGCGAAGTGCGCCATGTCGACCATCAGCGTCGCGCCGACCTCGTCGGCGATCTCCCGCATCTTGGCGAAGTTCACCTTGCGCGGGTACGCCGAGTAGCCGGCGATCAGGATCAGCGGCTTGAACTCACGAGCCTTGCGGGCGACCTCGTCGTAGTCGAGCAGCCCGGTCTCCGGGTCGGTCCCGTAGGAGTGCTGGTTGAACATCTTGCCGGAGATGTTCGGCCGGAAACCGTGGGTCAGGTGACCGCCGGCGTCCAGCGACATGCCGAGCATCTTCTGGTCGCCGAGCGCCTTGCGGAGCTTGGTCCAGTCCTCCTCGGTCAGGTCGTTGACGTGCTTCGCACCGGCCTCGGCGAGCGCCGGCGACTCGATCCGCTGCGCCAGGATCGCCCAGAACGCGACCAGGTTCGCGTCGATGCCGGAGTGCGGCTGGACGTACGCGTGCGGGGCGTCGAACAATGCCTGCGCGTGGTCGGCGGCGGCCTGCTCGACGGTGTCGACGTTCTGGCAGCCGGCGTAGAAGCGGTGCCCGATCGTGCCCTCGGCGTACTTGTCCGACAGCCAGTTGCCCATCGTGAGCAGGGTGGCGGGGGAGGCGTAGTTCTCGCTGGCGATCAGCTTCAGCGAGGACCGCTGGTCGGCCAGCTCGGCCTTGATCGCGCCGGCGATGGTCGGCTCGACCGCGGCGATCACCTGCAGCGCGTTGTTGTACGCGGCCGACGCGGCGGCAGCGTCAAAGGACTGAGTCATCGTTGTCTCTCCTGCGGTTGCAGTGGGTCGAAGGCACCCAGGCGCACGGTGCCGACGGGTTTCGCTCCCCGGTGGTTCTCCACCTTCAGCGCGCCAGTCGCGACGTCGCTCACCCTATCGTGCGCTCGAGGATCCGATCGAACGGAGTCGTCCGCGGCAACGTCCCGAACACACCGCCCCAATCGCCGGCCAGCCGCGACGCGACGAACGCATCGGCGACCTCCGGCGTCGAGTTCCTGATCAACAACGAAGCCTGCAGGCACAGGGCCATCAGCGCAGCCAGCCTTCGCGCGCCGGCTTCGGCGTTCTGGTGATCAGCAAGCGCTTGCAGGACATCCTCCACGGCCGCATCCAGCCGGGTGTCGGCACCTTGGACCGAGCCGACCTCGAGCAGCCACGCCTCGAGCGACTCCGGCTTCCGCAGCGCCCGCAGTACGTCGAGCGCGTTCACGTTCCCGGACCCTTCCCAGACCGAGTTCAGCGGCGACTCCCGGTAGAGCAGCGGCAGCCCGGACTCCTCGACGTACCCGTTCCCGCCGAGACACTCCAGCGCCTCCGCGACCATGAACGGCGTCCGCTTGCACACCCAGAACTTGGCCAACGGCAACCCGATCCGCCGGAACGCCGCCGCCTGCTGATCACCTCCGACGGATGCGTCCACCGCCGCTGCCAACCGCATCCCCAGCGCCGTCGACGCCTCGGACTCGAGCGCCAGATCCGCCAGCACGTTCTGCATCGCCGGCTTGTCCGCCAGTAGCCCACCGAATGCGCTTCGGTGCCGCGTGTGCCAAACTGCTTCGACCAGCGCTCGCCGCTGGAGGGCCGACGAGCCGAGAACGCAGTCCAGCCGGGTTGCCGCGACCATCTCGATGATCGTCCGGACGCCGGCGCCCTCCTCGCCCAGGCGGTATCCGATGGTTCCGTGGAACTCGACCTCGGACGACGCGTTCGACCGGTTCCCGAGCTTGTCCTTCAGCCGCTGCAGCGCGAACGGGTTCCGGTTGCCGTCGGCAAGAACCCGCGGGACCACGAAGCAGCTCAGTCCGTCCGGCGCCTGCGCCAGTACCAGGAACACGTCCACCTGCGGCGCCGAGCAGAACCACTTGTGTCCGTGCAGTTGGTACACGTCCCCGGCCGGCGTCGCGGTCGTCACGTTGGCCCGCACGTCGGACCCGCCCTGCTTCTCGGTCATCCCCATCCCGGCCAGTACGCCGTTCTTCGCCGCGGCCGGCAGCCGGCGTACGTCGTACTCGGTCGAGGCGAGCTGCGGGATCCACTCCTTCGCGAGCGCCTCGTCGGCCCGCAGCGCCGGTACGGCGGCGTACGTCATCGAGATCGGGCAACCGTGACCCGGTTCGACCTGCGACCACAGGTAGAAGCCGGCCGCGCGGGTCAGGTGCGGCGCGGGCGCGTCACTCGTCCACGGCGCCGCCTGCAGCCCGAAGCCGACGGCATGCTGCATCAGCCAGTGCCAGGACGGGTGGAAGTCGACCTCGTCGACCCGGTTCCCGTACCGGTCGTGGGTCCGCAGGACCGGCGGGTTCTGGTTCGCGGGCAGCGCGTACGCGCGGGCCTCCTCGGAGCCGGCCAACTCGCCGATCCGGGTCAGCCCGGGATCGGCTGTGAGGTCCCCGGCGAGGGCGGCGTACGGACGCAGAGCGTCACCGAGCGCCGCGTCGCGGGTGAAGAAGTTCACGCCCCGCAGTGGGGGAGCCTGATTCGTTACCGCGAATGGGTCCGCCATGTCAGTACGGTAAGCGGTATGGCACGTATCGGGGCAGGACCCACTGGTGGGAGCTCCCTCTCATTGGCATGGGTCCGGAAGATCCCGGCGACGACCTGGAAGCTGCTCACCCAGACTGTCGGGGTGTGTCTGCGCTACCGGGTCACCGGTCTGGCCGCGGAGGGGGCGTTCTTCGCGATCCTCTCGCTGCCGCCGCTGATCTTCGGGCTGGCGGGCTCGCTCGGTTACATCGCGAGCAAGTGGTTCAGGGTCGAGACCATCAACGACATCAAGCAGCAGATCGTCGACCTCGCCGCCCGGGCGCTGACCGACGACTCGATCAAGAACGTGATCGCCCCGACCTTGGACCAGGTGCTCAACGGCGGCCGCCCGGATGTCATCTCGATCGGTTTCGTGCTGGCGCTGTGGTCCGGCAGCCGGGCGCTGAACGTGTTCGTCGACACGATCACGATCATGTACGGGATGGGCGGCAAGCGCGGCATCGTCAAGACCCGCGCGCTGTCGTTCAGCCTGTACTGCGCGGCGCTGGTGATCGGCGTCATCGTGCTGCCGCTGGTGCTGGCCGGACCGGATGCGGTCAACGCCCTGCTGCCGCACAACCTCGACTTCCTCAACCAGCTGTACTGGCCGGTCGTCACGATCCTGTCCGCGGGCTTCCTGAACACCCTGTACCACCTGTCCGTGCCGATCCGGACGCCGTGGGTCTCCGACCTGCCGGGGTCGTTCCTGGCGCTGTCGATCTGGATCCTGGGCAGCTTCGTGCTCCGGTGGATCCTGCAGAGCACAGTGGGCGGGACGTCGATCTACGGGCCGCTCGCGGCGCCGATCGCCGTACTGATGTGGCTCTACATGACCGCAATCGCCGTATTGATCGGTGCTGCCCTCAACGCCGTGGTGGACCGGTTGTGGCCGCACAAGGCGCACGTGACCGAGGTCAAGGCCGAGGCTGCCGCTGAGCAGGAGGACGAGGTCGAGCCCGTGATGAAGGCGGAGCCGGACCCGCATCACGAGCATGGCGTGGCAACGCTGACGCCGGTCGGCACGGACGAGCGCCCTGAACTGCAGGTGGCCCGGAAGGTGGAGAACCTGGCCACCGAGCCGCGCCAGAAGGCCCCTGCCGACGCGAACGATGCGACCGACGCGAACGACGCGGGCGAAGCGGGCGATGCGCGCGATGCGCGCGGTGGCGACGACGCGGGTGAGCGGCGGACGGCGTCGGTCGGAAAATCCGGTGCGCCGGGGGAGACCGACGACCTAGGCTGACGGCATCGCGAACACGGTCCTGGCTGGACCGCAAGGACCCCGGAAGGGAGGCAACCCGCCATGAACTCGGAAGCGGCCTATCGGCCCGTTGTCTCCACTACCGTCTGTCCGCGGAGCTGAATCTCGCGGCCGGACCGTTCGAAAGGTTCGTCGCATGTCAGCGAAACTCCAGGCCCTGGGGCTCGACAGCTCCATGGCCGAATGTCTGAAGTCCGTCCCCGAGGACCTGGTCCCGGGGCGCGTCGCCCGGGTCGACAAGGGTCTGGCGACGGTTTTCACCGCGGACGGGCCGGTCCGGGCCAGCTGGTCCGGGGCGTTGCTCGCCGAGATCGCATCGGACGCGCAGGCCGGCCCGTGTACCGGCGACTGGGTGGTGCTGCGGGTCTGGCCGGACGACCGGATCACGGTGGAGTCCGTGCTTCCTCGTCGTACGGCGATCGTCCGGGCCGAGGTCGGCGGCTCGTCCCGAGGCCAGGTGCTTGCCTCGAACGTCGACGTGATCGCGATCGTGGTCGGCCTGGTACCGGAGCCGAACATCGTCCGGATCGAGCGCTTCATGGCGCTGGCCTGGGAGAGCGGGGCGCGTCCGGTCGTCGTACTGACCAAGTCCGACCTCGTGAGCGACGCCGAGCTGCTGGCGGAGGACGTGGCCGCCGCTGCGCCCGGTGCCGACGTACTGGTGTGCAGTGCGACCACGGGCGCCGGCATGGACGACGTACGTGCGTTGCTGGCAGGAGACGCGACCCTGGCGTTGCTGGGATCGAGTGGTGCGGGCAAGTCGTCGCTCGTGAACGCACTGGCCGGCGTGGAGCTGTTGGACGTGCAGGAGATCCGGGAGGACGGCAAGGGGCGGCACACCTCGGTACGGCGTGAGCTGATCGTGCTGCCGCACGGTGGGGTCGTCATCGACACGCCTGGGCTGCGGGGGATCGGTCTGCAGGAGAGCGGGGAGGGGCTGGCCGCGGCGTTCCCGGACGTGACGTCGCTGGCGGAGCGGTGCAAGTTCAAGGACTGCTCGCACGAGTCCGAGCCGGGCTGCGCCGTACGCGCGGGTCTGGAGGACGGGACGCTGCCGTACCGGCGCTACGAGAGCTGGCTGAAGCTGCAGCGGGAGGCGGCGTACATGGCGCGACGTGCCGACGTACGTCTCCGCAACGAGGCGAAGAAGGAGTGGGTGCGCGCGGCGAAGTCGTACCGGCGCGACTGGAAGCCGCGGCCCTGACACTCAGCAGCTTTTGTTGCTTTGAAAGGATCGGTTCTCATGAACCGATCTGTGCTGGTGACTGGGGCTTCGCGGGGGATCGGAGCGGCGACGGCTCGAGCCTTCGCCGCCGCGGGGGACAGGGTGGCGGTGCACTACAGCTCGTCGGCCGACGCTGCCGCCCAGGTGGTGAAGGAACTGCCTGGCTCCGGCCATCTCGCAGTACATGCGGACCTGGCGGATCCGGCCGCGATCGAGACGATGGTTTCGGACGCCGCGGCCGCGCTCGGCAGTATCGACGTACTGGTGAACAACGCCGGCGTCTATCACCCGCACCGCATCCGCGAGACGACGTACGCCGAATGGCAGCAGGCGTGGGCGGACACGCTCGCCGTCAATCTCATTGGTCCGGCCAACGTCACGTGGTGCGCCGTACGGCATATGACCCGCGGCGGACGGATCGTCAACGTCTCGTCCCGCGGCGCCTTCCGCGGCGAACCGAACCAGCCCGCGTACGGCGCTTCGAAGGCGGCGATCGTCTCGTTCACGCAATCCTTGGCCCGCGCGCTCGGCCCCGAGGGAATCGCGGTCACCGCGATCGCTCCAGGATGGACCGTCACGGACATGGCAGCCGTCAACCTCGCGGGCGAAGGCTACGACCGCCGCCGACTGGAAAGCCCGCTGGAGCGAGTAGCAGACCCGTCCGAGGTCGCGGCCGCGATCCTCTACCTCGCATCAGCAGAAGCCGAGTTCGCCACCGGCACGGTCCTCGACTTCAACGGCGGCTCGTACCTGCGGATGTAATCCGTTGGTCACCGCCTCCCGGACTGGCTAGGGTCTCCGGCATGCATCGAATCATCACCCCGCCGGCCGCCGCTTAGCGGACGGCCACTTTCACGCTCAGGTCCTTTGGTGACCTGAGCTTCTTCGGGCTGTTCGCAGAAGCCTCCTACTCGATGCGAACACTCCGGAGCACCCGATGCACCAACGCGTCTCGTCACGACGTGCCCTAGTACTAGTACTCCTGGCCGCCATCGCCTGGGGCACAGGCGGCCCAACCGGCGCCTTCCTGTCCAAGGCAGGCCTGACGCCCCTCGCCACCTCCTTCTGGCGCCTGGCCGCGGCCGCTGTCTGGCTGCTGGCGCTGCGCCTACTTTCACGCCGCCGCAAGCCCCTCAACCTCAGGCCAAGCCATGCTCTCACCGGCCTAGGCCTGGCCATCTGCCAACTCGGCTACTTCACCGCAATCCCACGAGTGGGCATCGGAATAGCCACGGTCATAGCCCTAGGCGCAGCCCCCATCATGATCACCCTAGGTGCCCGAGAACGCCTGACACCAGCGATACTCGCCGCCCTAGCAGGTCTGGCCCTCCTGACAACAACCGCGGGAAAGGCCAGCCTCACAGGCATAGCAGCAGCCCTGGCCTCGGCAGCCGGCTACTCCCTGACCACCCTGCTCAACCGCAACACCCCAGACCCCCTGACCACAGCCCTCCTGGGCTTCGTGACGGGAGCTCTACTACTAGCCCCGTTCGCTGCCCTCCCGACAACCTGGACCGGCTGGCTCCTGATCGCCTACTTCGGCCTGGTCCCCACAGCCCTCGCCTACACCCTCTTCTACGAAGGCCTGAGAACCCTGAAGCCCTCCACAGCCTCTGTAATAGCCCTACTGGAACCAGTAGTAGCCACAGCCATAGGCGTCCTCTTCTTCAAAGAACACCTGACCGTCGTAGCCCTAGCAGGAGCAGCAGTACTCCTGTCAGCCGTAGCAGCCCAGTCCCGCCACCGCTAACCAGCTGTTTGACGCCGAGCCACCCGCCCAACCCAGCCACGCGCCGCCGAGCGAAGCGAAGGCGCAGGGGGTGCGGGTGGCGGAGCCCCCGCAACGCGGCAAGCGAAGCGCAGCCGCACAAATGACGAAGGCGAGGTGGCCAGCCGCAGCCGTCAGGCTGCGCGGCACACCTCGCCCATCGCCTTCGTGGACGATACTGGGATCGAACCAGTGACCTCTTCCGTGTCAGGGAAGCGCGCTACCGCTGCGCCAATCGTCCGTCCGGAACACCCAGCCCAGCTGAGGTTCCCGAGGTGGAGACGGGATTCGAACCCGTGTACACGGCTTTGCAGGCCGTTGCCTCGCCTCTCGGCCACTCCACCGTAGAAAGCCGAAAACCTTCTCCGAGCGGACGACCGGGTTCGAACCGGCGACCTCAACCTTGGCAAGGTTGCGCTCTACCAACTGAGCTACGTCCGCGCCGCATCCGGAGCGTCTCCGCTCGGTGCGAGAGCAGAACAGTAGCGCACTTTCGGCGCCGGTAAAAACCCGGTTTCCCTGCTCCTGAAGGGGCCTCATCGGTCGCAGGAATCCGACCGGAGTTTGTCCACTCGCCACGCCGCCGGTTCAGGCTTTCAAGGTCACGAGATCGACGCTTTCCAGGTACTCCTTGTCGCCGCGCAGGTCGATCGCGGCGACACGCCCGTCGGTGACCGTGAAAGAGAACACAATCAGCGGTTCTCCGCGCTGCATCCACACCAGGCCAGGCATTCCGTCGACGAGGACGAGTTTCGCGGCCGCAGCCCGTCCGGTGAACTCCCGCGCGACGCTGGCCGCTCCGGTCAGTACTGCCTCCGACCCGTACGCGCCGGCGCCGGCGTCCGCGCGAACGACGACATCCGGGTCGAGTACCTCGAGCAGTGCCGAGAAGTCCGCGCCACGGGCCGCCATCAGGAAGGCGTTCACGACTTCCTTCTGGCGTACGACGTCGACGCCGGTCGGTTCCGGCGTACCGCGAACCCGGCGGCGTGCGCGGCTCGCGATCTGCCGCGCGGCGGCCGGCGACTTCCGGATGATCGGCGCGATGTCCTCGAACGGTACGGCGAACAGATCGTGCAGTACGAACGCGAGCCGCTCGGCCGGCGACAGCGTCTGGAGTACGACGAGCAGCGCGAGCCCGACCGAGTCGGCCTGGACGGCTTCGAGCTCGGGATCGGGTACGTCGTCGGCGAGCCCGGGGGAGTGCTCGCCGACGGGTAGTTCGGGCCGGCCGCGGCGGGTCCGCAGCATGTCGAGGCAGATCCGGCCGACGACCGTGGTGAGCCAGCCGCCGAGGTTGTCGATGCTTCCGGTGTCACTGCGGCTGAGCCGGATCCACGTCTCCTGGACCGCGTCCTCCGCCTCGGGCTCGGAACCCAGGATCCGGTACGCCACGGCGCGCAGCCGGTCCCGGTTCTCCTCGAACCGTGTTGCCAGCCAGTCGTCCCCGGTCATCCGCACCACACCCCTCACCTGTCACACTGTGCGGCCCAGCGCCGTCACCCGTTTGACGGAACCCGACCGACACATGTGACAGGAGCCGACGATGACGGCAGCACCCCGCCCACTGGACGTCCGCAAACAGGACACCCTGACCCGCCTGGCCCAGGACGTCGACGCGTGGGTGGCGACAGCCTCCCCGGACGGTACGCCGTACCTGATGCCGCTCTCGTTCCTGTGGACCGACGGCACGCTGCTCCTGTCGACCGCCCGCACCAACCCGACCGCACGCAACCTACTCGCCAACCCGGTCCTGCAGCTGACCTTGGGCGAGGTCCGCGACGTCATCCACATCACCGCCACCGCCGAGCCCACCGACCCAACCCCCACCGAGGCCGACCAGTTCGCGGAAAAGTCCGGCTTCGACCCCCGCCCCCTCCCGAACTACCCGTTCTTCCGAGTGACGCCGCAGAAGATCCAGGCTTGGCGCGAGGTCAACGAACTCAAAGACCGCGTCCTGATGAACAACGGCAACTGGCTGGTCTGAATCCTCTTGACCTAGAGCGCGGTCGAGAATACAGGGTAGGGACATGGTGTCTCTGGGGAACCGCAGGCCTGTCAGTGCGCTCTGTCTGGGAGCGATGAACTTTGGTACGTCGACACCGGCCGAGACGGCGGTGGCGATTCTCGATCGGTTTGTGGACGCGGGTGGCACGTTCATCGACACGTCGAACAACTACAACCAGTGGGTTGGGCACGGCGGCGAGAGTGAGGAGCTGCTGGCGGCGTGGATGCGGTCTCGGGGTAACCGGGACGGCCTGGTGATTGCGACGAAGTGTGGTGCACGTACGACGGTCCCCGGCGACCCGGGGGACGCGCACTGGGAGGGACTGAGCGCAGCGGCTGTACGTAAGGCTGTGAGGGGAAGTCTGTCGCGGCTCGGTGTGGAGCGGATTGACTTGTACTACGCGCACATCGACGACCGCAGTAATCCGCTGGAAGAGACCGTGGGCGTCTTCGGCGAGCTGGCGGCGGAGGGCGTCGTAGATCTCATCGGCTGCAGCAACACGGCCACGTGGCGCCTGGACCGTGCACGGCAGACAGCAGCCGCCCAGGGCCTCGCGCAGTACTGCGTGATCCAGCAGCACGCGACCTACCTGTGGCCCAACCCGCCTGCGCTGCAAGGGGTCCTGCGACGCAGCACACCGCACTTCCAGCACGCGGGTATCGAGCATTTCGACTACCTGGCGGAGAACCCGGACGTCACGCTCGTCGCGTACCAGCCCCTCCTCACCGGCTCGTACGCGCGCTCCGACCGCCCCTTCTCAGCCCAGCGGGGCTACGCCCACCCGACGGCGTACGTGCGCAACGAGGTCCTCCGCCAGACCGCGGCAGACCTAGGTGTCACCACGAACCAGGTAGTACTCGCCTGGCTGATGCACCACAGCGTCGTACCGCTCGTGGGAGTGTCGTCGATCGCTCAGCTGGAGGAGGCGCTCGCCGCGGTGGAGTTGGAGCTGGACGCCAACCTGGTAGCTCAGCTCGACAAGGCCTGAGCGGGCTTCCGGCTGAGGAGAACGCCGCCGATTGCGAACCACAGCAAGCCGACGAGCGACGCCAGGAAGCCGACTGGTGTCAGTAGGGCGATGCCGATCAGTGCGGCGGGGATCGTCAACCACCTCGGGAGGACGTCGACAGCAGCCAGCGTGAGGAACAGCAACGCGAGACCGCCGGGCGGCGTACCAGCTGAACCGATGAGGTGCCACGCCTGCATGGCGTCCGGGCTGACGTTCGACAAGTTCGCGGTTGCCCCGAGCAAGCTGTACTGATCGCCCGAAATCACCGCCTCGACCGCGGCCATCGCACCGGCGACCCCAACCAGCGCCGCGACAACGGGCCGGTGTCGGCTCTGCACCACGACGACCGCGGCGAACACCGCGAGCGCCATACCGCCGAGCACCATCAGCAGCCCGCCGAACCGTACCTGCGAGTGATGCGTGGCGTAGTAATTGCTGAGCTCCGCGACCGGCGTGTGCTCGTCCGGGAACTGGCCGATCACCAGGTCCCCGCCGACGGTGAGTACGGCGTACGCGAGCCCGGCGATCGGCAGCACCCGGAGTGCGATCGAGTGCTGGACGGCGGATTGAGTTCGAAGTGCCATGGCCCCTCCTGATCGTGAGATTCCGACACCGTCGACGCTAGGGACGCCGGATGGCCCGCACATCGACCGAGATCCCGATCTCCGGCATCAGCCGGTTGGCCGATGACGCTCGGCGCGAACGGACCTACTTTCGTGTCATGGACTTCTCCCGACTGCGTGCGAACGGCCGGCGGGTCGACGTGGTCGTGGCCGCTGCGCTGGCGGTGGTCGCGGTCGTCCAGCTGGTCGCGCTGGCGCCGGCCGACGCCGGTTTCGCCGTACCGCTCGCGCTTGCGGTGTGCGCGGGCGTCGGGCTGCGGCGCAGCCGGCCGTTCTGGGTCGGTGTCGGCGCGCAAACGCTGATGGCGGCGGGAGGCTGGCTGGGGATCACGCGGTACGCCGGTCCGCTGACCGTCGCCTGGTTCTGCGCGCTCTACGGGCTCGCGGTGTGGACATCGGACAAGCAGTTCGCGATCGGTACGGCGTACTTCGTGATCACGGACCTCGTCCCTTGGCACGATCCGGACCAGGCGGTGCCTTTCGCGGTCGGGGGTGCCCTGGTCATGTGGCTGCTCCGGCTGACGATCCGGTCCCGCGACCTGCGGCTCGACGTGGCCCAGCGCGAGTACGAACTGGCCGCCCGCGAGGCTCGGCTGGACGAACGGATCCAGATCGCCCGGGATCTGCACGACGTCGTCGCGCACCATGTCTCGGCGATCGTTGTCCAGGCCGCGAGCGAAGGCCGCCGGCTCGAACCAGGGGAGACCCGCGACGTCCTCGAACTGATCGAACAGGTCGGCCGGTCGGCCCTCGACGACATGCGGCGGATGGTGGCCGTCCTGCGCTCGGACGGGACCGGATCGCTCGAACCGCAGCCGGGGATCGAGGACATCCCGTTGCTCGTCCAGCAGGTCACGTCCGCGGGTCTTTCCGTCGGGTACGGCGTCACCGGGCGGGTTCGGCCGCTGCCGCTGATGGTGCAGCTCGCCGCCTACCGCACCGTTCAGGAGGCTTTGACGAACGCGCTGAAACACGCGGGGCCCGCGCAAGCCACGGTTTCGGTCCACTACGGCGAGCGCACGCTGGCGGTGTCCGTGGCGGACGACGGGCTCGGCGACGGTGACGCGTCGCTGCCCGGCGGTCACGGACTCAAAGGGCTCGCCGAGCGGATCGAGAGCTGTGGAGGACGCCTGACGCACGGACCGGTACCGCCACCGCGGCGCGGGTTCGCGGTCTCGGCCGAGATCCCGGTCGGGGACGGCTGATGATCCGCGTACTGATCGCCGACGACCAGGTGCTGCTGCGCGCCGGACTGCACAAACTCATCGCGGACGAGGAGGGGTTCGACGTCGTCGGTGAAGCAGGCAACGGTTCCGAGGCGGCGGCGCTGGCGGCGCGGTTGCGGCCGGACGTCGTACTGATGGACATCCGGATGCCGATCCTCGACGGCATCTCGGCGACCCGGCTGATCACGTCGTCCGGTACGGCGACCCGGGTGCTGATCCTGACCACGTTCGGCCTCGACGACTACGTGTTCGAGGCGCTGCGCTCCGGTGCCAGCGGTTTCATGCTCAAGGACGCGCCGGCCGCCGAACTCCTGGCTGCGGTTCGGATCATCGCGGCCGGCGATTCGATCCTCGCGCCCGCGGTCACGCGGTCCGTCGTGGAGGAGTTCGTCCGCGCGCCGCGCTCAGCCTCCCGCGAGGGCAGCCTGCGGCTGCGGTCCCTGACCGCCCGCGAACGCGAGGTCTTCGACCTCCTGGTGAAGGGCCGGTCCAACACCGAGATCTGCGCGCACCTCGTGATCAGCGAGGCCACCACCAAGACCCACGTAGCGCGCATCCTGCAGAAGATCGGCGTACGCGACCGGGTCCAGGTGGTGATCCAGGCCTACGAATGGGGGCTCGCTGGTTCTGGCGGGCGGGTCTTGGATGGTGGCGGTTAGGCCACCGGGCGTGGGTATGCGGCCGGGCTCCGATTGCCGTTCTGATCGACCGCGCGGATGCCCATCTGCACGTTGTCCTTGGAGATGTCGAGCGTCGCCGTGGTGACGTTTCCGACCGGAATCGCACTGGTCCAATCGGGCTCCGTGGTCTCCCGCAACACCACCTCGTACCCCGCCAGGTCCGGTTCGGGGTTGGCGTTCCACGACAGCGTTGTGAGGTTGGTACCGGAGAATGTGCCGGGCGGAGTCGTGTGGATCTGGGCGTTCTTCGGCGTACCGGGATTCGTGGCCAGGGCCCAGAGTGCAGCCGCGTTCACTCTGGTCACCCGGGCGATGTAGTCGAAGTCCACGAACTCGATCAGGTCGCCGAGCTGTACGCCGTCCTGCACCCGGACGTCCTGGTGCTCGTGGTTGAAGTTCTCCCGCGGCTCGGTGAATCGGGCGGCCGGGTATCCCTGGCCCTGGAAGGACAGGTGGTCGCTGCCACGCAGGTACCGGTCCCGCCGCCAGATCAGCCTCACGTTCATGCCGGTCAGGCTGTACGGCGCCACCGAGCGAACGAAACGGCCGAGCTGACGCGACTGGCTGTCGTTCTCGCCGCCGGTCGACTGCAGCAGCGAGATCTGGGCCGCCGTGACGTTGGTCGGGACGCCTTCGAGGAACATCCGCACCGTGAACGGGTCGGGTTTGTGCCCGTCGAAGGAGTGGCTGGCCCCGACGATGTCGTTGCTGAACATGCCCTGTACGTCGTTGCCGGCGGCCGCCATCTGCTGCGCCATGAAGCTGGACCCGTACAGCCCCTGCTCCTCGCCGGAGACCGCGGCGAAGACGATCGTGCCGGGGAACTGATGGGCCGCGAACACCCGGGCGAGCTCGAGCACACACGCAACACCGGACGCGTCGTCGTCGGCCCCCGGCGCATCGCTGGTGAAGTCCATGACGTCGGTCACTCGTGAGTCGAGGTGCCCGGTGACGACATAAAACCGCTCGGGCGACGCGGTCCCGCGCAACGTGGCGATGACGTTGGTGATCTGGGTCGGGATCGGGATCCGACTCGACACCGGCTGAACGAACGACTGCCGCTGCACCGTCATTCTGCCGCCCGAGGTCGCGGCAATCGCATTCATCTGCGCCGCGACCCAGTCCGTGGCCGCCCCGATACCCCGCACCGGGTCGGTCTGACTGGACAAGGTGTGCCTGGTGCCGAACTCGGTCAACCGTTGAATGGTCGCCCCGATCCGCTGCGGATCAACCTGCCGCAGTAACCGCCGCAAGTCCTGGTCGAACGTCACCGCCTCCAGCGTCTGGGCCCCGCCGGCCGCTTCGACCGGCCCCCCGACCAACGCCGCCCCAACCGCACCAGCAGCCACAGCTCCCGACCCGGCCAAGAACACCCGCCGACTGGACCGAGCCGAAAACCCCGAAGAAGACGAAGACGAACGAGAGCCGGACATGGCGCCTCCAGAGTCCACGAACAACACCTCGCCCCACTCTGGCACCCACCCCCCGCCCCGTCAGCCCCTCAGCCCCCGCATTTTCCCGCTCGCCCCACCCCCCACACCCGCCACCTCCACCCAGCCCCGCACCCTGCCCCCGAACCCCACACCCGCGAGCGCGCGGCGCCGCACCCCGCCCCCGAAACCAACCGCCCAACCCAACACCCGCGAGCGGGCGGGCCGCAGAAATGACAAGGGCGACGCGGTCAGCGCACCTAAGTGCGCGACACACGTCGCCTGTAAACAGTCGTGGGCGATACTGGGTTCGAACCAGTGACCTCTTCGGTGTGAACGAAGCGCGCTACCACTGCGCCAATCGCCCAGCGTGGTGCTGGTGTTTCTGTTGGGGTGTTGCGGGTGAAACCATAGCGCATGATGAAGCGACGATCTAATCGGGCCGGGCTACTCTTGCTGCAGGACGGAGACCCCGTCGCGTTGGAGACGTGATTGTGACTTTCTCGCACGACACCGAGCAGGCGCTCGGGACGCTGGTCCGGCTCGTCAACACCATGCCCGGACCGAACAGCCAGGTCGATTCGCTCGAGACCCTCGAGGAACTGGAGAAGTTCGTCCAGGAACGGGAGTTCAGCGCGGTCGACTCGCTGTCGGACAAGGACCTGGCCGAGGTCCGCGACCTGCGGCCGCTGTTCGCGCCCGTGTTCACGACCGACTCCGACGCGGAGGCGGCGACGATGATCAACGCGATCATCGCCCGCGGTACGTCGACTCCGCGGCTGACCAACCACGACGGGCATCCGTGGCACATCCACTATTCGAGGGCGGGCGCGTCGCTGGCCTGCCGGATCACGGTGGAGTGCGGGATCGCGCTGGCCCAGGTCATCTCGGCGGGCGAGCGCGAACGCCTCCGCCGCTGCGAGGCGCCGGACTGCGACGACGCCCTGATCGACCTGTCCCGCAACCGCTCCAAGCGCTACTGCGACGCCCGCACCTGCGGCAACCGCCTCCACGTAGCCGCCTACCGAGAACGCCGCAAAGCCTCCGGCGAGTAACCACCCGAACTCTCGGCCACCAGCCGGCGCGAACCCGCAGGCCACCACACTCGCCCCAGCCCGCCCGCGCCCCGCGTGCGCCTGCCTGCGCCCCGCGTGCGCGTGTCCGCGAGGCGCGATCGTGGTGGCCTGGCGCTCCGCATCCGCCGATGGCAAGCGTGCCGCGCCGTCGGCGCGACCTTCGCGCGCCGGGCCGGGGCGGTGGGAGCTGCGTGGGAGTTGCTCCTCGGGCGACGCCCGGCGAGGGTCGGTGCGGTTCTCCACGCCATCACAACCGGTGCGGTCCGGCGATGCGTCACGGATGGCTGCCCGGAGAACGCGATTGTGGTGGCGTGGCGATCCGGGCAGATGAGCATCTGCCCGCGAAGAGTCGCCGGTTCACCCGTAGGTGGCGTATGGGCGTGCCAGGCGGGCCTGGGGTGATGGTTGTGCCGGGTGGTGTGGGTGGTGTGGGTGGTGTGGGGCGCGGCCCGGGCGGGTGGGCTTCCGAGGTCGGGCGGACGTGGGGCACTCATCAAGGTTGTGTGGAGGTGTCGGGCGCGGGGAGTGGAGGGCTGTCGTCCGCGTGTGGGGCGGGTGGGCTGCTCGCCTCCGGGTTCGTTGGTGAGTGGCTGAGGTCCGGGCGGCTCCCGAAATGGGGTGGGGTCCGGGTCTTAGGGGTTGGGGTTCTGGGCGGAGTGTTCGGTGAAGATTTTGGTTACCTGGGTGGTGATCGTGCCGGGGGCTGGGAGGGTGCGGGTGTCTACGCGGTGGATGGCTTGGATGTCGCGGGTGGTGGATGTGAGGAAGATCTCCTCGGCTTCGTAGAGGTGCTCCAGCGGTACGTCGCGTTCGCTGCCGCCGAACCATTCCAGTACCAGCGCGCGCGTTACCCCGGCCAGTGCGCCTGACTCGAGTGTTGGCGTGACCAGTTCACCGTCGTACACGCAGAAGATGTTCGAGCCCGTGCCCTCGCACAGTTGGCCGACGGTGTTGGCGAAGATCGCTTCGCTGCCGCCACGCTCCTTGGCGTAGGCGAGCGCGCGGACGTTCTCGGCGTACGACGTCGTCTTCAGGCCGGCGACCGCGCTGCGTTCGTTGCGGACCCACGGGACCGTGACGATCGCGGACGTCGGGGACGGTCGCTTGATCTCCTGCGTCGCGACGACGATCGTCGGGCCGTCCGTGCCGCGGTCGGAGGAGAGGGGCGACACGCCGCCGGTGTACGTGATCCGCAGCCGGCCGAACGGGATCGCCGGATCCGCCGCGACGATCGTCGCGATGCCGTCCTCGATCGCGGCGACGTCCGGCGCCGGCAGGCCGAGCCCGACCGCCGAACGGACCAGCCGGTCAAGGTGCCGGCGTACCGCGAACGGCTGACCGTTCTCGATCTTGATCGTCTCGAAGACGCCGTCACCCGTGGTCAGCCCATGGTCCAGCGGCGAGACCGTCGCCGCGCCGTCCAGCAGGGCGCCGTTGAGCCAGATACGCATGTGGTGCTCCTTCCGGGAACACCTTAGTGCGCAGGCGATCCGGCCTCGCGCGGGCCGTCCGAGGTGACCGGTTGATGACGGTACGTCGACGTACCGGGGACCCCCGTTTTTGAACTCGGGCGGAGATGGGCTAATGTTCTTCTCGCGCCGGGGGACATGAAAACCCGGGCGCAATGCGGACGTAGCTCAGTTGGTAGAGCGCAACCTTGCCAAGGTTGAGGTCGCCGGTTCGAACCCGGTCGTCCGCTCGGAGAGGGTTCGGCAGGCCACCGTCCTCAGATGTCGAACAGCCTCAGTGGTGGAGTGGCCGAGAGGCGAGGCAACGGCCTGCAAAGCCGTGTACACGGGTTCGAATCCCGTCTCCACCTCGGGAACCTCACGTGGTTGAGTGTTCCGGACGGACGATTGGCGCAGCGGTAGCGCGCTTCCCTGACACGGAAGAGGTCACTGGTTCGATCCCAGTATCGTCCACCCGAACGAGGGCGACGTGCGTCGCGCACCAAGTGCGCCGACCACGTCGCCCTCGCCATTTCTGCAGCTACGCTTCGCTTGCCGCGTCGCGGGGAGCTTCGCCACCCGCACCCCCTTGCGCCGTCGCTTCGCTCGGCTCGTTGCGCGGGTTGGGCGGTCTACTCACTTGCCGGGCGTGGGGTTGGGCAATTAGCTCGCCTGCCGGGCTTGGGTTGCCCGGTCGGCTCACCCGGCACGCGCGGGTTCGGCGGTCAGCCACCGGGCTCGGGTCGGCTCAGCTGCCGGGCTCGGGCCGATCGGCCCACCAGCCGTGGGTCGGCCGGTCAGCTCACCCAGGCATGGGTCAGCCATCTGCCGGGGTTGAGTCGGGCCTTTGCTCATCGGCCTTGCCCGGGTTGGCCGGTCGGCTCACCCGGCCGGGCTCGGGTCGGGCGGTCGGCCCGCCGCGGTTGGCCAGTCAGCTCACCGGGCTCGGGTTGGCCTGCGGCTCACCTGTGAGGCCTGGGCCGATTGGTCAACACACGCGCCAGGCCCGGGAGGCCCGTCGACTCATCTGCCGGGCCCGGGTTGGCCGCTCGGCTCCTGGCGCAGGTTGGCCGGTCGGTTGATCTGCCGGGTGCCGGTTGACCGCTCGGCTTACCGGCCGGGCTTCGGTTGGGCGGACGGCTCACCTGCCAGCGCCGTGGTGGTGGTCGACTGGTGCACCGTCCGGGCTGGTGTTCTGCCCGGGAACATGTCGCTTCGGGCGGTGCTCGACTGGGGCTGACGGGTGATCGCCGCCGATTGCGACAGGCGTCTGGCCGCAGGGATCAGTTGCCGGCTGATTCTGGTCGGCTCACTCGCCGGGGGCAATTGATCCTCGCGTCACCGGGTGGGCTCGGGTTGTGGCCGGGCGTGCGGTTGTTGGCCGTGCGTGGGTTGGTCGGGGAGTGGCTAGGTGGGCGATTGGTCGGGTGGCACGCGCGGATCGCGTTCGCTGGGTCGGGGTAGGGGTGCGGCGTCGAGGGTGCGGCGTCGAGGGTGCGGCGTCGAGGGTGCGGCGTCGAGGGTGCGGTGTCGGTGGTCGGGTGGCGGTGGTCCGAGGTTGTGTTTGATGGAGGGCGAACAGATGTATGGTTGGGGTCGAACTGTTGGTGTGGGGAAGGGGTGGGTTGTGCGGGGGTTGGAGCAGGTGGAGTTGACGGGGGCTGCCGGGTTGCGGGTGGTTGAGGTTGGGGTGCCGTCTGTGGGGGTGGGGGAAGTGTTGGTGCGGGTTGGGGTGGCGGGGGTGAATTTTGCGGATGTGATGCAGGCGCGGGGAACGTATGAGGGTGGGCCTCGGGTGCCTTATTTGGCTGGGTTTGAGGCTGTGGGGGAAGTGGTTGCTGTGGGGGATGGGGTGGATGCGGGCTGGGTTGGGGAGCGGGTGGTGGGGACGGGGGCCGGTGCGTTTGCTGAGTTTGTGGTGATGCGCGCGGATGAGGTTGTGCGGGTGCCGGACGGGTGGAGGGACGAGGAGGCGTTGGGGCTGGTTCTGAACTGGGCTACTGCGCTGGTTTCGTTGTGGGGGTTGGGGCGGGTCAAGGCGCGGGACTTTGTGTTGGTGCATGCGGCGGCCGGTGGGGTGGGGCAGGCCGCGGTGCGGATTGCCAAGTACTACGGGGCGACGGTCATTGGTACGGCGTCCGTAGGCAAGCATGAGGTGGTACGGCGGCTTGGGGCGGATCATGTGATCCACTACCGCGACGCCGACTTCACGCAGCAGGTGCTGCGGCTGACGGGTGGGCGGGGTGTGGATGTCGTACTCGAGTCTGTGGGTGGCGAGATGTTCCGCCGGAGTGTCGAGCTGGCGCGGCGGGTGACCGGAAAGGTGATCGTCATCGGGGCCGCTGGTGGGGAGGCCGTGGTCAGCAACCTCGAGTTGAACTTCAAGCATCCGGTGCAGGTGATCGGTCAGCACCTGCCGACGACGATGCGCGAGGCGCCGGCGTTGTTCGCCGAGACGATGGGTGAGCTGCGGCGGCTGATCGAGGTCGGTGTGTACCCGCCTGGGACGCCGACCGTGTACGACCTGGCCGACGGTCCGAAGGTGCTCGCTGAGCTCGAGGCGGGCGTAACAGTCGGGAAGCTTGCGCTCAGACCGTGATGGATTGTGCCATCCGGAAGTTCAGCTCCTCGATCGCGAAGGTCGGGTGCGACCGGCGTACTACGCGATCTCGTCCAGCGGGCCGTATCGGTAGGCAGGTGTCGCTGCGGTGCAGGTGCGGCCTGGGTGGGTAGGCGGTGGCCGGGGGAGGAGCGGTGCCAGGTGTCCCTGCAGTCCAGGCGTAGTGCCACTCGGCTTTGCCGGGCGGGGGAGGAGCGGTGCCAGCCGAACTCCGGGCCGTCGGTCGTGTAGGCGGTCGGCAGCGTGGCGTCCAGGGTCAACTGGTTGCACAAGGCAACGGGTCCTATCAGTTGGCGTCGGTCGGCGGGAGACCGTTTGATCGCGTAACGCGCCGGGCGGATGGCCGGTAACACCGAGCGCCACGGCGGCCTACGGCGGCGGGCCGGCGGCGGGCGGTCCGGTCGTTGCGGAGGGGCTGCGGGACGGACGGGAGATCCGGTGGGTCGGGCGCGTCAGTAGTACTGGCGGACCTTTGGCCAGAGGGTGGACCAGGGTTCGGCGGGGGCTGCGCACAGGACTAGGGCGGTGCCGTCTTCGTCGTTCGAGACGATGCTGTTGATCGTGCCGACCTGGTTGCAGTCGCGGAAGTGTGACTCGTAGATCGGGGTCCGCTCCAGTTCGATGAGCAGGACCGGGCCGGTGTTCGTGTCCGGCGGTCGTGCCCACTCGTAGAAGCTCATGTGCGGCGAGTACGGCGACGGCAGCCCGCGCGCAGGCCCGTACCGGAGGAGCGCACCGGCTTCCCCGTAGTTGCCGGCGAAGATCGTCGCCGTCGAGCGCTGATCCGCGGGAACGTGTTGCCACGCGGCCGCCACCGCGTCGGTGAAGGCGGGCCAGCCGATCTGCTCGCCCTGCTCCTTGTTCACCGGGATGACCAGGTCGACCGCGGACGCCGGCAGCACCGGCAACGTGAAGACGGCCGACGTCAGCGCGGTCAGAACCAGTACGACGATCGCGGACCCACGGCGCCGGTCGACCCAGTTGAGCATCGGCTCGCCTCCGGCCGCGACCAGGACGAGCAGCAGCGGCAGCGCGTAGTACGACTTCCCGCCGACCGCGAGTACGACGATGCACAGCACCGGGTACGCCAGCGCAACGGGCCGCGCCCACGACCGCCACATCCGGCGGAACCCCGCGATCCAGAACGGAACCAGGAACGGCGACAACTGCAGGATCTGCAGCGGTACGAACATGATCCGGTTCTCGGTGCCGTCGTCCGAACTGATCCCGCCCGCGACCTTGAGTTGCGGCCAGTCGTGCTGGAACTGCCACACGACGTTCGGCAAGGCGATCAGACCTGCCACGGCAATACCCGCGAGCACCCACCACGACCGCAGCACGCTCCGCGGCCCGACGATCAGCAACGAGACCAGCAGCGCGCCGATCGGCAGCACCACGAGGTACTTGTTCTCCAACGCGATCCCGGCCGTCAGCCCGAGCGCCAGCCACCAACGTCCGTCGCGGGTCCGCAGCAGCTTCACCGCGAACAGCCCGATCAACATCCAGGCCAGCAGGTCGTACGTCGCTGTCGACACCATGTGCCCGACCCCGAGAACGAACCCTGACACCGCCGCGCAGATCGCCGCGAGGACCTGCCCGCGCCGCGCGCTGCCGAATTCGCGGGCCAGCAGGGCGATCACCACGATCGTCACGACAGTGCTCACCGTCGACAGCACCCGCAGCCCCATCACGGTGTCACCGAACACCGCGGTCGACACCCGCGCGATGAACGGCGTCAGCGGCGGCTGGTCGACGTACCCCCAACTCAGGTGCCGCCCCGCGACCATGAAGTACAGCTCGTCGCGGTGGTACCCGTACCGCCCGGACAGCGCGGTCAGCACCACGCCGACGCTCAACGCAACCATCAACACTGGCCGCGCCGCGAAGGCGGGCACCGGAGGGCGGGTCATGCCGGAATCGTGCCAGTCGGAGGGGCCCACAACTAGTCCAGGAAGCGGGGTTGCTGCCCGCGGTCCAGGAGCAGCACGCGACCGGCGGCTGTCTCGTCCGAAACGAAGTCGACGACGGCATCTGTCACTGCCGAAAGCGGCACCAACTCAGGACCACGCTCGGCGGCCGGCAGTGCGTCGCGTTCGCGCAGTCCGCGAGGTGTCGCGACCCAGTCCGGGACGACACAGTTCACCCGCACCCCGTGACTCGCGTGCAGCGGCGCCAGCGTCGCGGTCAACCGGATCAGCGCTGCCTTGGCCGCGCTGTACTCCGGCGACACATGTGGCTCGAACCCCAGCCCCGCGGTCGATCCGACGTTGATCACCGCACCGCCACCCGCCGCCTGCATACCGGGCAGCGCGAGTTGGGTCGTCAGCATCGGCGCCCTGAGGTTCACCTCCAGCGAGGCCGTCCAGCGAGCAACTGGAGCGTCCGGGAAGCACGGCTTGAGGACCGCGCCGCCGCCCGCGTTGTTGACCAGGATCTGCGGTTGACATGCCATCAGGTCGCGGACGGCGTCGTCGTCGCGCATGTCCACCTCGACGAACCGGGCGGTCGGCCCGATCAGCCGGCAGGTTTCCTTACCGCCGGCGGCATCGAGGTCCGCGACCACCACCGAGGCACCCGCCTCCGCGAGGCGGACGGCGATGGCGCGCCCGATGCCCACGGCGGCACCGGTGACGACTGCTGTCCTTCCGCTGATGTCCATGCCCGTCACCCTGCCACCCGCCGCCGACAGTTCCCGGATATCGGGCCTACCAGCCGGTCCGGCACGTGTCCGGGGATGATTTGATATGACAAGCGGGGAGTTGTGGAGAGGACGGGCTGTGGCGCTGCTGTACGAGCGGATTTGTGCTCACGTGCTGGAGCAGCTCCGGCGGGGTGCGTTGCGGCCGGGGGACCGGGTGCCGTCCGAGATGGAGCTGGCGGCCGAGTTCGGGGTCAGCCGGATCACGTCCAAGCGCGCCCTCGAGGTACTGCGGGAAGCCGGCCTGGTGGAGCGTGTCCGCGGCAAGGGCACCTTCGTCGTACGGCGGCTGCCTGATCTGGCCGACCTCACCGTCCCGCTCCGCCACACGCCGCGCCGGGAGGCGCGCTCGATCGCGCTGATCGTTCCGAGCATGTCCGAGGCGTTCGGGCTCGACCTGCTGAACGCCATCGAGGAACGTTGCACGGAGTATGGCGTCCAGCTGGTGGTACGGCGTACGCACGGCCGCCAGACCGACGAGGAGAAGGCCGTCGACTCGCTGGTGGCGACGATGGACGGCCTGATCGTCTTCCCGGTGTACGGCGACTTCTACAACGCCAGCCTGCTGCGGCAGGTGCTCGACGGATTCCCCGTCGTACTGGTCGACCGCCACCTGTCCGGCATCCCGGTGGCCGCGGTACTCACCGACAACGTGGCTGCCGCGCGGGCGCTCACCGCGCGGCTGCTCGACCAGGGCCACGAACACATCGCGTTCGTGTCGCCCCCACCCGTGAACACGTCCTCGATCGAGGACCGCCTGGAAGGTTTCCGTTCCGCCTTCGTCGGCCAGGGACATCGTGGCCGGCCGCACGAGCTGATCGATCTGCGCAGCACCATTCCCGGTTCGACGACGCCGGAGAGCGTGCACGCGGAGATGGACGTGATCCGCGCTTTCCGCGACCGGACGCCTGAGGTGACGGCGTACGTCGCCTGCGAATACAACCTGGCCCGGATGGTCGACAGAGCGCTGGGCGGTGACCGCGTGGTGGCGTGCTTCGACTCCCCGGGCGACTCGATCGGCGGACCGCCGTACCTGCACGTCCGGCAGAACGAGCTGGAGATGGGCCACCAAGCTGTCGACCTGCTGCTCGCCCAGCTGCGCGGTGAGCAGGTGCCGAACCTGACCTACGTACCGTTCGAGCTGATCGACGCCGAGCAGACCTGACTTTCGGCAGTACGGCGGCGGCGCCGCGACTGTGTAGCGTCTACGCCATGAAGTGGCGGCTCCTGGGGGATGTAGGTCTGTGGGCCGCGCTGAGCTTCCTCGTGCTCGGTGAGAGCGGCGCCCGCAACGACCCGTACTGGTACCGCGCCCTCTGCATCGCCGTACTCGCCCTGGCCATCGCCAGCCGTCGCAAGTGGCCGTTGGCCGCGCTCGCCCTGATCTCGTGGACAGAGATCCTGGTCCTCGCCTTCGCGCTCGGTACGTAGAACGGCGTGCAGATCGCACTGATACCAGCCGTGAGCTTGCTGAGTTACCTGGCCGGCCGCAGAGAGACCCAGCTCAAGCACTTCGTTCTCCTGTGCACCCTGTCCTTGCTAGGCATGTTCGTACTCGCCCTGACACAGCTCCTGGCATCCGAAGCGATCCTGACGTGGCTCATAACGCTTCTCTCGTCACTACTGGTCGTCGTGCTGCCCTGGCTCATCGGTCGATACCGTGCACAGCAGGTGCTCCTGGCAACTGCAGGCTGGGACCGGGCAGAGCGCTTGCAACTGGAGATCGACCAGGAACGTCTCCGCGAGCGCTCCCGGATCGCCGAGGACATGCACGACTCCGTGGGCCACGAGCTCAGTCTCATCGCACTACGAGCGGCAGCCCTCGAGCTGGACCCGTCCTTGCCCGAGCAGCATCGTCGGGCGGCAGGGGAGCTGAGAGAGTCAGCAGCCACGGCCACGGAGCGACTCGGCGAGATCGTCGGCGTACTGCGTGACCAAGAGGCATCCACGAGACCGCATGACGAAACAGTGCGAGCGCTGGTGGACCGAGCCGCAGCCTCCGGCCTGTCCGTGCAGCTGACAGAGCGCGTAGACGACGCACTGGCGCCCATGGTGGACCGGGCGGTACACCGCGTGGTCCAGGAGTCCCTGACCAACGCCAGCAAACATGCGCCAGGCGCGACCGTCACCGTCAGCATCACGAAGCGCAACAACCACGTCTACGTGGACATCAACGACACAGGAGCCACCAAGCCAGTCCTTGCCCCGTCAGGAGGCCGTGGACTCGACGGGCTCAGGGAACGAGTCCGTCTGGCGGGCGGATCGCTGTCAGCTGCGCCACGACCAGACGGTGGTTTCCAGGTCACTGCGACGATGCCCTGTGCCGGCGGCCGCCCTGAGCCACTCACCGCCGCAGCGGAGCGAGCAACCGTACGGCGCAGCGCTCGGCGCGGGCTGATCACCGCGATCGCCGCCCCGGTACTACTAGGTGGCCTCATCGGCGCGGTTGCCCTCGGCTACTACCTCCTGGCCGGCTACAGCGCGATCTTGAGACCCGCGGAGTACGACCGGATCAGCATCGGCCAGCCGGAGGAGGAGGTGGCCAAGGTGCTCCCACGGATGCAGATGATCGACGCGCCCGCAGAGGGCTACACCCCGCCCGCCGGCTGGTCCTGCCACTACTACCGGCCGGCGCCTCCGTTCACCAGCAACTACGTGTACCGCCTGTGTTTCGCGAACGGCGCACTGGTCGCCAAGACCGTCGTACAGAGCGGCTCTGTCCCACCGACCCCGGAAGGCAATCGATGATCAGGGTGATGCTCGCCGACGACGAGGCGATGGTGCGGGCCGGTGTCCGCGCGATCCTCGGCACCGACGACGAGATCGAGGTCGTGGCCGAGGCGGCCGACGGCGTCGAGGCGGTGGAAGCGGTACGCCGGCACCGCCCGGACGTCGCCGTCCTCGACATCCGAATGCCCCGGATGGACGGGCTCGCGGCAGGTGTGGAGATCCGGCGGACCGTGCCGGAGACGGCGGTCGTCGTACTCACGACGTTCTCCGAGGACGCGTACATCGCCCGCGCGCTCGGCGACGGCGCCAGCGGGTTCCTGCTGAAGTCGGGCGATCCGCGTGAGCTGATCGCGGGGCTGAAGGCGGTCGCCGACGGAGCCGCGTACCTGTCCCCGAAGGTCGCGCAGCGCGTGATCGCGGAGCTGAGCGCCGGCGCGGGCGGCGGAGCGATGGCGCGTACGGCGGCCGCCAAGGAGCAGGTCGCCGTACTGACTCCGCGCGAGCTGGACGTCCTCGGTCTGGTCGGCGCCGGCCTGTCGAACGCAGAGATCGCTGCGCGGCTCTACCTGGTCGAGGGCACTGTCAAGGCGTATGTGAGCGCGATCCTGCAACGTCTCGGCGTGAAGAATCGGGTCCAGGCCGCGATCGTGGCCTACGAGGCGGGTCTCGTCAGCTGACGCTCCGGGTGGTGACGTTGTGAGGACACCCGGTCATGGGATAGTGGAGCCTCCCGGAGACCTCACCTCCGGGACACCCAGCAAGCTCCAGGGGCCCACCCGCCCCCTCTGACAGAATCGGGGATCCAGGTCGTGACCGACTCGCACAACTCCGGACAGCACAAGGACCGGGAAGCGGCGGCGGCCGAGGTCCGGAGAATGTGGCAGCCGACCCCCTCCTGGACCCAGCCGGACGACAACGAGGCCGTCGAGGAGAAGACCGAGGACGCTGACCAGCCGGTCGACCAGCCGGTGGGCGCGCTGTCCCAGGACTTCCCGGCCGACTCGTGGGCCGCCAAGCCGGTCGACCAGCCTGCGCCGTGGACGCAGCCGCAGGCCGGCCAGCCCACGCCGTCCTGGACGCAGCCGGTGCCTGATTCCGCGGCCTCCTCCTGGAGCCAGCCAGAGGCAGAGGACGACGAGGACGAGCCCCAGAAGTCAGAGGACACCCCGGTCTTCGGTGGCTCCTCCTTCCAGAGCCAAGAGCCCCCCACGCCGCCTGCCCAGCCGCAGGCGGGTCAGCCCGGACAGCCGGGACAGTTCCAGCACGGCCAGCCGAGCCAGGCCCCGGGGCAACTGCCACAGGGTCAGCCCCTTTCCCCGGCCGCGCAGCACTTCTTCCCGCAGGGCATCCCCGGCCAGCAGGCTCCGCAGCAGAACCTGTCCTTCCGCACCGACGATCTGATCCAGGCCCTGCCGCTGCCGCGCGAAGCCCCCGCCGAGCGCGGTGTCCGGAGTGTGCTGAGGCTCCGCCCCGGTACGCAAGAACGCTCCGAGCGGCTCGCCCGCGCGACCGCGGCGACGGCCTTCCGCCGTCCGGTGACGATCGTCGTCGCGAACCCGAAGGGCGGCTCCGGCAAGACGCCGACCACCCTGCTGCTGTCCGGCGCGCTCGGCCAGGCCCGGGGTGGCGGTGTGGTCGCGTGGGACAACAACGAGCTACGCGGCAACATGCACCTGCGTACGCACGACACCAACAGCCGGTCCACGGTCACGGACATGCTGCAGGCGATGCCGATGCTGACCCAGCCGGACGCCCGGCTCGGTGACGTCGCGGCCTACCTGCGGCACCAGGTCGCCGGGCAGTACGACGTACTGACATCCGCGACCACGACGTACGCGCAGATCGAGGCGAAGGACTTCGACCAGATCCACCGCCTGCTGAGCAGGTTCTACAAGGTGCTCGTTATCGACACCGGGAACAACGAGGGCTCCAGCAACTGGCGCGAGGCGATGAAGGCGGCCGACGCCCTCGTCATCCCGATCAAGTGGAAGAGCCTGTCCTGCGCGGCCGCCGTACAGATGCTGGAGGAGCTCGACAACCAGGGCCCCGAGGCGCAGCGGCTGATCCGCCGCGCGGTGATCGCGGTCTCGAACGGTCCCGGCGACGTGAACAAGGACGTCGAGAAGCAGCTCCGGCCGTACTTCGAGTCGCGGGCGGCCGCGGTCATCGACATCCCGACCGACATGCACATCGCCGCCGAGGGGCCGCTCGACCACTCCGCCCTGCAGCCGGCCACCCGCCGCGCCGCCCTGGAGTTGGCCGCGAAGGTCTCCGAGCAGATCACGATCGCTCTGAATACTCCACGCTGACCTCCGGCTCGAGCTGAGGGTTGACCTGAGGCTTGACCTGAGGTTGAGACCTGCGCCGCAGGCGGTGGCGGACCAGCTCGACGATCAGCGTGACCGCCAGCGCGAGGCCGATCCCGAGGACAACCCCCTTGAGCGGGTTGTCCTCGAAGGCCTTGCCGCCGATGTAGCCGACCAGCGTGCAGTACAGACCCCAGCTGATCGCGGCCAACCCGGCGAACGGTGTGAAGCGGCGCAGTGGGTAGCGGACCGAACCCATCGTCAGGGTGATCGCTGTGCGGCCCCCCGGGATGTAGCGGGCCACGACGAGGACAAGTTCTCCGCGTTCCTCCAACGCATTGCGAGCCCAGAGCACCGCAGCAGCCCGGCGAGTGCCCGGTTTCACTCGGTCCAGCAGCCGGCCGCCGGCGCCACGGCCCAGCAAGTAGGACACGTGGTCGCCCAGGAATGCACCCAGCGCCGCCACCGCGATGATCAGGTACAGGTTCGGTTCGCCCGTGGAGGCGGCGAAGACGCCGGCTGTCACCACCAGGGTCTCGCTCGGGATCGCGGGGAAGAACCCGTCCAGCGCGGCGAAACCCCACAGCGCGAGGTAGATCCACCACGAAGACATCAGTTCACCGGCGAAGTGCAGGATCGCGGAACTCATCCACGTCCTCGCTTCGCTCCGGGCGCGGATGAGGCACAAGTCACGCTGTGTTGGATGATGACCTCGCTTCGCTCGCTCATACCCACGAACCTAGAAATCGCGGCGGTCCGGCACATCTGACCACCGGCTGGTCCGACCCCCTACTTTCGTTGTCGATACCATCTGCTCGTGAACGAAGGAGCGAACGTGCCCGAAGTCAAGATCCACCTGATCGGCGTCGAAGGCGAGGCCGAGCGCAGCGTCAGCGAGACGACGACGATCGGGGAGCTGTTCGCCGGGATCTTCGGCCAGGACCGCTCCGCCATCGCCGCCCGCGTCAACGGTGAACTGCGGGACCTGTCCCGCGTGGTCCAGGACGGCGACCAGATCGAGCCGGTCAAGGCGGCGTCCGAGGACGGCCGCGCGATCATCCGGCACTCGACCGCGCACGTCCTCGCCCAGGCCGTGCAGGAGCTGTTCCCGGAGGCGAAGCTCGGCATCGGCCCGCCGGTGGAGAACGGGTTCTACTACGACTTCGACGTCGAGACGCCGTTCACGCCGGAGGACCTGACCAAGCTCGAGAAGAAGATGCAGCAGATCATCAAGGAGCGGCAGCGGTTCAGCCGCCGGGTGGTCACCGACGAGGACGCGCGCGAAGAGCTCAAGGACGAGCCGTACAAGCTCGAGCTGATCGGCATCAAGGGCTCCGCGGCGGACGCGGCCGAGGGTGCGAGCGTCGAGGTCGGCGGCGGCGAGCTGACCATCTACGACAACGTACGGCGTGACGACTCGGTCGCCTGGAAGGACCTGTGCCGCGGCCCGCACGTGCCAGCCACGGGGTACCTCGGCAACTTCAAGCTGATGCGGACGGCGGCGGCGTACTGGCGCGGCAGCGAGAAGAACCCGCAGCTCCAGCGCATCTACGGCACCGCGTGGGAGTCCAGGGACGAGCTGAAGGCGTACCTGACCCGCCTGGAGGAGGCCGCCAAGCGCGACCACCGCAAGCTCGGCACCGAGCTCGACCTGTTCAGCTTCCCGGACGAGATCGGCTCCGGCCTCGCGGTCTTCCACCCCAAGGGCGGCGTGCTGCGCAAGGTGATGGAGGACTACTCCCGTCAGCGGCACATCGAGGACGACTACGAGTTCGTCTACTCGCCGCACATCACCAAGGGCCAGCTGTTCGAGACCTCGGGCCACCTGGACTGGTACGCCGACGGCATGTACCCGCCCATGCACCTCGACGAGGAGCGCGGCGCGGACGGGCAGATCCGCAAGCAGGGCCAGGACTACTACCTGAAGCCGATGAACTGCCCGATGCACAACCTGATCTTCGCGGCCCGCGGCCGGTCGTACCGCGAGCTGCCGCTGCGGCTGTTCGAGTTCGGCACCGTGTACCGGCTGGAGAAGTCCGGCGTCGTGCACGGCATGACCCGCGCGCGTGGCTTCACCCAGGACGACGCGCACATCTACTGCACCCGTGAGCAGATGCGCGACGAGCTGCGGAACCTCCTGACGTTCGTGCTCGGCCTGCTCGCGGATTACGGTCTCGACGACTTCTACCTCGAGCTCTCCACCAAGAACCCGGACAAGTTCGTCGGCTCCGACGAGGTCTGGGAGGAGGCCACCGAGACGCTCCGGGAAGTTGCCGAGGGCTCCGGTCTCGAGCTGGTCCCGGACCCGGGCGGCGCGGCCTTCTACGGCCCGAAGATCTCGGTCCAGGCCCGGGACGCGATCGGCCGGACCTGGCAGATGTCGACGATCCAGCTGGACTTCAACCTGCCGGAGCGGTTCGAGCTGGAGTACACCGCGCCGGACGGCTCCCGGCAGCGGCCGGTGATGATCCACCGCGCGCTGTTCGGCTCGATCGAGCGGTTCGTCGCCGTACTCACCGAGCACTACGCGGGCGCGTTCCCTCCGTGGCTGGCCCCGGTCCAGGTGATCGGCATCCCGATCACCGACGGGCACGTCGACTACCTGTTCGAGGTCGCCAAGCAGCTCAAGGCGCAGGGGATCCGGGTCGAGGTCGACGCGTCCGACGACCGGATGCAGAAGAAGATCCGGAACGCCCAGAAGGCCAAGACGCCGTACATGCTGATCGCCGGCGACGACGACATGACAGCCGGCTCGGTCTCCTTCCGGTACCGCGACGGCACCCAGAAGAACGGCGTACCGATCGCCGACGCGGTCGCGGAGATCGTCGACGCGGTCAAGAAGCGCGTGCAGGTATGACGGATCACCCCGACTCGCCCTACACGCCGCAGGAGCTGGCGCCGCAGGACGGTGTCGGGGTGCCGGACCCGTTCCTGCGGCTGTGGACGCCGCACCGGATGGCCTACATCGAGGGCGAGAACAAGCCCACGAGTGCGGAGGCCGGCTCGGGCTGCCCGTTCTGCCGGATCCCGAGCTTGCCCGACGCCGACGCTTTGATCGTGCACCGCGGCGACGCGGCGTACGCCGTCCTGAACCTGTACCCGTACAACCCCGGGCACCTGATGGTCGTGCCGTACCGGCACGTGGCCGACTACACCGAGCTGACCGACGCGGAGGTCCGCGACGTCGCGGACCTGACCCGGCAGGCGATGCAGGCGATCCGTACCGTCTCCGCGGCGCACGGGTTCAACATCGGCATGAATCAGGGCGAGATCGCCGGCGCCGGGATTGCCGCCCACCTGCACCAGCACGTGGTCCCGCGCTGGGCCGGTGACATGAACTTCATGCCGGTGATCGCCAACACCAAGGTTCTTCCGCAACTGCTGCCGGACACCCGCGCACTGCTGGCGAAGAACTGGCCGTAGCTCAGCGGATGAACAGCGGGAGCAGCGGGTCGACGATGGTCGTCAGGGCGTCGAGCGTGACCTCCCGCGGCGGGTTCGTCAGCGCGGTCACCCGGACCACCCGTTTGCCCTGGCGGAACACCAGTTCACCCGCGTCCGGGAGGTAGTACCCGGGCTGTCCGAGCGGCGCGAACACCGGTGCCGGTACCCGGTCCGCCTCCGGGATCGTCGACTGGTTGAACGCCTCCACGATCGACACCGTTGCGTCGAACGTCCCCCAGATGCAGGTCAGCGCGCCGCGCACCCGGTAGTCCCGCCGCAGCTGGACCTGCAGTTGGACGAACCGCTCTGCCGCCGCCGTCGACAGCTGGCAGGTCGGGTCGGCCTGCCGGGCGGGTCGCAGTTGCTTCGGTACGGCGGCCCGCACGGCGAGCGCGATCGCGACGGCCCGGGCGCGCTCGATCCCGTCGGCGGGATCACGGTCGATGCCACCGGCCGGCATGATCCGTACCGCGCGGTCCGCCACCTGGAAGACGATCCGCGACTCGCTGATCGTCGCGTCCGGCCCCAGCTCCGGGAGCGAATCGACGCTGCCGGGATTCTCGACCAGCCGGCTGAGCGTGTCGGGCTGGACCGGCAGGGCGCTCACGCCGATCGTGACCGGCCGGTCCCCGAGCAGTAGCGTGCAGAGGTCCATCGCGGGTAGTCCGCCGTCGTTCCAGGCGTACGGCTTCGCGGTCACCGGTCCGCGGAACCGGGCGGTGAGCGTGCGGGTGATCGCCGTACAGACCTGTGGCCCGGGTGCTCCGGAAGTACCGTCGAGCCCTTCGGCCTGTGGGGGAGCGATCACGGTGGGGACGACAGCCGCGGGAGCAACCGGGGCCGGTGCGGTGCCGTTGGCGCGCTGGGCGACCGAACAGCCGGAGGCGGCCAGCAACGTCGCGACGGCGCCGACCAGCAGGCTGCGACGCATCCGCACCACCTCCTCACTGGATCCAGCATCGCGCGGAAGAAGCTCGCGCGCAGTGTGAATTCAGTGCTGAGACGGTGTCCGGTCACCGAACGGTGATCCGGGTGAACTACGATCGCGTCGCCATGCTTAACAGATTCCGGCAGTTCTGGACCAAGGTGATCACGCCGATCGCCACTCTCCTGCTCAAGCTCGGCGTGAGCGCCGACATGGTCACGCTGGTCGGCACCATCGGGGTGTCCGCCGGGGCGCTGATCTTCTTCCCGGGCGGTCACCTGTGGCTCGGCGTCGTGGTGATCACCTGCTTCGTGTTCTCGGACCTGATCGACGGCTACATGGCCCGGACCTCGGGGACGTCGTCGAAGTGGGGCTCGTTCCTGGACTCGACACTGGACCGGATCGCCGACGGCGCGATCTACGGCGGCCTGGTGATGTACTACGCGAACTCGCAGGCCGGCGACTCCACGCTGATGGCCGCGGTGACGCTGTGGGCGCTGGTGATGGGCGCGGTCACGTCGTACGCGCGAGCCAAGGCGGAAAGCCTCGGTCTGAAGGCCAGCGGCGGGCTCGCCGAGCGCGCCGACCGGCTGGTGTTCACGCTGATCCTGGCGTTCTTCTCGGACGTCTTCAACCTGCCGATCCTGCTCGAGCTGGTGATCTGGTACGTCGCCGCCGCGAGCACGATCACGGTCGTCCAGCGCTCGCTCTCGGTCCGCAAGCAGGTCCTGTCCGACCCCGCGAAGAACGACCTCGACTCCTGATGGAAGGTGTCCGGCAGCGCGCCGTCGACCTGGCGTTCGCACTGGCCTGGATGCTGGTACGGCGGCTGCCCGAGCGGACCGTGACGTGGCTGTTCACGAAGGCGGCCGATCGAACCTACGCCCGCAACGGTCGAGGCGTACGGCGCCTGCGCGGCAACCTCGCCGCCGTCCGCCCGGACGCCACCGCCGCGGAACTCGACGACCTGACCCACGCGGGGCTGCGGTCGTACCTGCGCTACTGGCAGGAGGCGTTCCGCCTGCCGGAGTGGTCCGACGAGGAGATCGTCGGCCGGGTCCGAACGGTCAACGAGAAGCTGCTGCGGGACGCGTACGCCGCCGGCCAGGGTGTGGTCTGTGCGCTGCCGCACCTCGCGAACTACGACCACGCGGGCGCCTGGGCCGGGCTGACCGGGATGCCGGTGTCGACGGTCGCCGAGCGGCTGCAGCCGGAGTCGCTGTTCGACCGGTTCATCGCGTACCGCAAGAAGCTCGGCATGGAGGTCCTCCCGCTCACGGGCGGCGAGCATGACGTCACCGGCGTACTCACGGAGCGTCTGCGCGCCGGTGGATTCGTCTGCCTGGTCGCCGACCGCGACCTGTCCGAACGTGGCGTACCGGTGACGTTCTTCGGCCGCCCGTCGCGGATGCCGGTCGGGCCGGCCGCGCTGAGCCTGAAGACCGGCGCGCCGCTGATCCCCGCGACCCTGCACTACGACGGCCCCGACCTGGTGATCACGTTCCACGACACCGTCGAGCCGGCCACTGCGGCCGAGATGACTCAGCGGTGCGCTGACGCCTTCGCTCAAGGGATCGCCGAGCACCCGCAGGATTGGCATATGTTGCAGCGGATCTTTCTCGAGGAGTAACAATCTTCCCGTGAGGATCGGCGTGGTGTGCCCGTACTCGCTGGGCACTCCCGGCGGGGTACAGAACCACGTCCGCGACCTCGCCGAGGCCCTGCTCGCCGTCGGTCATGAGGTATCGGTCCTGGCGCCCGTCGACGACTCCGGCAACATCCCGTCGTACGTGGTCTCCTCGGGCCGCGCGGTTGGTGTCCCGTACAACGGGTCGATCGCCCGCGTGACGTTCGGTCCGCGGACGGCGGCCCGGGTGAAGAGCTGGCTCGCCGAAGGGGATTTCGACGTCGTCCACGTCCACGAGCCGACCACGCCGAGCGCGTCGATCATCGCGCTGTGGTCCGCGGACGGGCCGTTCGTGGCGACGTTCCACACGTGGCAGGTGCGATCCCGGGCGATGAGTGTCGCCTCGAGCCTGCTCCGGCCGGCGCTGGAGAAGATCGACGCGCGGATCGCGGTGTCCGAGAACGCCCGCTCGATGATGGTGCAGCACATCGGCGGCGAGGCGGTGGTGATCCCGAACGGCCTCTACACCACCCGTTTCAAGGGCAGCCCGCGCGCGGAGTGGATGGGCGAGGACGGCACGATCAGCTTCCTCGGCCGGTTGGACGAGCCACGCAAGGGCCTCGGCGTACTGCTGGACGCCGTACCGGCCCTGCTCGCCGAATGCCCGCGGCTGAAGATCCTTGTCGCCGGGTCCGGCCAGGCCGACGAGGCCCGTCGGTCGCTGCCGTCGCGCTACCGCGAGAACGTGCTGTTCCTCGGGGCGATCGACGACGAGGCCCGCGCGGACATGCTCGCCGGGTCGGACGTGTACGTCGCCCCGCACCTCGGCGGTGAGAGCTTCGGGATCGTGCTGCTGGAGGCGATGGCGGCGGGTGCGCCCGTGCTCGCGAGCGATCTGCCCGCGTTCCGGCAGGTGCTGGACGGCGGGCGGACGGGGGAGCTGTTCGCGCCGGGAGACGCGGGAGACCTGGCTGCCAGGGCCCTCTGCTTGCTACGCCGTCCCGTCGAACGTGAGCGGCTACGGTCGGCCGGGTTGGCCGCCGTACCGAAGTACGACTGGTCTGTCTTGCTGCCGGAGCTGCTGTCGGTGTACGAGCTCGTCGCTAGATGAGCTTCGCGTGCACGGCCTTGATCTCGTCGAGGTCGCCCGACTCGGGCTTCCACGGCAGCACCATCGGGTCGTCGGGGTAGCGCGGGATCACGTGCAGGTGGGTGTGGAAGACGCTCTGCCAGGCGTCCGCGCCGATGCAGCTCAGCAGGTTCGCGCCGGTCGCGCCGTCGAGGCGGTCGATCACCCGGCTGACCATCGACTGGGCGAGGGACATCGCGGCGATCAGGTCCTCGGGCGCCGCCTCGCGCAGATCGGTGGAGTGCTCGCGCGGGATCACCAGCAGATGACCGGGCGTCGCCGGGGCGATATCCATGAACGCGATCGCCCGATCGGTCTCGGCAACCCGGGTGGACGGGATGGTTCCGGCCACGATCCCGCAGAAGATGCAGTTCTCGCTCATCCCGACAGGCTATACACTGCGCGAGCCGAGTCCGACCATGCACGAGGAGCCTGATGCCGGACGAGTTGTTGCGCCCGACGGTCGGTGCCGGTGTGGACATGTCGGCGCGGCCGTGGCGGCTGATGTCGCAGACGTACGTTGCGTTCTTCGGTGGCGTGCTCGCGTGCACCGTGATCGCGTACCTGAACGCGGGCCGGCTCGGCGTCGACGCGGCCAAGCGCCGGCTGATCCTGTTGACCGGGCTCGCCGGCTTCGTCGTGGTGATCGCCGTGTTCCTCCTGCTGTACGGCGACTCAGGCGTCACGTCGGGGCTCCGGGCCGGGATCCGCGTGGTCGCGGTGCTCTGCTGCATGGTGCAGCTGCGGCTGCAGCGTCCCATGGACCGGGCGTTCCAGTTGCGCGGCCAGGACTACAAGTCCCTGTGGGGCATGGGGATCGCGGTGACGCTCGGCGGTGCCGTCGTCGAAGGCCTGCTTCTCTACTTGGTGACGGTGGTGCTGTGAACGACCCGAGCGAGTCCCGCCTGCAGATGGCCGCGCACTGGCTGCGGATCGGCCGTCCGGAACGGGTTCTCGACGAGCTCCAGGGCCTGTCCGGTGACGCCGGCGTCGACTACCGCGCGTACCTGTTCCGCGGTGCGGCACTGCACTCGCTCGACCGCAACAGCGAGGCGATCGACGTACTGCGGGACGGCTTGGCGCAGCACGGTCCGTTCCCGGCGATGCTGCACGTGCTCGGGTCGTCGCTGCGCTCCGAGGGCCGGCTGCCCGAAGCGGAGGCCGCGTTCCTGCAGGGCCTGAGCCTCGACCCGAACGACCCGGACCTGCTGCTCGGGTACGCCCACGTCTGCCTCGCCGCCGGACAGGCCGAGAAGGCGGGCGCACTCGTCGAGCGAGCCGCGTCCCACGCGCCGGAGAGCGTGGCGGTGTCGGCGGCCCGCGCCCAGGTCGCGTTCGCGCTCGGCAACGACCGCGAGATGCACCGCCACAGCGCCGAGGCGCTGTCGTACGACCCCGAGGACCCGAACGCTCGAGCCCTGCACGGCACGGCGTCGATGCTCACCGGCGACGCCCGCGCCGGGTACGACTCGCTCCGCTCGGCCGCCGCCGCGCAGCCGGGCGACGCCGACCTGCGCGCGGCCGCGCGGGAGGCCAAGCTGTACAACCATCCGTTGATGCTGCCGCTGCGGCCGTTCGCGCGGGTGAACCCACTGGTCGTCTGGATCGGCGCGGTCGTCGTCATCTACGGCCTGCGCGCCGCCGGCCTCGGCCCACTGTCGTTCGCGTTCGCGATGATCTGGCTCGTGTTCTGCGTCTATTCGTGGGTCGTCCCACCCATCGTCCGCCGCTGGATCAACCGGAAGTGGGGATCATGAGCAACGACCGGATCGATGCGCTCAGGAAAGCCGTCGAGGCGAACCCGGACGACGTGCTGCTGCGGCTTGTGCTCGCCGAGTCGCTGAATGTCGCCGGGGAGACCGAGGAAGCGCTCGATCAGTACGTCGTACTCCTGGACCACCACGGCCTGCCCGACGACCAGTTCGTCCCCGTGGGGGAGCTGGCCGCGGCCAACGGGCGGCTCGCGCTGCTCCGGAACCTGCTCGAGGCGGCCCGTCAACGAGGCGTCGTCGAGGGCACGGGACGCCTGCAGCAACTCGTCGACGGCATGATCGCCGAGCGCAGCGGCGTACGGATCAAGGTCGGTCCCGAGGCCGAGACGCCGTACGAGCAGGACCTGGTGAAGGAGGCGACCACCTTCGACCAGGTCGGCGGCATGGACGAGATCAAGCGCGTGATCCACCGGATGGTGATCCTCCCGCAGAGCCGCCCGGAGTTGTACGAGAAGTACGGGCGGAAGGCCGGCGGCGGCGTGATGCTGTACGGCCCGCCCGGGTGCGGGAAGACGCTGCTCGCGCGGGCGACCGCGGGGGAGTGCGGGCTGCCGTTCGTCAACGTCCGGATCGAGGACGTGATGGACCCGTACCTCGGCGTCTCCGAGCGGAACCTGCACGAGGCGTTCGAACATGCCCGCGCCAACGGCCCGTGCGTGCTGTTCCTCGACGAGCTGGACGCACTGGCCTTCGCCAGGCACAAGCACGGCGGGTCCGAGTCGCGCAGGCTGGTCGACGTACTGCTCCAGGAGCTCGACGCGATCGGCTCCGAGAACGACGGCCTCCTGGTCCTCGCGGCCACCAACGCGCCGTGGGACGTCGACGAGGCAATGCTCCGGCCCGGGCGGTTCGACCGGGTGATCTTCGTACCGCCGCCGGACGAGCCGGCCCGCGCCGACATCCTCGCGGTGCTGACGAAGGGCGTACCGGCCGACGGCCTCGACCTGAAGGCGCTCGCCGCCCAGACCGCGATGTTCAGCGGCGCGGACCTGCGGGCGTTGATCGAGCGCGGCGTGGACAAGGTGATCGACGAGGCGCTGTCGACCGGTGGCGAACCGCCGCTGGCGATGCAGCACCTGACCGAAGCGCTGGCCGCGGTGAAGCCGTCCACACTCGACTGGCTGCACCGCGTCCGCTCGTACATCGAGTTCGCCAACCAGAGCGAGCGCTACGACGATGTGGCGGCGTACCTCGCCTCCCGCGACGTACGCCGCCGCCTCAACAAGAACTGATGATCATTTAAGCTTCGCCGCAACCGAGTCCGGCATCGGCTCGTAGCGGGCGAACTCGCGGCTGAACGACGCCGCGCCGTGTGACAGCGAGCGGAGGTCGATGGTGTAGCGGGTGATCTCCACCTGCGGTACTTCGGCCTTCACCAGCGTCCTGTTGTCGCCGACCTTGTCCGTCCCGAGCAGCCGCCCGCGGCGGCCGGACAGGTCGCTCATCACCGCACCGACCAGGTCGTCCGGTACCAGCACCGACACCAGGTCGACCGGCTCGAGCATCGCGACCCGGGTGGCGGCCGCCGCCTCGCGCAATGCCAGCCCGCCGGCCATCTGGAACGCCATGTCCGACGAGTCGACGCTGTGCGCCTTGCCGTCGGTGAGCGTGACCCGGATGTCGACCATCGGGTACCCGGCCGCGACGCCCTTCTCCATCTGCGCCCGGACGCCCTTCTCCACGCTCGGGATGAACTGCCGGGGCACCGCGCCGCCGACGACCTTGTCGACGAACTCGAACCCGGTGCCCTCCGGCAGCGGCTCGACCTCGATGTCGCAGACGGCGTACTGCCCGTGGCCGCCGGACTGTTTCACGTGCCGCCCGTGACCCTTCGCCGGCCCTCCGAACGTCTCCCGCAACGGCACCCGGAGCTCCACGGTGTCCACGGTCACGCCGTACCGGTTCGAGAGTGCGTCCAGTACGACGTCGGAGTGAGCCTCGCCCATGCACCACAGCACGATCTGGTGGGTCTCCGGGTTCTGCTCGATCCGGAGGGTCGGATCCTCCGCGGCCAGTCGTTGCAGCCCCACGCCGAGCTTGTCCTCGTCGGTCTTCGCGTGCGCCTGGACGGCGATCGGCAGCAGCGGTTCGGGCATGTTCCACGGCTTCAGCAGCAGCGGATCCGCCTTGTCGGACAGCGTGTCGCCGGTCTCGGCCCGGGTCAGCCGGCCGATCGCGCAGATGTCACCGGCGACGACGGCACCGGCCGGCCGTTGGGTCTTGCCGAGCGGGAACGACAGCGTGCCGATCCGTTCGTCCTCGTCGTGGTCCTCGTGCCCGTGCGCGGTGCCGTTGTGGTCACCGAAGAACGACGTGAAATGGCCCGACACGTGAACCGTCGCGTCGGGCCTGATGGTGCCGGAGAACACCCGGACCAGGCTGACCCTGCCGACGTAGGGGTCCGACGTCGTCTTCACCACCTCTGCCAGCAGCGGGCCGTCCGGATCGCAGGTCAGCCCCTTGCGGGCGACCCCGTGCGGGTTGAACACGTCCGGGATGGTGTGCTCGGGCGGCGACGGGAACCCGCTGGTGATCACCTCGAGCAGCTCGTACGTGCCGACGCCGGAGGCGCTGCAGACCGGGACGACCGGGAAGAACGAGCCGCGCGCGACCGCCCGCTCGAGGTCCTCGATCAGCACCTTCCGGTCGATCTCCTCGCCGCCGAGGTAGCGGTCCATCAGCGACTCGTCCTCGGACTCCTCGATGATGCCCTCGATCAGGGTGCCCCGGAGTTCCTCGATCTGGTCCGTGTACGACGCGTCGGCCGCGGCGACGGTGCGCTTGCCGCCGGAGTACTCGTAGTACGACTGGGACAGCAGCCCGATCAGCCCGTCACCAGCGGGCAGGTAGAGCGGCAGCACCTTGTCGCCGAACGCGGCCTGCGCGGTGGCCAGGGCGTTCTGGTAGTTCGCCCGGGCGTGGTCGAGTTTGGTGATCACGACCGCGCGCGGCATCCCGACCTCCTGGCACTCCTGCCAGACGGTGCGGGTCGGCTCGTCGACGCCCTCGCTCGCCGAGATCACGAACAGCGCACAGTCCGCGGCGCGCAGCCCGGCCCGCAGCTCGCCGACGAAATCGGCGTACCCGGGCGTGTCGATCAGATTGACCTTGACGCCGTCGTGGGGGAGCGAGGCGAGCGACAGGCCGACCGAGCGCTGCTGCCGGATCTCGGCGTCGTCGAAGTCGCACACCGTGGTTCCGTCGACGACGGTGCCGGGTCTGTTCAGGACTCCGGAGGCCACCAGCAGGGCCTCGACGAGGGTGGTCTTGCCGGCGCCCGACGGGCCGACCAGCACCACGTTGCGGATGGCGGCCGGGCTGTCCACAGCGGGCGCGGCTCCGGTGCCTTGGGAAGTGTTCGTCTTGTCTGCCATGACGTTCCTCCTGGTCCACCCACGATTCCCCTATCGGAGTTTTCGCACAAGAGTCTTCAGCGCGCGGATTCGTGTCAGGCCTCCCTCGCCCGGACCCTCACGATAGGTAGTCTCCGAGGCATGCGTAGGGCACTCGGGGTCGTCGTCACCATGCTGGTCGCCGTACTGGCACTGGCCGGATTCGCGCTGCCGGCCGCGGCCGACCCCGGCGACGAGATCAGGAACTTCACCATCGAGTACACCGTCACACCCGACGGCGTGCTGCAGGTGAAGGAGACGATCGACTACCACTTCGGGACCACCGGCCGGCACGGGATCTACCGGGACCTGGTGACCCGCGAGCCCTACGTCGACGACGACTCCAAGGACCAGGAGTACCAGGTCTCGAACATCCACGTGTCCTCTCCGAACGCCTCGGCCAAGTTCACCGACACGACCACGGAGTCGAACAAGGGCAGGTATTCGGTGCAGCGGATCAAGATCGGTTCCGCGAACGACACGGTCCCGGGCACCGACGCGACGTACGTGATCACGTACGACGTGCGCGGCGCGCTGCGGCACTTCGCCGACCACAGCGAGCTGTACTGGGACGCGACCGGCCGCAGCTGGGATGCGACCATCCAGAACGTCCGGGTCGAGGTCAGCGTCCCGCAGGGCGTGACCAAGGTCGAGTGCTTCATCGGCACCGTCGGCTCGAACCAGAACTGCCCGTCCAGCACGATCACCGGCGGCAAGGGTGTCCTGGGCGCGACCCAGCTGGAGAGCGGCAACCAGCTGACGATCGTGGCCGGCATCACCGCCGGCGCCGTCCGGAACGACACCCCGATCCTGGTCGACCCGCCGAGTTGGATGGAGCGCAACGGGCTGTCCTGGCTGCAGGTGATCGCGTCGGCCGTGGTCACCGCGCTCGCGGCCGCGGTCGCCGCGCTGTACGCGAAGCTCGGCAACAAGGACCAGCGGTACGCCGGAATGCCGCCGGGCACGTTCCCGCCGGACGGCGTCAGCAGCCAGCCGGTGAAGGACGACCTGAGCACCGACCAGATCCCGGTCGCGTTCGCACCGCCGCGGATCCCGGTCGCCGAGGGCGGCCTGCTGATCGACGCGAAGGCGACCACCGTGGAGACGGCCGCGACGCTGATCGACATGGCGGTCCGCGGCGGGGTCCGGATCGACAACGACGGCTCGACCCAGAAGGCCGTCCTGCTGAACCCGGCGGCCGCGACCGCGCCGCACGAGCAGGCGCTGATGTCGGGCCTCTTCCCGACCCTGCAACCGGGCTCGGAAGTTGTCCTGGAGCGCGGCGCCGTGGGAGACCACACGATGCGCCGGGCGCACGACGCGATGATCGCTGCGCTCCGCGAGCAGGTGAAGGCCCGTCAGTGGTACCTGCGGATGCCGCGCGCCGGTGGCGGTTCGGTGTTCAAGAACGGTTTCGGTTGTGCCTGTATGGCGATGATCGGGATCTGGGTCGTGGGCGCCGGCCTGTTCGGGGTGATCGGTAGTGCCGCGACCGGTGGTGCGGGCCGTGGCATCGTGGTCGCGATCCCGGTGATCGCCGTGGTCGTTGCCATCGGCATCTGGGTGGGAATCCGTGGCCGTGGGCAACGGAATCCGGCGGGCCGGGCGGTCGCCGACCAGCTGATCGGCTTCCGGAAGTACCTGGCCACCGCCGAGGCGGACCAGCTGCGCTTCGAGGAGGGTGAGGACATCTTCTCGAAGTACCTGCCCTGGGCGATCGCGTTCGGGCTGGCGGATCGCTGGCAGAAGGTCTGCGAACAGCTCGTCGCCGCCGGCCGGATCCCGCCGGACCCGTACTGGTACTCAGGCCCGTCGTACTACACCTCCGGCTGGACCGCCGGTGCCGTCGGCTCGACCCTCGCGCACAGCTTCGACCCGCCGCCGACCCCGTCGGGCTCGGGCAGCGGCGGAGGTAGCTCGTCCGGCTTCAGCGGCGGTTTCTCCGGCGGCGGTGGTGGCGGCGGAGGCGGCGGAAGCTGGTAGTACTGCGGCAGCTGGTAGTACTGGGGCAGCTCGTGGTACTTCGGCGCGAACCGGTCAGACCGCGCCGCCGGCAGCGGCGGGGGCGGTCGGGTCGGCGCCGGTGTCGCCGACGACCTCGCGGGCCAGGAAGTCCTCGAGGTGGAACAGGTTGTCACCGGCTCGCTTCGCGACGTTGACCAGCGTCTTCATCGCGGCGACCTCCTCGACCTGCTCCTTGAGGAACCACTGCATGAACTGCTCACCGACGTAGTCGCTCTCGTCGCGCGCCGTCCGCGCCAGCGTCTCGATCTGCTTGGTGACGGTGATCTCCTGTGCCAGCGCGAGCTCCAGCGGGTCGATCGCGGTCCTGAAGTCCGACTCCACCTCACCGACCGGCGGGATGTGCGGCCGGATGTCCTTGTCGAGCAGGTACTGAACCATCATCATCGCGTGGTTGCGCTCTTCCAGGGACTGCTTGTAGAAGTGCGCAGCCAGCCGTGGGAGATCCTGCTCGTCGTACCAGACAGCGACTGCCACGTACTGCTGCGACGCCGTGAATTCGTTCCCGATCTGTTCCTGCAGGAGTTTCTCGTACGTGCTCATCCCGTCAATCTACTCTGCCCAACTCCACCACCTCGGTATCGCCGCCGGGCAGGCCGATCCGGACGGTCGTCCCGTCCACCCGCACCTGGATGCCCTCAGCAAGCGCCTCTGGCCGGAGCGCGTCGCGGGTCAGCAGCACGGCGTTCACCAGCATCAGCGGCTCACCGTGATGCGGTGCAGTCAGGTACGGCGTGGCCGAGTGCACTCCGAACGGGTTCACTCCCACCGCGCGGTGCACCCCAGCCGCCTCATACCCGTACAAACCAACAACAGCAGACAACAACCCGTCCGCGTTCCGTGCAGCGGCGGCCGCTTCGGTGGAGGTTGCTTCGGGCAACGAGTTGCCGGCTACGGCGAAGCCGGCGGTGCGGACGGTGGCGCCAGCTGGTCCTTCGACCAAAGCGCAGCGGATCTCCCAGCCGTTCCGCACGAGTGAGGTGATCTCGATCTTCCACGGGCCGTCGGATCCCAGCCATGCCTTGTGCCAGGAGGACGCCGTACGCCCCTCGACCCCGAGTCGCCGGATTCGCCCGCGTCCGCTCGCAGTTCCGTCCGGAGTGACCAGCGAGATCAGGTTGTCGATGCCGGGCTCGCGGTCCGACAGATCCGGCCCGGCGTGGTTCGCGTACGCCAACCGGTTGTAGTGCGGATCGCCCGCCGGCTCGACACCGTCAGGCTCCGCAACCGGCGCGTGGTCGGCGCCGTGGTTCACCAGTTGCACCACCTGGTCGTGCCGGCTCCCGTGCAGGATCCACCCCGGCTCCGGCATCGCCCTCTGCTGATCGGCGTCGTCGAGCGGAATCGAGTCCTCCGGATCCGACCACACCGGATGCTCCGGCGGCAGGATCAACCCGACGAACCCCTTCGAAGCCCAGTACGGTGACCCGGGCCCGGAGTACTGCTGTGTCGTCGGCAGGAACGTGTCGTACCACCCGAGCGTCAGCACCCCGCGCTCGTCCGGCACCCCGTGCTGGACGAAGTGCCGCGCGATCCCGGAGCACAGCCGCCGCGTCTCACCGGGCGTCAGCGGCGTCGAGTCGAGGAGTGCGCCCATCCAGTACGGCGCCGCGGCGGCCATCCGGTACGTCAGCGACCGCCCCTGGTAGATCGGCGCCCCGTCGTTCCCGACGAAATGAACGGCGTCTTCCAGGAACAGCCGGATCCGCTCCTTGTACAGCTTCAACCGGTCCTCGTACTGCGCTCCCGGCGTCGCCGCGGCCATCCGCGCCCACAGGCCCGGATACAGGTGCATCGCCCAGCCGATGTAGTTGTCGAAGTTCTGCCCGTCGCCGTCGGAGTACCAGCCGTTGCCGACGTACCAGTCCTCGATCCGGTCGAGGCCGCCGTCGATGTCCTCCTGCCGGTACGGCGCTCCGACCGACGCGAGGAACTGCTCGCTGACCACCTGGAACAACCGCCAGTTGTTGTCATGCGTCGTCGAGCCGTTGAAACCGCCGAGCCACTCGGCGACGTGCTCCTGGGCGCGGGTGTCGAGCCGGTCCCAGATCCACTCGCGGGTCTCGTGCAGCGACACCGCGATCGCCGCTGCTTCGACCATCTGCTGCGAGCGCGGGGTGAGCCGCAGCCACGCCTCGGGGTGGTCCGGGTTCGCACCGTTCGCGACGCCGCGCGCGTACCGCTCGGTCAACTGCTCGCAGCCCTTGCCCTGCACGCCGGCGATCCGGAACGCGGCGAGCATGAACGATCGCGCGAAGCCTTCCAGCGCGTCGGACGCCGTACCGGACCGGCTCGGGCGGCCGGGCAGTTCGACCAGCGAGGCACCGGGGGAGAAGTACGGCACGAGCGAGTCGAGCAGATGATCGGCCAGCGCTTCCCAATGCCTGCGCGTCCACCCGGTCTGACGAGACAGCACCCGGTCGGTGTCGGGGAGGATCAGGTGGGTCATGCGAGCCTTCCGAGTTCGGTGGGGCTGATGGCGTGCAGCAGGGGTTGTCCGGAGACGAGGCGTTCGAGTTCGCTGACGGCGAGTTCGCCGAGGCGGGCGATCTCGTTGCCGACGGCACCGGCGACGTGGGGGGTGACGAACACGTTCGGCAGGTCGAGCAGCGGCGAGTCCGGCGGCAGCGGCTCCGGGTCGGTGACGTCCAGGACGGCGTCGATCCGGCCGGACGCGCACTCGCGGAGCAGCGCGTCGGCGTCGATGATCTTGCCGCGCGCGGTGTTGATCAGCGACGCGCCGTCCTTCAGCAGACCGAGCAGGCGTGCGTCGACCAGCCCGACGGTCTCCGGCAGCAGCGGCGCGTGCACGCTGAGGATGTCACTGCGGCGGAACAGCGTGTCGTTGTCGACCAGTTCCGCGCCCAGCGCGGCCGCCTCGTCCGCGGTCAGGTACGGATCGCTGATCAGTACGTCGAGGTCGAACCCGCGCAACCGCTCGGCGACCATCTTCCCGATCCGGGACGCTCCGAGCAGGCCGACCGTCGTACCGTAGCTGCCCGGCATGGCGTGCGGGTCGGCCTTACGCCGCTCCAGGCGGTACTGCGCCGCGAGCCGGAACGCCCGCTTCCCGGCCAGTACGATCGCCGCCACCGTGAACTCGGCGACCGGCTGCGCGTTCGCGGTCGCCGCCGACGACACCTGGATGCCCCGGTCGAACGCGATCGGGTCCACGATCGCCTTCACCGAGCCGGCCGCGTGCAGGATCGCCCGCAGCTTCGGGGCGGCGTCCAGCACCTCCGCGCCGATCCGCGGGCAGCCCCAGCCGGTGAGCAGTACGTCGACGTCCGGGAGCGCCGCGCGTACGGCGGGGTCGGCCAAAAAACTGGCACCGGGACCGACCGGCAGGACGGTCGCGACCGCCTCCAGGCGCTTCCCGACGGACGGGACCAGCACGCGCTCGCGGCTGCTCTCGTTCATCGCCAGCATGACGGTCGGGGCGGAAGCGGGTTCGTGGCTCACGGGACAAAGCTAGCAAGCGCTTTCCAACCTTGTCGCGCCGGTGCCGGGTCGTGGAACCGCCGGAATCTTCCCGGCACCCGGAATTTGTCCGTCAGGCCCCGGCGTTGGAAACAATGCAAGCGCCTGGCAACTGCGAAGGAGACGACGATGCTGCGACCGGACGACCTCTACGAGATCGTCGACGAGTCGGTGGCGACCGGCCCGGCGGCGACGCCGAAGGTCATGGTGCACTCGCTGGACGGCTTCATGGACGCCGGCCTGGCCGGGCGCGTGACCGCCGACCACCTGCTCGAGGTGCTCGACCACCGGTTGCTGGCGCGGTTCGACGTCGACCTGCTGCACGACTACCGGGCCCGCCGGCCCGAGGTGACGTTCGCCGAGGACCGGTTCACCGACTACACGCCGCCGCACCTGTCGCTGCACCTGCTGACCGACGACGCGGGCGTCGAGTTCCTGCTGCTCGAGGGCGCCGAGCCGGACAACCACTGGGACCGGTTCGCCGGTGCGGTCCGACAGCTCATCGAGCTCTACAACGTGACGCTGACCGTCGGCGTGCACGGCATCCCGATGGGCGTGCCGCACACCCGGCCGCTCGGCCTGACCGCGCACGCGACCCGGCCCGAGCTGGTCACCCGGTCGAACATCTGGGACGGCGAGATGGTGCTGCCCGCGAGCGCCGGCACCATGCTGCAGGTGCGCCTGGGCGAGGCCGGCAAGGACGCGATGGGCTTCGCCGTCCACGTGCCCCACTACTTGGCCGAGAACCGCTTCCCGGGCGCCGCGCTCGCGCTCGTGCACGCGATCTCGGCCGCGACCGGCCTGCTGCTCCCTAGCAAGGCCCTGCTCGACGAGGCCGCCGTCACCGGCCGGCTGGTCGACGAGCAGGTCGACGCCTCCGAGGACGCGAGCGCGGTCGTCAAGGCCCTCGAAACCCAGTACGACGCCGCGGCCGGTTCACTCAGCCGCAAGAGCCTGCTCGCCGACTCCACCCCGTCCGCGGACGAGCTCGGTGCCGAGGTGGAACAGTTTTTGGCCGAGCTGAACCGCGAGGACGACAACTAGCCCGACGTGATCGTTTCCACAGTGCGTACGGGCTAGTACGGCGCTCGCGCCTGTCAGGATGAGGCATGCCTGAGTCGCTGGAGGATCTGGTCGAGCTGCTCGACCTGGAGAAGATCGACGTCGACCTGTTCCGCGGTCGTCAGCCGCAGACCTCGATGCAGCGGGTGTTCGGCGGACAGGTCCTCGGCCAGGCGCTCGCCGCGGCCAGCCGGACCGTCGACGCCGAACGAGTCGTGCACTCGCTGCACGGGTACTTCCTGCGCGCCGGCGACACCTCGGTACCGATCGTGTACCGCGCGGAGCCGACACGCGACGGCGGCTCGTTCAGCAGCCGCCGGGTGGTCGCGTCCCAGCACGGGAAGCCGATCTTCTACATGTCGGCGTCGTTCCAGCGACCGGAGCCCGGTCTCGACCACCAGGACCCGATGCCGGACGACGCCGTACCGCCGGAAGAGGCGCCGCGGCTCGCGACCGTGCTGGAAGCGCAGAGCGGGCGGTCCGCGGCGGACTGGGACCGCGAGTGGGCGGCGCTCGACGTACGGCTCGCAGGTGTGACCGGGCGGCAGTTCTGGATCCGCGCGGCAGGGAAGCTGCCTGACGAGCCGGCGATGCACGCGTGTGTGCTTGCGTATGCGAGTGACCTGACTCTGCTCGGCGCGAGCCTGCTCCCGCACGGCATCGTGATCGGCGACCGACGGATCCAGCCCGCGTCGCTCGACCACGCGTTGTGGTTCCATCGTCCGTTCCGCGCCGACGAGTGGCTGCTCTACGACCAGGCCTCGCCGTCGGCATCCGGAGCGCGCGGCTTCGCGACCGGCCGGCTCTACACCGTCGACGGCCGGCTGATCGCGTCCGTCGCGCAGGAGGGGCTCATCCGTCCGGTCGGGCTGGACTCGGATCTGCTAACTTAGGAGCATGTCGCAGCGCGCTGTAGTCACGACGACGCCGGAGTATGTCCCGGCGCGCTGACAGCTGACTGTCGAACGAAGCCCCGGGGCGAGTGCCCCGGGGCTTCCTCGTTTGCCCGCGGTCCCTCGCCCCCATCTGAACGAGGAGACCACGATGTACGACCACCGCAAGATCGGCCGCGAGCTCGGCCTGTTCGACTCCGACCCGCTCATCGGCGCGGGCCTGCCCTACTGGTTGCCGGCTGGTGCCGCCGTACGGCGAGCGCTCGAGAGCTACATCGCCGAGGTCGAGCGAAGAGCCGGCTATCAGCAGGTGTACTCGCCGGTGATGGCCAAGAAGGAGCTGTACGAGATCTCCGGCCACTGGGCGAAGTACCACGACGACATGTATCCGCCGATGGACATCGGCGGCGAGGAGCTCGTACTGCGGCCGAGCATCTGCCCGCACCACGCGCTGATGTACCGCTCCCGGTCGCACAGCTACCGCGAACTCCCGCTGCGCATCTCCGAACTCGGCGGCCAGTACCGCGCCGAGCTGTCCGGAGCGATCGGCGGCCTGAGCCGGGTGCGTGCGATGCAGCTCAACGACGCGCACATCTTCTGCCGCCTCGACCAGGTCGCCGCGGAAGCAGCGTCCGCGTTGCGGCTGATCAACCAGGCGTACGCGGACATGGGCATCGAGGCGTCCCGGTACGTCCTTGCGCTGCCGTCGGTCGATGCCGAGTTCAACAGTCCGTCGAGCAAGTACGTCGGTGACGCGGCGAGCTGGGCGCAGGCGGCCGCGCTGCTCCGCGAGGTGCTGGAGGACGCGGGCGTCGACTACGAGGACGCGCCGGGCGACGCGGCGTTCTACGGGCCGAAGATCGACATCCAGATGATGGATTCGGCCGGCCGCGAGTTCAGCCTGTCGACCGTCCAGATCGACTTCCACCAGCCGGCCGCGTTCGGGCTCGAGTACATCGGTGCCGACGGCAACAAACACCGGCCGGTGATGGTGCACCGGGCGATCGTCGGCAGCATCGAACGCGCGATGGCGCAGCTGATCGAGGTGCACGGCGGCGCGTTCCCGGCGTGGCTCGCGCCGGTGCAGGTCGTCGTACTGCCGATCTCGGACGACGAGGAGAAGGTCGCGGCCGAGGTGGCCCGCCGCGCCTCGGACCGGGGCCTGCGGGTGGAGATCGCGCATGCGGACGAGGGCAGCCTCGGCGCGCGGATCCGCGAGAACCGGTTGGCGCCGTACCAAGCGGTCATCGGCGCCCGCGAAGCCGCCGGCGGCGAGCTCGCGGTTCGCGAACGGGACGGCAGCAAGTGGGAGGCCTCGCCGATCGGTGAGGTGCTCGACCGGATCGCGGACCTCAGCGTTCCTGCAGCTGTCCGATCAGGTGGGTGAGGTCGTGTGACTCGTCGTACAGCGCGAAGTCGGTCGTCTTGCCGGTCTGCTGGTAGCCGAACTGGACCCGGGACGGGAGCAGCAACGGCTTGCGGAAGTCCACGCGGACCGTGAACGCGTCCGGCAGCGCGCGGGCCCGCTGGACGGACGCGAGCGCGGCGGCCTTGGCCCACATACCGTGCGCGATCTGGCGCGGGAACCCGAACGCCTGCGCGGTGAGCTTGAACAGGTGGATCGGGTTCCGGTCGCCGGACGCGGCGGCGTACCGGCGGCCGAGGTTGCCGCGCAGGTCCCACCACGCGTTCGCGCTGAGCACCGGGTCGGTGAGCAGGTCGGCGTGCGCGTCCGGCGTACCGGCCGAGCGGCTGAGCAGCGTGGTCAGGTCGCTCCACACCAGTTCCTGGTCGACGAAGACCTCGCTGACCACGTCGAACACGGTGCCCTTCTGATGCGGGCGTTCCGGCGTACTGTGCACGCGGATCGACGGCTCGGCGTGCAACGGGATCGGCTGCGCTTGCGTGATCGTGTTGGACAGGTGCACGATCCCCATCGGCTTGTACGGGAACGACGGGTCGGACATCAGGTCCAAGTGCAGCGGGAAGGCCAGGACGTGCGGGTACGTCGGTGGGAGCGCGGGCCCCGCCGCGAACCCGGTGACTTCTCGATACGCCTGCAGGTGGTCCTGGTCGATCGCGGACCGCGGCAGTTCGAGCGTGAGGCCGTCCTCGGTCGGCTCGTAGTCGGCGCGGCGGAGGGTGGCTTTGACGGTCCGCGCGTACAGCGAACCGAGGCCGGGGGAGTCGTCGTACCGCCGGGTGGGCATCTCAGGCACCCAGCAGGCTCTGGCCGCAGACGCGGACCACGTTGCCGGTCACGCCCGCGGACGCCGGATCCGCGAACCAGGCGATCGTCTCCGCGACGTCGATCGGCAGGCCGCCCTGTTGCAGCGAGTTCAGCCGGCGGCCGACCTCGCGGATCGCGAACGGGATCTTCGCGGTCATCTCGGTCTCGATGAACCCGGGCGCGACCGCGTTGATCCGGATCTGCTTCTCGGCCAGCACCGGCGCGAGCGCCTGCACCAGGCCGATCACGCCGGCCTTCGAGGTCGCGTAGTTCGTCTGGCCGTTGTTGCCCGCGATCCCGGCCATCGACGAGACGCCGACGATCGAGCCGCCGTCGCGGAGCGTGCCGGATTCGACCAGATGCTTGGTGATCCGCTCGGGAGCGCGCAGGTTGACGTCGAGGACAGCATCCCAGGCGTCGGTCCGCATGTTCACCAGCCGCCGGTCGCGGGTGATGCCGGCGTTGTGGACGACGATGTCGAGGCCGCCGTGCTGGTCGTGCGCGTGCGCCGCGATCCGCTGCGCGGCGTCGACGGCGGTCACGTCGAGGAGGAGTTCGGTACCGCCGATCTTCGAGATCACCTTGCGCAGCGGGTCCGCGTTCTGCGGTACGTCGACACCGATCACGGTCGCGCCGTCGCGGGCGAGGGTGTCCGCGATGGCGGCGCCGATCCCGCGGGCCGCGCCGGTGACGAGCGCCGTACGACCGGCCAGCGGCCGATGCGGATCGTTGCTGACCAGCGGGCCGGTGCCGATCCGGGCGACCTGACCGTCGACGTACGCCGACTTGGGGGAGAGGAAGAAGCGCAGCGTGGAGTCGAGCTGCTCGTGCGCGTCGGGAGCGACGTACACCAGGTTGACCGTCGCGCCGCGCTTCACCTCCTTGCCGAGGCTGCGGGTGAAGCCCTCCAGCGCGCGCTGCGCGACGTGCTGGTCGGTGGAGCCGGCGAGTTCCGGCGTACGGCCGATGACGATCACGCGGCCCGCCGGGGCGAGCTGACGGATCACGGGGGAGAAGAACCGCTGCAGGCTGCTCAGGTCCGCGGTCGAGGTCGCGCCGGTCGCGTCGAAGACCAGCGCCTTTGGGCGGATCTCGCTGGACGCGACGCCTTCGGTCGCCGTACTGAACGAGGCGCCGATGTCGCGCAGCAGGGCCTGGATCGCCTTGCCGGCGTCGGTCTCGCCGATCGCGCCGAAGACGACCGTACCGTCGATCACCGGGGCGCCCTCGTACCAGCGGGGCAGCGGCATCGGGTCGGGCAGGCCGAGGTTCTTCACCAGGGTCTTGCCGAGCGGTGTCCGGGTGAAGGTCTGGTAGCGATCCGTCATCTCAACTCCTACTTCTCGAGGATGGCGACGACACCCTGGCCACCCGCGGCGCAGATCGAGATCAGACCGCGGCCGCCACCGTTCTCGTCCAGTTGCTTGGCCAGCGCGGCGACGATCCGCCCGCCGGTCGCGGCGAACGGATGGCCCGCGGCCAGCGAGCTGCCGTTCACGTTCAGCTTGTCCCGGTCGACCTCGCCGAGCGGAGCGTCCAGGCCGAGCCGTTCCTTGCAGAAGATCGGATCCTCCCACGCCTTCAGGGTGGCCAGCACCTGGGACGCGAACGCCTCATGGATCTCGTAGTAGTCGAAGTCCTGCAGCGTCAGGCCTGCCCGTTGGAGCATCCTCGGCACCGCGTAGGCAGGAGCCATCAGGAGACCTTCGGCGCCCTTCACGTAGTCGACCGCGGCGGTCTGGGAGTGCGTGAGGTACGCCAGCGGCCGCAGCCCGTGCTGCTCGGCCCATTCGTCGGTCGACAGCAGCACTGTCGAGGCGCCGTCGGTCAGCGGCGTGGAGTTGCCGGCCGTCATCGTCGCGGTCTCGCCCTGGCCGAAGACGGGCTTCAGCTTCGCCAGCTTCTCGAGTGTCGTGTCGGGCCTGAGGTTCTGGTCCTTCTCGAGACCCAGGTACGGCGTGATCAGGTCCTGCTGGAAGCCCCGGTCGTACGCGGCGGCCAGGTTCATGTGGGACCGGTAGGCGAGCTCGTCCTGCGCCTCGCGGGTGATACCCCACTCCAGCGCGGTCAGCGCGGCGTGCTCACCCATCGACTTCCGGGTCCGCGGCTCGGCGTTGCGCGGGATCTCCGGTACGACGTCCTTCGGGCGGACGCGGGCCAGCACCTTGAGGCGGTCCGGGTACGTCTTCGCCCGGTTCAGGTCCAGGAGGATGTTGCGCAGGTGGTCGTTGACGCTCAGTGGGGCGTCGGACGCGGTGTCGACGCCGCCGGCGATACCCGCGTCGATCTGGCCGAGCGCGATCTTGTTGCCGACCAGGATCGCGGCCTCCAGCCCGGTGCCACACGCCTGCTGGATGTCGTACGCCGGGGTGGTCGGGGCCAGCTTCGACCCGAGCACCACCTCGCGCACCATGTTCCAGTCGCGGGCGTGCTTGAGGACCGCGCCGGCCACCACCTCGCCGACCTCCTGCCCGCCGAGGCCGGTCCGGTCGACGAGACCGTTCAGCGCGGCGGTGAGCATGTCGGAGTTCGAGGCGTGCCGGTAGGTCTTGTCCTGCCGGGCGAACGGGATCCGGTTACCGGCGACCACGGCCACCTTGCGCGGTTCGGTCACGATGTCTCTCCTGCTCTAGTGCTTGCGGAGCGGGTCTTCTTGGTTGGCAGAGCTTTCTGGCCTACCGCGGCCTTCTGGCCCACTGCGGCCTTGTGATTCAGGGCCTTGCGGCCGACCGCGGTGGCGAGCGTGGCGGTGATCGCCGTCGACCGGACGGTGCCGACATCGGCATGATGCACCACCGGGTGTCCCGGTTGGCTGCCCGACACGATCAGCCCGACCCTTGCCATGTGCAACGACCCCAGGGTCTGGGTGTACAGATGGTTCGCCAGGTACGCCGTGTCCACCTCGTCGAACACCCCGGTGCGCTGGCCGGCCTTGAGGACGGCGGCGATCCGGTCCAGCGGCGCCGCCATCGCCGTACCGAGTTTGACCATCACCGGCTCGGTGATCTCGCCGAACAGCTCCTCGCCGGTCCTTCTCAACAGGCTCATCGCGCAATCGGTGAAGGCCGGGTAGCCGAGGCAGAAGTCGACGAACGTCTCGCTGAGCGCCTTGAGCCTGTTCAGCGGCGCCCTTCGCGGGCCGTCATTTTCTTCCAGGCGTTCGTCGAGCTCCTGGAGGTAGTCGACGAGGGTGAGCGCGAACAGCTCCTCCTTGCCGGCGAAGTGCCGGTAGATCAGCGCCTTGTTGATCCCGACCCGCTTGGCGATATCGTCGATCTGGGCGTCGATCGTGCCGCGCTCGTCGAACAGCTCCCGGGTGGCGCGGATGATGTCCCGCTCCCGGTCGCGACGGCGCTCCGCCGTGGTCCGGCGGCGTCCGATCGCGAGCAGCGCGGAGCTCATGGATCGATCTTAGCCACAGTGGTACCCCTTGGTGCAAACGACAGTTACACTCATCGGTAACATCCCCGCAGCTGTGAGGACCTGATGAGCGACCCTGTTGTCTCCGCCGACGTGATGGCACTGGCCGGTGAACTCGGCTCCGAGCGTTCCAAGCCGGGCTGGAGCCCCTTCTCGCTGGCGCTGAACGAGGAGCAGAAGGAGATCCGCGACTGGGCGCACTCCTTCGCCGCCGATGTGATCCGGCCGGCCGCCGCGGAGTGGGACGAGCGCGAGGAGACCCCGTGGCCGGTGATCCAGGAGGCCGCGAAGATCGGTCTGTACGGTCTCGACGCCAACATCAACCTGTTCGTCGACCCGTCCGGCCTGCTGATGCCGCTCGTCCACGAGGAACTGTTCTGGGGCGACGCCGGCATCGGTATGTCGTTGAAGGGCACCGGTCTGGCATCATCGGCCATCTTCTCGAACGGTACGCCGGAACAGTGGAGCCAGTGGATGCCGCGGTGCTACGGCACCCCTGACGACGTACGCGTCGCCGCCTTCTGCTCGTCCGAACCCGGCGCCGGCTCGGACGTCTCGGCCATTCGTACTCGTGCTGTTTTTGATGAGGCTTCTGGTGAGTGGGTCATCAACGGTCAGAAGGCCTGGGCCACGAACGGCGGCATCGCGGACATCCACGTGGTCGTCGCCACAGTCGACCCGTCGCTCGGTACGAAGGGCCAGGCGGCGTTCGTCGTACCCAAGTCGGAGGTTCGCGGTCTCGAGCAGGGTACGAAGTTGAAGAAGCACGGCCTGCGCGCATCGCACACCGCCGACGTCTTCTTCGACAACGTCCGTATCCCGGCCGCCAACGTCCTCGGCGGCAAGGAAAAACTCGACGAACGCCTCGCCCGAGCCCGCGAAGCCGCCGCGCGTACTGCCGGTCCCAACGCTGCCGGCTCGACCGGCCGCAACGCCTCGATGGCCACCTTCGAAATGACCCGCCACATCGTCGGCGCCCAAGCCGTCGGCATCGCCCGCGCCGCCTACGAAGTAGCCCTCGACTACGCCAAAACCCGCGAACAGTTCGGCCGCCCGATCATCGACAACCAGGGCATCGCCTTCAAACTCGCCGACATGGCCCTGGAAATCGACGCCGCAAGGCTGCTGGTCTGGCGAGCCGCCAACATGTCCGCCGCCCTCATGCGCGGCGAAACCCCCGACTACCGCCACGGCGAAGGCTCCATGGCCAAACTGAAGGCCGGCGAAGTAGCCGTAAAAGTCACCGAAGAAGCCATCCAAATCCTCGGCGGCAACGGCTACACCCGCGAATACCCGGTCGAACGCATGCACCGAGACGCCAAGATCTACACCATCTTCGAAGGCACCTCCGAAATCCAACGCTTGGTGATCGCCCGCGCAATCTCCGGCATGCGCATCAGGTAGTAAGCCCCCCGCGCGCTCCGCAGATGCTCCGGTCGCTCCGCTCCCTCCCGCACCCGCTCCGCGCGCACCCCACCCTCCCCCGGCTGACGCCGTCCCTGCCGGCTCCCGCCGCCCAACAGCGGGCTGCCGCCCGCGACCTGCCGGCTCCCGCCGTCGACTGCGGGCTAGCGCCCGCGATTTGCTCGCTGCGCTCGCGTGCGACCGCCCCGTACGACCGGGCCGACGTGATCACCAAACGCCGAGGTCCGCAGGCGGTCGCCGGGGCGCGGCCGTCCGAGAGCGGACTCAACGCAGCGATGACCGATGCCTTGCCCACCCGCATGCGTCCGCTACGGATCGGGCTCAAACTCACCAAAGCCGGTAGGTCTGACGCCCTCCACACCCGCACTCGCCGACAAATGTTGCGCCGGGGGACGAGCGGCGACATCATCATGATGAGCCGGATTTCTCCAGATTTCGAGCAAGGAGGCCCTTCATGCGCGCTCGTTTCCTCGGCAAGGACCCGAACTCCCAGACCAGCAGCTCGCCGACGTTGTTCGCGACCGACCGCACCGATCGGGTGACCTACATCGCGCAGGGCTGGAAGGTCACGGACCCGGAGGTGCTGGCGGATGTGAACGCTGTCGCCCCGGTCCCAGACCACGAGACCCTGATCGAGATCCCGGAGGACGTACTGAAGATGTACGCGCTCCGCTACCTCGAGGAGCAGGACCGCTGAGCAGCGAGCCCTCGCTCTGGGAGTTGCTCAACAGCTTCGAGCACACCGCGTTCCGGCTCGAGGTCCGTGACCGCTACAACGAGCCCGATGAGGCCGAACCGCTCGCGCAGTACCTGGCCGGCAACCGGGATGAACCGGCCTGGCTGGGCGAGTGGCTCGACCTGGTTCGGGGCGCGACTGCGAGCGGACGCCGGTTTGCGCGGGTTCGTGTCGTGACCGTTCCCTTGACCGACTACACCCGCTTCGGTGTGTGGTGCTCGCAGTTCACCACCGCCGCCGGAGAAGACATCCGTTACCTGCCGCGCGAGCAGGCCGACAACGACGGCGTACCCAAGCACGACTATTGGTTGTTCGATTCGAGAACCGTCGTACGGATGAACTTCGACGACAACGACACGTTCCTCGGCACCGAGCTGATCAGCGACCCGGCGCAGATCGTGCAGCACAATTACTGGCGGGACACCGCCTGGCACCGAGCAGTACGACGGGACGACTTTGCCAGCCAATACATCGGACGCAGTTAGCGTCCACGAGGCTCGTACAGCCCTCGGCAGGCGACTCCGCCAGCTCCGCCAGTCAGCGGGTACGACCGGGCGGCAGTTCGCGGAGTCGCTGGGCTGGCCGCCGTCGAAGGTGTCCAAGATCGAGAACGGCCGTCAAACGCCCACGGATGATGATCTCCGCGCGTGGGTGCGTGTGAGTGATCACGAGGCCGAGCTTGATGCGCTGCTCGCCTCGCTGCATACGCTGGAGTTGCAGTACGCCGAATGGCGCCAGGTCGTGCGCGCCGGTCACCGGCCTGCGCAGGAGCGGCTTCTCGAGTGGGAGCAGCGAACTCGGCTGTTCCGGATCTTCGAGGCAACGGTCGTACCGGGACTGCTGCAGACCGCGGAGTACGCCCGTGCGCGGTTCGTTGAATCCGTCCGCCGGCTCAAGGGACCCAACGACGCGGACGAGGCAGTCGCTGCCCGTCTGCGCCGGCAGGAGATCCTCTACCGGCCGGGCAAGCAGTTCCACATCGTCATGCCCGAGGCCGCGCTCCGACTGCGTCTCTGCCCCGTCGACGTTCTCCTCGGCCAGCTCGACCGGTTAGCGTCAGCCTCTCATCTACCGAACGTCCGGCTCGGCATCATCGCGGCGACGACCGAGTACACGATCTCACCGTGGCATGGGTTCTGGATGTACGACGACCGCCGGGTCGTGGTCGAGACCTTCAGCGCCGCTCTCGACCTCCGCCAGCCGCAGGAGCTCGAACTGTACGGCGACGCGTTCGAGCAGCTTGCCGCAGTGGCGAGCTACGGCCACGCCGCTCGCCAAGTCATTGGTCGCGTGATGTCCGACCTTGCTGCCGAGACAGACACTGCGAGCACGTGATTTCGCCTCGGCCTGGTCATCTGGAATTCGCCGAGAAATCCGAAGAAATCCGCACCCGCGACGATGTTCTCGCGACCTAACTTTGTTGCGCCCAACAGATCCGAACGACGGGGGCGACATGAACGAGTCGTACGTGACGCCAGCAGACAATGTCTCTCGCTTTGGCGTCGAGCGGGTAATGAGTACGAGCAACGACTGTGGACGTGATACCGGCTGGCCGGAACTACGCTCCGCCGAACGCTGCGACGGCGAGAACCCAATGACCGGACGCGTCTGCATCCACGGCCACCACAAGGGCTACCACCGCGACGCCACCGGAGCCGAGTGGCTCGACGACTGAACCGAGCTCATGTGAGCTGCAACCGATCGCCGAGCATCGCGGCGTAGGCGGAGGTAAAGGGTCCGATCCCGCAGTCCTGGGCCTCAACGACGGCGTCCTGATTTTGCCCAGCCCTCTCCGTCTTGCGTCGAGCGGACCCGATCGAACGTCACCGACCTCCGACCCAGTCACGCCGGAGTCCTGCTGTCGGAGATTCCCAAGCAGGCGGGGCGGGTGTGCCGAGAGGGGTTACCTCCTCACTGACCCCAGCACTCCGCGCCCGTCCCGCCCCTCCACCAAAGCCTCACTTCGCATCTCCTGACGGATCGAGGTCGAGGTTCTGAGCCCGGTTCGGTTCGCGCTGACACCTCTCAGCGTGAACCGGACCGGGCATCCGCGGGACCAGCCGATCACGACTCAGCATTACCTGCGGAACGGCCTCTGAGCGGACAACAGGCGCGTCTGCGCGCGGCTCAAGGCCTCTCGGAGGACTGCGTTCGCGTGCCGAAGTTCGGTGACGTGACGCTGCAGACGATCCACTTCCGCGAGGACCCGTGGAGCCAGCCTCGGGTAGGCTCAAACGTTGCCGCGGGCAAGTTCCTGCTCCGTCACTGCTCCGTGAGACGCTGACTAACGCTGGGCACCGATGATCATTGACGAATGGCGAAACCGCAGGTCAGGAGGGAGATACGCCTCTCCCAGTCGAGGTTGCCGTCAGGCTGGAAGTGATCTACACCGTCTTCGAAGGCACCTCCGAACTCCAGCGCCTAGTGATCGCCCGAGCCATCTCAGGCATGCGCATCAGGTAGAAAAGTCGCCGGCGTGTTCCGCAGGTGCTCCGGTCGCTCCGCCCCCTTCCGCACCTGTTGCGCGCTACTCACGCACTCCCGGCTCAGCGCCGTAGCTGCCGACGCCCGCCGCCGACCTGCGGGCTGGCCCGGCGACGTGCGGGCTGCCGCCCGCGATGTGCTCGTTGCGCTCGCTTGCGACCACCCCGCCCAACCGGGCCGAGGCGCCACCGAACGCCAAGGCACGCAGGCGGCCACCCGGAGGGGGCTCAGCTGCAGGCGCCAACCCGCGAGGGCAACTCGTCCGCGGTTCTCTCCTGCGTCAGTTGGGCGGGATGTTCTGGTTCAGGTGGAAGAGGTTTGCTGGGTCGTACTGGCGCTTGAGTGCCTGTAGCCGGTCGTACGTCGTTGCGCCGTAGGCGGATCGGATTCGTTGTTGGCCGTCGTCGTTGAGGAAGTTGACGTAGACGCCGGACTGATGAGGCTCCAGTGCCTGTCGCGAGGCCTGCGCCCACTGCCGCTGGGCGTCGAAGCCCTCGGGGCCCTCGGTCACGCCGACGAAGTTGAACGTGTGCCCGCTGTTTCGACTGCCGAACGCCGTGTTGGCCGAAGGGACGCGCGAGATCGCGCCTCCGAGTTGGAAGATCGGGTTCGTCGTATAGGGCGAGTCGATCGCCAGCGCGCGCTCGACGGCTATATCGATCACCTCGTCGGACAGTTCGGCGACGTCACAGGACTGCATGTAGTACCAGCGGCCTCGCAGGAAGCTGGGGTCGAGAATTGCCTGCTGCTCGACGAACGGTCTCGCGATGCACAGGTCAAGCAGCGACGGCGCGAACGCCTTGAGCGGCGCGAGTACCCGCTCACCGTCCTCGATCGCTCCGCAGTAGATCGCCATCACCATGACGACCGGCCGGCCCTGGAGCTCGGCCGGGATGCCGGGTGCGGCCGGCAGCCGGCGGTGGATCACCGCGGTGGTCAGTTCGTCGGGAATGTCTGCTATCCAATCGCGATAGAAACGCAGCAGGTCCGGGGACTGCTCCATCGGCCAGACGATCGGCCCGGCATAGACGATCGGTCCGACCGGATGAAGGCGGAACTCGAACTCGGTGACAACCCCGAAGTTCCCGCCGCCACCCCGAATGCCCCAGAACAGCTCGGCGTTGGCGTCCTCGCTGGCGGTCAGGAACTCTCCCTCGGCGGTGAGCACGTCGACCGAGAGCAGATTGTCGATGGTCAGCCCGTACTTGCGCATCAGCCAGCCGATCCCGCCTCCCAGCGTCAGCCCGGCGAGGCCGGTGTGCGTGACGATGCCCGCGGGCGTGGCCAAGCCGAATGCCTGGGTCTCGCGATCGAGTTCCCCGAGCAGAACCCCGGCCTGTGCGCGGGCGGTACGCCGTACTGGATCGACCCGGATGCCCTTGAGCAGCGCGAGGTCCAGCAGGAGACCGTGGTCGCAGGTCGAATGGCCCGGGAAGCTGTGCCCGCCGCCGCGGGCCGCGACCGGGCCGCCGGTTCGCCTGGCATAGGTGAGCGCGGATCGGACGTCCGCGACCCCTGTGCAGCGCGCGATCAGTCCGGGTCGTCGGTCGATCGACCCGTTCCAGACCCTGCGGAGATCGTCGTACGCCGGATCGCCCGGCTGGACCAGATCGCCGCGGAAGTCCCGCGCCAGCTCGGTGAGTGCCCGTACGTCCACTGCAGTTGCGCTCATCGCCCGCCCCCCAGCGCCAGTATGCGCCCACGTCGTCAGAGGGTGAAGCCTCTGAATGGCATGTCTAAGTCGCGCGTTGGGTGATGTCTACGAGCAGGGCTGCCAGGAAGAGGGTCAAGACGGCGAACAGGATGATGGCCATCAGGGTGGTGGTGAGGCGGGTGCCGATGCGGGCGAGGAGGTTGCGCTCCCACAGGTCTTCGGGGTTGTTGATGTCGCCGTACCCGCTCATGAAGCGGACGAGGGACACGCCACCCTTCTCCTTGCGTGCCTCGCTGAGGTGGGTCTTGGCCGGCTCGCTGAGGTTGCTTTCGGTGCCGATGACAACGTTCTTGACGAGGGGACGGCCCTTGCCGTCGACCAACGGCTGACCGTTGGAGCCGACCAGCGGGACCCCGACGACATGCGTACGGCGGTCCCGGTCGAAGCGGATGATGGAGATCAGGCAGAGGAGCCCGCAGACGATCGCGGCCGCGATGAACCAGCCCTGGTTGGACCTCGCTGCGGTCAGGTACGCCGCGACCATTAAGGCGATCGCGAGCGCTTGCGGCCCTGCTTTGACCAGGAACGGGGGAGGGCTGTCGGTGAGCCAGGTCCATTTCTTCACCGACCCCAGCATTTTCACCAGCAGCATGCTGAACAGTGCGACCAGGGCGAGGGCGATGGCGGCAATGTTCGCGAACGGGCCGTACTTGTCCATCGTGGCCGCCTAGTAGAGGAGATGGATGCTCGGAGTGCCGGGCAGTTTGACCACGGTGTGGTCCCACACGATGCTGGTGTAGGAGCCGCCGTCGACGCCGAAGATGTAGTCGCCCGACTGCAGGGTTGAGACAGCCGGGTTCGTCGGATGGCCGAAGTACTTCCCGGAGGCGAAGTACGCGCCGGACCAGTGGACCCGCAGCCCGCTGGTGTTGGCGGTCACGGTGAACGTACAGCCGGGGACCGCCGTACGGCGTCCGCCGCGGCGAAGCGGCAACTGGATCGCCTGCGCCGGCCATCCGATGCGGCCGGCGGTCGCCGCGATCCGGGTCGTCAGGAAGCCGACGAGCCGACTCCGGAACGTCTCTTGGGCCGCCTCGGCGGGGATCGTCCTGAACCGGTCGTTTTCGAGCTCGGCGAGCTCGAAGTCGCGCCGGATCCGGTCGTAGTACCACTCACCGGGGAGCCGGAGAAATTGGATGTCGTCGAGATCGATCGGTCTGCGGGGTTGGCTGACGAGTTGCAGGGACATGGGGATGTATTCGTCGCCGACGGCGAGCGCCGGGAAGCCGAGGCCGAGTGCGCCGAGCAGGTCGAGTTGCTGCCCGAACGTCTCGACGTCGTTCTCGATGTCGGCGACACTGAGGCTGCCTACCGCGTCGCTTTGCTGCCTCCCGAGGAGCTCGTCGACAACCTGCTCGGCCCGCTCCCGGGACTCGTCATCGCTCGCATCGTCGTCGAACGGGCCCATACTCGATCCCCCCACCCAGGTACCGCCACCAGGCATTCCCCCGCCTGATCCTTAGAGCAGATAGTGACACTGGGTAGTCCATCAGTCCAGAGACGACGGGTGAAGACTGAGTCTTCGGCGACGGCCGAAAATGAACGGTGATGACGACGGAGGATTGGGCCGAGATCCGCCGGCTGGACAGGTCGGACAGGATGGCCAGGCGCAGCCCATGCCGCCGGCTCCGGCTCCGCCGCCGGCACGGGAAGATCTTCTACTGCGATCAAGGTGCTCGCGCTCAGCTGGGGATCTCGCGAATGCTGTACGTCTTGCCCAGCGGGGGAGACAGCGCCGAAGTGCATGTCCGGGCATGGAGGGGTTCGAGGTTTGATGCAGTGGAGCGTCGGATCAGGGAGTTGCTGACGACTCCGGGGATGCCTGCCCGCCAATCTGATCGCAGAGCGCCCGGGCGACGGTTCGTTGCCGTACGCAACAGCCTGACGTGGTCAACGACGACCCCACGCGCGCTGGGGAAGACCTGCGGCAGGATGGATCGCAATCGAGCGTACAAAGGTTGCTGGAGGCAAGTTCTTGCTACGCGACTGCTACGTGGGAAGCTGAAACATCCTTGACCACCAATGCGAGACAAACCGCAGGTCAACAGCCAGACTCACGTCTTTGCGCCGCGGCCCCGCGCGACGCGGGCACAGATCTACCATCTTCGAAGGCACCTACGAAATCCAGCGCCTGATAATCGCGAGAGCCATCTCCGGCATGCAGGTAGAACCCCCCGCGTGCTACGCAGGCCCGCCGGTCGCTCCACTTCCCGCCCGCACCTACTCCGCGCGCTACCCACCCACCCCCAGCTGACCGCCGTACCTGCCGGCTCCTGCCCGCGGGGTGCGGGCTGGTGCCTGCGGGGTGTGGGCTCGGGCCGGCGAGCTGTGGGTTGGCGCCCGCGGGTGCGGGCGGGGGTCGGTGAGGTGTGGGCTGGTGCCCGTGATGTGCGGGCGGGTGCCGGTGGGGTGTGGGCGGGTGCCGGTGGGGTGTGGGGTGGTGTCGGTGGGGTGTGGGGTGGTGTCGGTGAGTGACGGGCTGGTGCCTGCGAGGTGCGGGCTCGGTCCGGCGAACTGTGGGCTGCCGCCTGCGGGGGTGTGGTTGGTGCCCGCGGGGTGCGGGCGGGTGTCGGTGAGGTGCGGGCGGGGGGCGGTGATGCGCGGGCGGGTGCCCGCGGGGTGTGGGCGGGTGCCGGTGGGGTGTGGGTTGGTGTCGATGAGGTGTGGGGTGGTGTCGGTGAGGGACGGGCTGGTGCCTGCGAGGTGCGGGCTCGGTCCGGCGAATTGTGGGCTGGCGCCTGCGGGGGTGTGGCTGGTGCCCGCCGGGTGTGGGCGGGTGTCGGAGAGGGACGGGCTGGTGCCGGTGAGGTGCGGGCGGGTGTCCGCGGGGTGTGGGCGGGTGCCGGTGGGGTTTGGGTTGGTGTCGATGAGGTGCGGGGTGGTGTCGGTGGGGTGCGGGGTGGTGCCTGCGAGGTGCGGGCTCGGGCTGGCGAACTGTGGGGTGGTGCCTGCGGGGTGTGGCTGGTGCGTGCGAGGTGTGGGCTGGTGGATGGGATTTGCTTGTTGCGCTTGCGTGCGAGGGCTCCGCGTGGCGGGGTGATGTGCGCGGCCGCTGTTCATGCGCGGTGTCACGATGGGGGGATGGAGGGAGCTCGGGATCTGTTGGAGGCGCAGCGGCGGCGGGCGCTTCGGCGGCTGGGGAGTTTGACGGGCGACTTTGACGGGGTGGTTGCCGCCTCGCGGGACTCCAATGCCGATGACGAACACGACCCCGAAGGGGCGACGATCGCGTTCGAGCGGTCGCAGGTCATGGCGCTTGTGCAGCAGGTGCAGGAGCAGTTGGCGGAGATCGAGGCAGCATTCGAACGGTTGTCAGTCGGTAGCTACGGCGTTTGCGAACACTGTGCCCAACCCATCTCTTCAGCCCGCCTACAAGCCAGACCCGCGGCCCGTACCTGCATCACCTGTGCCGAGCTCAGGACCACGTGAAGTGAACCGTGTCCCCCCAGGGAGATGTGGATTTCGGACTCGAAGCCGGCCTGGGTTCCCCCGCAGCTGCTGGGCGCGCTACCCATCCGCCCCCGGCGCAGCGCCGTACATGCCGGCTCTTGCCGGCGATCTGCGGACTGCCGCCCGCGCATGGGCGCCCGGTGGTCCGGCCTCACGCAGAACGGAAGCGAGCCGGCCGGTGGGCGGGTCGCGACACCCGCGGCCCGCCGGGGGCCGCCGCCACCCCCAGTACGCCCCCCCGAACCGCCCTCCCGGTCCTCGATGTCGAGTTGACGTCCGTCTGCTTGACGACGTCGAACGGGCGACGCCACGGTCGGGGACAGTCTAAAACTCCAGTCCCCGGTGAGCGGCACGCCCGGCAGTTCGAGCTCCAGGAGATAGGCGTCGTCGGTCTCCTCCAAGTCGGCCAGCGGGGAAGCCGTCCGAACGGAGCAGCGACGGCAGATCCGGCCACTGCCCCTGGAAGAGCTGCGACAGTTGGTCGCTCGCCGTGTCCCAGCGGGCGATGTCGTTCCTCGTGCGTCCCGTCTTCGTCTGCTCCCTTCCTCCCGCGGCCGGCCGGAATGCCAGGAGAGGTCCGCACCTCTCGCGTCTGCGCAGTGGTCCGGTCACGCGTGGGTGGGCCGGTCGATGACGCTGAGCGGCGAGACTCGGGAATGGCCGTCGGCTGGGGTTGACCTCGATTCGGCTCGCGGAGGACGCTGGCGGGGGAGGCGCAGGCGAAGGAGATGGTGTGATGGCGAAGGTGCTGATTCTCACCGGTGACGCGGCGGAGGACCTGGAGGTGTTCTACCCGTACCAGCGGCTGCTCGAGGAAGGGTACGAGGTCGACATCGCGGCGCCCGCGGTGAAGAAGTTGCAGTTCGTGGTGCACGATTTCGTGGACGGGTTCGACACCTACACCGAGAAGCCAGGGCATACCTGGCAGGCGGATGTGGCGTTCGCCGACGTGGATCCGGCGGATTACGTCGCGGTGGTGATCCCGGGTGGGCGGGCGCCGGAGTACATCAGGAACGACGCGGACTGCCAGCGGATCGTGAAGCATTTCTACGGTGAGTCGAAGCCGGTCGCGCAACTGTGTCACGGGCCGCTGGTCCCGGCGGCGGCCGGTGTGCTGGAAGGGCGCAAGACGTCGGCGTACCCGGCGCTCGCGCTCGACATCCGTGCCGGCGGGGCTGAGTGGGTGGACGGCGACGCGGTGGTCGACGGGAACGTCGTATCAGGGCGCGCCTGGCCGGATCACCCGGCCTGGATGCGCGCCTTCATGGCGATCCTGAAGGAACACGCCCCGGCGTAGGACAAATCTCAGCTGCCGGCGACGAGGCCTTGATGAGGGCGGTGACGGTGCTGCCCTTGTCGAGGTCGATTACAGCGGTGGGCCGAAGGCGCAGACGACAGGGGTGGCGTGGGTCGGGTCGAGGGCGTTTGCGACCAGTTGGGCGACCGTCGGATCGAACGCCAGGCCGACGTGGCCGACCGGGTCGAGGGGGCAGGTGTCCTGGACGTACTCGTTCGTTACGCCAGGTTCGCGGATGAATGATGTCTCGTGCGGTGTCACCAGGGTGTCGAAGCGCGAGGCGATCACCGTGTACCGCACTCCGGCCTGGGCGATCGGACCCGCCGTCAGTTGCCGCACGGCGGAGCCACCGACGATGAGTTCGTCACACGCGGGGCAGCCGTACTGACGAAGTACCTGGTCGACGAGCGGGCCGAGGCCCAGGTAGTCGCCAACGCTGACGAGACCGCCGAACGTCGTACCGTGCGTCGGTGGCGCAAGGGCGACAACCTTGCCGACCGCGGCGGCGTACCCACGAACCTTCGGCCCGTGCAGGCTCTGGAAACCGCCCTCGGAATGGCCGACGATGTCGACCTTCGCGGCTCCGGTCGCCGCGCGCACTCGCTGGACGAAGGCCTCGATCTCGGCAGCAGACCGGGCGATCGAGATGGTGCCGCCGACGGGGAGGGCCGGGTTCGCCTGCCCATAGGTCAGGGTGAAGGCGCAGTACCCCTTCGCGGCCAGGAACGGGCCGAGGTAGGAGTAGTTGCCCGGGCCGTTGCCGCCCAGACCGTGCAAGAGGACGAGCGGGTCCGGATGGGCAGTCGACGGTTTGCAGGTCCAGTCGTCGAAACCCGACGTGGTCGCGGCGCTCGCGGTGGTGGTTGTGGTGACCGAGGCTGCGAGGAGAAGCGCGGCAACGACAGCCGCGGCGACTCGGCGAAGGCGGATTGGCATGACGACTCCCCGTGGTCATATCTTGTGACGACTGCGTCACGCACAGTCGAGCATGATTCCGGGTTATAAACAAGACGTCGTGTTCATAACCGTCGCGCTGGTTACGGACCCGGGACTCTGGGTAACGTGCAGCGCATGAGCCGGACCATACGGGGACTCGATGCGGAGCAGCGCCGGGCGGAACGGCGCGAGCAATTGCTGGACGCGGCACTCAGATTGTTCGCCGCCAACGGTTACCTCGGTACGTCGATCGAGCAGATCTGCAGTACCGCGTTCATCGGGACGAAGAGCTTCTACGAGCTGTTCGCCAGTCGCGAGGACTGCTACCTCGCGCTGCTGCAGCGGACTTCCGAACGTCTCGAGCAGCGGATGGCCGGGATCGCCGCGGAAGCGACCGGGAACGAGCGGCAGGAGGCGCCACGGCTGCTCGCGGCGTTCGTGCACGCGCTGGTCGACGACCCGCGGATCACCCGGGTCACCTTCGGCATGGCGTCCGGCATCTCGGCGGCGGTCGAGCGCCAACGCCGTGCCAATCGGCGCTGGGCCGCCGGCTTCCTTGTGCAGCTCTGGGATCGGTACGACGGAGCGCAGCACGAGGAGCAGCACGCCGTACGGCACAGTGTCGCGATCGGTCTCGTCGGCGGCTTGTTCGACCTGATATCGGACTGGCTCCTCGACGCCGACCTCACGGACCAGCAGCAGATCGAGGCGCTGATCGACGACCTGACCGGCTTCTACATCACCGTCCGCCGCGGCCTGGGAAGCTGAGGACTGATCAGAAGATGTAGAAGCCGGTGACTGCGGTGGGGAGGATGCCTACGAGCAGCCACGGGGAGAGGGGTGTCCGGCGGTGGATGGCGAGGATGCCGGCGGCCGTAAGGGCGCCGATGACGCCGGACATGAACCACAGTCCGACACCGCGGCCGAAGTCGCCGGCTGCGACCCCGATGCTGTACACGGCCAGCGTGACGGCAGGAACGGTGCCGACGTGGAACAGGACCGCGGAGACGACCCAGCGCTGAACGGTCTCGATGTTCATCGGCCGCGGTGTGCGGCGCCGTCGTATTGTGCGCTGCACCGCGGCTCGTGACTGTCCCGAAGCCGGTTCCCGCGGGCCGGTGTGCTGCGTCTGCGACATGATTGCTCCGATAGTTAGCGTACTAATTGTTAGTCTACACATCGTTGGTACGCTGACGGCATGGCAGCGATGAAGATCACCCCGCCGGACAACCCGCTGGCCCTTGAGCACCAAGTCTGCTTCGCGTTGGCGGTGGCCGCGCGGACGGTGATCGCGCTGTACCGTCCGGTGCTCGAGCCGATGGGCCTGACGCATCCGCAGTACCTGGTGATGCTGGCTCTGTGGGAGTTCGAGCCGGTGTCGGTGAAGGATCTGTCCGGAATGCTCCAGCTCGAGCCGGCGACGCTCTCACCGCTGCTCAAGCGCCTCGAAGCCGCCGGACTGGTGCGCCGCGACCGCTCGGCCGCCGATGAACGCGCCCTGGCCGTCGTGCTGACCGACGAAGGACGCGCGCTTCGTGACCAGGCTTTGAAGGTGCCGCCCGCGATCGTCGAGAGCCTGGGGATGGACGTCGACGAACTGATGGATCTGCACAGCCGCCTCACCAGAGTCATCGCAGCAGCCACGGACGGCCGAGTCAGGGGTGTGCCTTCGGGTACGTGACGGTGTGCAGGACCTTCGCCGGTGCGCCGGCGGCGACGGAGTACGGCGGGATGTCTCGCGTGACGACGCTGTTGGCGCCGATGACGCACCGTTCGCCGATCGTCACCCCGCTGGTGACGACCACGTTCGCGCCCAGCCAGACGTTGTCGCCGATCCGCGTCGGCCCCTTGGAGCGGAACCCCTGCCACGGCACCGGCCGTTCCGGGTCGTCGACCCGGTGATCGGCGTCCGTCACGAAGCATCCGTTCGCCAGCATGCAGTGCGACCCGATCTCCACCAGGTCGAGAGCCGCGACCATCACCGCGATGTTCAGGAACGTACCGTCCCCGATCCTGACCCGCCCCTCGTCGCCGACAGTGATCCACACGTCGGGCTCGAACATCGTGTTGGGCCCGAGCTCGAGTCTCCCGTCCCGCAACGCCTCCAGTACGTTCCCGTGCAACGGCCAGCGCGCGAACGCCCCGCGCCGCATCAGCTCCCAGTGGATCCGGCCGCGGTTCCACGGCAACGAGTTCCGCTGGTACCAACGCCATTTCTGCAGCCAGACCCTGAGTTGCCCACGAAGCTCCTCCACCCGCGCCAGGCTACGCGGCCGCGCGGGTTCTGTTTGTGTGCATCGGACTGGGGTACCGCAGGTCTATTCCATTTCGGAACGGCTGGGGGCCGTTAGGGTCCGTCTTTGCTCGCTGTCGGCTGGGGAGATCTGTCGAGCTGATCGAAAGGCAGTGGACAGATGAATCTGGCCCAATCCTGGAACGACGCGGTGCATGCCGTGATCACGTTCCTGCCGAAGTTCGTGCTGTTCCTCGTGATCTTGTTCATCGGGTGGCTGGTCGCGACCGCGCTGCGCAAACTGGTGAACGTCGCGCTCGGGCGGGTGGGGTTCGACCGTGCTGTCGAGCGCGGTGGTGTCGGCCGGGCGCTCGCGCAGTCGAAGTACGACGCCAGTGGTCTGATCGCGGCGCTGATCTACTACGCGGTCCTCCTGATCGCGCTGCAGTTCGCGTTCGGTGTGTTCGGTCAGAACCCGGTGAGCGACTTGCTGGCCTCGATCGTGCGCTGGTTGCCGCGGGCGGTGGTGGCGATCGTCATCGTGGTGGTGGCGGCCGCGATCGCGAACGCGTTGCGTGATCTGGTCGGCAGCGCGTTGTCGGCGCTGAGCTACGGCCAGCTGATCGCGAAGGTGGTACAGATCTTCGTCATCGCGCTCGGTGTCATCGCGGCGCTGAACCAGATCGGCGTGGCGACGGCGGTGACCACGCCGGTGCTCATTGCGGTACTCGCGACGGTGGGTGGCGTGATCGTCGTCGGGATGGGCGGCGGCATGGTCCGCCCGATGCAGCGACGCTGGGACCGGTGGCTGGATCGCGCCGAGCAGGACTTCCCAAACGCGCGGGCGCGCGAGCAGGCGTACCAGCGAGGACGTGAGGACGCCGAGCGGATCCGGGAGTTCAGCCCGGAACGCAACCCGGAGACCAGCCAGTGGCAGCCGGAACCGGGTGAGTCGCCTGTCGGCGGTCTGAGCGGCGACCTGCAGGGTGGCACGCGCCGGTCGACTCCGCCGCCCCCACCGCGAAGCGACGGTTCCGTCTGAGCAGCGGACGGCCAGGACGGCTCCGCCTGACACCAGGGGACAGGTTGGATCCGAGGGAGGTGTCCCCGGGCGCGAGCTCGCACCGCGTCCGGGGTCACCTGTGTTTCTGTACGGCTGATTCAGAGCTGGGGCAGCTCTAGAGTGTCGGCTGACGTCAGGCTGACGGTGGCCAACAGGCGAAGCGTCACCCAGTCGCTCTCGGAGCTGTGCTCGAGGCTCCAGCCGTGCTCGGCCGCGGCGTCCCGGACACCTTGTGCGTACGCCGCCAACTCGACCGGGCCGGCTGATCCGATGGTCAGGCCAAGGATGTCGCGTACCGCCGCCGCATGCTGATCGACGGCCGCCTGCAGGCCCGGCTCATAGCTCTTCATTCTCGACAGAAGATCGCCGCGTAACATCGCCAGCTCGAGTCGGGCAGACGCGTCCCGCACGATTCTCATCCAGGCCATGGCTCACTAGCGTAGGGCCAGGCCGTCAGCAGTGATCGGTCAGGGGATGGTCAGTACTGCCTTGCCATGGAACGTGCGGTTGCGGAGGCCTTCGAGTGCGTTGTGCACCTGGTTCCAATCGGCCTGGAAGCCGACTGGTGGTTGCAGGGATCCCGTGGCGACGAGGTCGACGAGTGTTCGCAGGTCGGCGCTGACGGGCGTCGGGTCCGCGTACGAGAGGTAGCTGACGAGGCGGGCACCCTCGTGGCCGATGAAGTCGTAGAGATTGACGGCTGCCTTACGGCGACTGCTCGCGCCGAAGACGACCACCGTGCCGCCAGGTGCGACTCGGGTGACGGCAGCCTCGAGCGTCTCCCCGCCGACCGACTCCGTGATCAGGTCGAAGAGACCCTCCGCTTCCGTGACGGCCGGTACGACCGATCGCGCGCCGCGCTTGAGCAGAAGGTCGGCCGCTTCGTCGCGGCCGACCGCAGTGACCTCGGCACCAGCCAGTACGGCGAGCTGCACCTGGAGTTGCCCGACGCCCCCGGTGGCGCCGGTGACGAGAACCCTCTTGCCCAACAAGTTGCCGCCGATCCGCAGGGTGTTCAACGCGGCTCGACCGGCCAACGGCAGCGCGGCGGCCTGCTCGACGTCGACGGAATCGGGCAGTTCGGCCAGCCGGGCCGTGGACACCGCCGCGAGTTCGGCCCAGCCGCTGTCCTCGGCGAGCGCCACCACCCTCGCTCCTGCCGCCGGCCCCGATCCGTCCGCGGCCGGCTCGACCATAACGCCGGCGATGTCCTGCCCGGGCCGCCAGTCTTCGGTACGGGCGGCGAGCAGATCGAGTTCGCCGCGGTTGAGGGAGAACGACCGTACGGCGATCAACGCCTGGTCGGGTGCGGGGAAGGGGTCGGCGACAGTGTGGACGGCAAGGCCTGCCGGGGTGTTCACGAGTGCTTTCATACGTCCATCTCAGGCCGTGGATTCCTCGCCAACAAGGCGAATCCGCGACCTTCAGTCATCACGGATCCGCATGAATCAAGCCGTCAGCCAGCGGCAACGCAACTGTCCACCAAGAGCTGGACGGCTGGGGACTTCGGTCCGGGAGCAGTCGCAATCAGGGTCTGCAACGCCGGTACGTCCAGGCGCCGGAAGGCGATCCGGTTGACTCGCAACCGTTCCGTGGCGGAGGCGTACAGCACCGTCCACGCAGGCGGTCCCGCGCCGATCTCGGCGAGGGCGTCGTACACCGATCCGATGTCCGGACCTCGCTGTGGTTCGACGTCGGCCTGCTGCAGGAGACCCGTCAGGAAGTCGTACAGACCAGGATTTGCCTGCCGTGGGCTGAGTCGCAAAGGCGTGCCGGCCAGGTCGGCCAAGGTGACCGATGAGCGCGCCGCGGCCACGTGCGTGGCCGGCACAGCCGCCACGAGGGTCTCGTTCCACACGGCGGTGGTGTCGAGTGCGGCGACGGGTACGGCGGGCCGGACGAACGCGGCGTCGAGCTCACCGCGACGGAGCGCGTCGAGACGCTCGACCGATGGCAGACTGACGAGTCGTACGTCGACCGCGGGCGCCAGCGTCGCGATCTGGTCGAGGACTTGGTCAAGCCGATCACCCAATCCCTCGCTCGTCCCGATGCGCAGTCGTCCAGTGATGTCGCCGGCGGGCTCAGCGACTGCGGCCCGCAGCCGGCCGAAGGCGGTCAGCGTGGCGTGTGCCTCAGGCAACAATCGGCGGCCGGCACCGGTCAGTCGCACCCGTCGGGTCGTGCGATCGAAGAGCTGGACGCCGAGCTCGCGCTCCAGTCGCGCGACGTGTTGGCTGACGGCCGGTTGCCCGATGTGCAGGCGTTCCGCGGCGCGCCCGAAGTGCAACTCCTCCGCGACCGCGACGAAGAATTCGAGCTGGCGAACTTCCATGGACCCGGCTCCCGTCGTACGTCCGTCCTGATCGCATCAACGCCCGGAGTCGATGGGTTCTTCCACACGTTCCGCCGACACGCAGATCGCGACTTGTCCGCCGACTTCGACGATCGGTGGGCCGGAGGTCGCGGTGACGGTGGTGATCATGGTCGCGGGGTGGCCCAACGAGTCGCCCATGTCCACCTGTAGTCGCGAATGCCCTCGAGTTGACAGGTACGCGGCCAGACAGGCGGTGCTGTTGGCGTTGGCGATGTCCTCCGGTACGCCGATGGACGGCGCGAACATCCGGGCCACGGTCCGGCCGTCCGCAGACGGTGACACGTATGCGTAGCAGCCGAGCAGACCGAGTCGGTCGGTGGCCGCTCGTAGCCGGGGCATGTCGGGTGCGAGGTTCGTGAGCGTCTGCTGGTCGGCGAGTTCGACCAGCAGCCGCGGTCGTCCGACGGAAGCGACGTGGCACGCCACGGTCTCGGTTCCGACCCCCAACGCGGACAGGATCGGGTCGGCGACCTCTGCGGCCGCGGCGTGCAGTTCGATCGGGCCGGGCGTGAACGCTGCGCTGTATTCGCCCTCTCTTCCGATCGCGTGACCCGGCAACAATCCCGCCGCGGTCTGCAGCATGCCCTCGTACTCACCCGCGTCCTGGGCCAGTACGGCGAGCGCTGCGACGGTGCCGTGACCGCAGGCCGGGAGCTCGCCGGTCGAGGTGAAGAACCGCAGCCTGACCGCCGCTGGATCCTGGGTGGAGATGAAGACCGCGTGCGAGGCTCCCACCGCTGCAGGTATCGCGCGCCGCGTGCTGTCGCGCAGTTCGGTATCCGTGACCACCGCAGTCCGACTGCCACCGCGGCCGGAACGCCGGCACGCCTGCACGACGGTCACCTCGAGGCTCATGCGCTGCTTCTCCCTCCGTTCGCGCCCAGGATCGTCCATCGCACGTCGACCACCGTAATCCGTGTCTTTGCGGACGGTCCATGCTCATGAGTCCAGCAGGGATACGTCAGCGTCTCCGCCGAAGTACGGTCGGTAGAGTGATGGCGTGGACGTGTTGAGCGACGCGCTGCTGGCGGTACGCACCGGGCGGCCGGTGTCGCGCCGGAACGAGTATCTTGGCCGCTGGGGTCTGCGGTTCCAGTCGGGCGAGGGCATCGGGTTTCACGTCGTACTCGAGGGCCGGTGCTGGTTCGTGCCGCCGGCCGGCGACCCGGTGCTGCTGGCTCCCGGCGATGTCGTCGTCCTGCCGCACGGCCATGGACACGGACTGGCCAGCGGGCCGGACGTCGAACTGTCCGGTTCGGTGATTCCGCTCGACCACCCGGAACAGGTCGCGGATACCGCCTCCGACGGCGGTCCGGGCAAGAGCGTCTTGCTGTGCGGTGCGTACCTGACCGACCGCGCCAGGGCCCATCCGCTGCTGGCGGAACTTCCCGCCTCGATTCACCTTCCGAGCATGCCGGGCAGCAGGTCGGCGCTGAGTACCGCGGTCGGTCTGTTGGCGGACGAGTTGCGGGACGAGCGCGCCGGTACCGCTGCTGTCGTGCCTGCGCTGCTGGACACCGTGCTGCTCTACGCGCTGAGAGATTGGTACGACCAGAACGCGGCGGCAACCGGTCAGGGATGGAGCAGAGCCCTGGCTGACGCCTCGGTTCGAACCGCGCTCGACCAGATCCACGGCGATCCGGCACATCCTTGGACCGTCGAATCGCTCGGCAAGGCAGCCGGCCTCTCCCGAGCTGCGTTCGCGCAGCGGTTCACGGCCCTGACCGGGCAGACGCCGATGGCGTACCTGACGTGGTGGCGACTGGTGATCGCGGCGCGACGCCTACGGGAGAGCGAGGTGTCGCTCGCGTCGATCGCGCGCGAGATCGGCTACTCGTCGGAGTTCGCGTTCGCCAACGCGTTCAAGCGTCACTATCGGGTGCCGCCCGGCCGCTATCGCCGCAACGGTCCGGACGACTCCCCGGCCTGGCTGTCATCCGAGGAGCTGCGATCCGAGCTCCAGGGAGATGGACGATGAGTGGAACAGACCGGACGAGAAATTATTGAGCGTCCATTACGGGACTTCTAGGCTGACCGAGCCAAACAGCTCACAGCCCAGGAGTCCCCACGATGACGATGACAGTACTGTTCGACGAGCTCGGTGGGCCGGAGGTTCTCCGGCTGGCGGAGCTCGAGCCGGGGGAACCCGGACCGGAGGAGGTCCGGATTCGGGTCGAGGCGATCGGTCTCAACCGGGCCGAGGCGCTCTTCCGGTCGGGCACCTATGTGTACCCGGCGAACCTTCCGGGATCGCGCCTCGGTTACGAGGCTGCCGGGGTGATTGAGGCGGTCGGTGACGAGGTCGAGGGCTTCTCGGTCGGTGACGCCGTCAGCGCCGTACCGACGTTCCTCATGACGGAGTACGGCACGTACGCCGAGTCCGTCGTCCTGCCGGCACACGCGCTGGTGCATCGGCCAGCTGGTGTCGATGCCGTGTCCGGCGCGGCGACGTGGATGGCGTACACCACCGCGTACGGTCTGATGGTTGAGTACGGCAACATCAAGCCGGGCGACACCGTACTCATCAACGCGGCGTCGAGCGGTGTCGGTCTGGCCGCCATCCAGGTCGCGAATCATCTGGGCGCGGTGCCGGTGGCAACGACCCGCACCAGCGCGAAAGCGCAGCGCTTGCTCGATGCGGGCGCGGCCCATGTCATCGCGACAGAAGAACAGGATCTCGTCAAGGAGGTCCTGAGCGTGACGGACGGACGGGGTGTCGAGTTGGCCCTCGACGCGATCATGGGTCCGGCCGTCAACACGCTCGTACAGGCCGTTGTGCCTGACGGTTCGCTTCTGTTCTACGGCTGGCTGGACACGACGCCCGCGCCGATGCCGATCGCGGCGGACTTCCGCGGGCGGACGATCCGGACGTACGCGTTCAGCGAACTGACCATCGACAGCAAACCGCGCCTCCGCCGGGCCAAGCACTTCATCAACGCCGGACTGCGCTCCGGCTCGCTGGCTCCGGTCATCGACGAGACCTTCGACCTCGCGGACGTGGTCGCGGCGCACCGGTACCTGGAGTCCAACGCGCAGTTCGGCAAGATCGTCCTGACCGTCGACCACTAGCCGCGGACAGCCGATCAGTTCTCGTCGCCGACGGTGTCTGTACGACGATGGGCCGCAGGGCGCTTCGCGCTGGTTGGACCGCACCGGTGCGTGGGCAGACAAGCTGAACAGCATGCCGAAGTATGTGGTGTCGTCGACGGTCGAACATCCTCGCTGGGGTGCGGGCGTCGTACTGAACGGCGACGTCGTCGCGCAGGTCGCCGAGGTGAAGCGCGACGTCGCGGGGGAGATCGTCGTCTATGCGAGCTATCAGTTGGTGCGGAGTCTGATCGAGCACGGCCTGGTCGACGAGCTGCGCCTGTTCGTGTTCCCGGTCGTGCTCGGGGGAGGGGAGCGCCTCTTCGACGGCATCGACGACAGGCTTCCACTTCGCCTCGCGGGTGCGCGCACGCTCGGAGTAGGTCTGACTTTCCTGAACTACGAGGTCGTGCGCTAGCACCCGCACTTGAGGTGGCTTCAAGCGGTGGCTGAGGACAGGAGTTGTCGGGTGGTCGGGCGGCCTTCTTGGTCGAGGTGTACGGCGATGTGCTCGTCCCAGCGGGCGTCGGAGTGGGGGTAGTCGGAGCGCCAGTGGCAGCCGCGGCTGTCCTGGCGTGCGGTGGCCGCGACGATGACGGCTCGCGCCACCGTCGCGAGCGGGCCGCCGCCCAGGCTCTCGAGCTCGTCGGCGGCCGCGTTCAGGCCGGCGCCGTCACGACGGATGCCGGCGTACCTGGTCAGGATCGTGCGGATCCGCTCCGGATCGCGGTCATCGCCGAGCGGGAGTTCACGGGCGCGGCCGTGGTCCTTCGCGGGGAGGTCGAGGGTCAGCGCGGTCGCGACCCGACGCCCGAAGACCAGTCCCTCGAGCAGGCTGTTCGAGGCGAGCCGATTGGCTCCGTGGACACCGGTCGCCGCGACCTCGCCAACGGCATACAGACCAGGTACGTCGGTTGCGCCGTTGCGGTCGGTGCGTACGCCGCCGCAGAGGAAGTGTTCGGCCGGCGCGACCGGGATCTGCTCCGTCAGCAGGTCGACGCCGATCCGCGCGCACGACGCCAGTACGGTCGGGAACCGCTTCCGGAGTACGTCGGGATCCACAGCCGTCGCGTCCAGCCAGACGTGGTCGGATCCGTCGCGGCGCATCGTCGCCTCGATCGCCCGGGCGACGACGTCCCGCGGCGCCAGATCGGCTCGCGGATGCCGTCCGGCCATGATCCGGCGGCCGTGGATGTCGCGGAGTACGGCGCCTTCACCGCGGACCGCCTCGGTGACCAGAGGCAACTGACCGCTGGTCTCACCGGTGTGGAGCGCGGTCGGGTGGAACTGCACGAACTCCATGTCCACCAGCGATGCGCCGGCTCGCAGCGCCAAGGCGATACCGTCGCCGCGTACCGTCGAGGGGTTGGTGCTCGCCAGGTACGCGTTGCCGATACCGCCAGTGGCCAGTACCACGGCGCGCGCCTCGATCTGCGTGACCTCGCTGCCGGTCTCGACGAGCACCCCGACGACACTTCCGTACTCCGACTGCAGCAGACCGACGGTGCGCCCGGTCATCGTCTGCACGCTGCTTCGGTCCAGGGCTGCGAGCAGCGCGCGATGTACCTCCGCACCGGTGGCATCACCGCCGGCGTGCACGATCCGGGGACGACTGTGGCCGCCCTCCAAGGTCCTCGACAGGGATCCGTCACCGTTGCGATCGAAGCGTGCCCCGTGAGCGATCAGCTCGGCGAGGCGTTGTGGTCCCTCCTCGACCAGCGCGCGGACGTTCCGGGGATCGCAGAATCCCGCGCCCGCCACCTCCGTGTCGTGCAGGTGGTCGAGCGGATCGTCCTCGCCGTACGCGGCCGAGATGCCGCCCTGCGCCCAGGGCGTGCTGCCGTCGCCGGCGCTGAGCAGGAGTACGTCGCGGGTCGCCGCGAGACCGAGTGCGGTTGACAGGCCCGCGACGCCGGAGCCGATGACGACGACGTCGACGACGCGCGTCATCGAGCACCCGCAGGCTTGCCGATGGCAACCATCCGCTCGACCGAACGACGGGCCCGCTCGACAACCTCGGGCGGAAGCTGGATCTCGTCGCGTCCCTCGCGCAGGCACCGCACCAGCAGTTCCGGGGTGATCATCTTCATGAACCGGCACGAGGCCTTCGGGTTCACCGGCAGGAAGTTCGTCCGCTTGTTGACCTGGCGAAGCTGATGCAGCATGCCGATCTCCGTGGCGACCAGAGCCGTCTTGGCGGTCAGGCCGCGAGCGGTGTCCAGCATGCCGGCGGTGGAGAGGATGTGGGTCCGCTCGGCGGGCAGGTCGCCCACGCCGGCCAGCCAGACCGCCGATGAAGCGCAGCCGCACTCGGGGTGGACGAGGACCTCGGCCGCCGGGTCGGCGGCGACCTGAGCCCGCAGGTCGGCCGCGCTGATGCCGGCGTGGACATGGCACTCGCCCATCCAGACCTCGATGTTGTCCCGGCCGGTCTGCCGCCGGACGTGCGCTCCGAGGAACTGGTCGGGCAGGAACAGGATCGGCTGGTCCGCCGGGATCGAGTTGACCACCTCGACCGCGTTGGACGAGGTGCAGCAGATGTCGGCCTCGGCCTTCACCGCCGCACTGGTGTTGACGTAGGCAACGACAACGGCGCCCGGATGCTCCGCCTTCCAGGCGCGCAACTGGTCGGCGTCGATCGTGTCGGCCAGCGAGCAGCCCGCCTGGGCCGTCGGGATCAGCACGGTCTTGTCGGGGCTGAGAAGTTTGGCGGTCTCGGCCATGAAGTGCACGCCGCAGAACACGATCGTGGAGGCATCGGTACTGGCCGCGATGCGCGACAGTGCGAGTGAGTCGCCGACGTGGTCCGCCACGTCCTGGATCGCCGGTTCCTGGTAGTTGTGGGCGAGAATCACGGCGTCCCGTTCCTCGGCGAGACGTCGTACCTCTTCTTGCCAGGTGATTGCCGTGTGTTGACCAACGGTCATGACGGGTTCTTCTTTCGGGGAGGTTATCGCTCAGGAAGCGATAACTGGAGATGACGATGCGTGGTTGCGGGTCACCAGCAGGCTGATGTCGAGGGCGGTAGGGGAGTGGGTCAGGGCGCCGACCGAGATGGCGTCGACACCGGTGGCGGCGACATCGGCGATGGTGTCGACAGAGATGTTGCCCGAGGCCTCGAGCCGGGTGGCGGATCCGGAGGTGTTGCGCCACTCGACGATCCGGGCCATCAGGTCCACCGGCATGTTGTCGAGCAGGATCCACTCGACCCGGCAGTCCAGCGCGTCGCGGGCCTCTTCGGCCGTGGTGACTTCGACCTCGATCGCGATGTCGTTGCCTTCGGCGGCCATACCGTCCCGGACCCGCCGAACGGCGGGCAGTACGCCGCCGGCCGCGGCCAGATGGTTCTCCTTGAGCAGCACCATCGCGGACAGGTCGAGGCGGTGGTTGGTCCCGCCACCGCAGCTCACCGCGTACTTGTCCATGGCGCGGAGGCCGGGCGCGGTCTTCCGGGTGTCGAGGAGTGCGACCGGGTGCGTTCCGATCGCGGCGACGAAGGCCGACGTGAGCGTCGCGATGCCCGACATTCGCTGGGCGAAGTTCAGTGCGACTCGCTCGCCGGTGATGATGGAGCGCGCCGAGCCGCTGATCCACGCCAGCGGCTGTCCCGGGACAACCGGATCGCCGTCGGCGACCGCCGGTCGTACCGTGACGGTGGGGTCGACGGCGGCGTACACCTCCTGTACGGCGGTCAGCCCGGCCACCCGGCCCGCCTGCTTGGCGATCATCGTCGCCTCGACCTCCAGCGCCTCCGGGACGCTCCAGCGGGTGGTGACGTCGTCTGCCGCCTGGTCCTCGTCCAGTGCGGCCGCCACCGCGGTCCGGACCGTCTCCGTCGTCAGCTGCATCGGTGTCCTGCTCTCTGTGATGTTTTCGCCTCCGAGGCGATAACTAGGGACACGCTACCATCGGCCACGTGCCCGCAGCCAAGAAAGGTGATCCGGTTAACTTCCGCAGTTACCCGCACGAGGTGCTCGCCGTGGTCCTGTCGGTCCGCGACGGCAGGCTGTGCGTGCTGCTGTGGAAACGCGCCCTGAGTCCGTACCGCGGCCGCTGGGCGCTTCCCGGCGGCGGGGTGGAGCCCACCGAGCGGCTCCGGGAGGCGATCACCGGGCACCTGGCGGCGAAGGTCGACGTACGCGACGTCGCGCACCTCGAACAGCTGGCCACGCACAGTGCGATCGACCGTGATCCACGGGAGCGAGTGCTGGCGACGGGTTATCTCGGTCTGGTGCCGTCCGACGTACGGCCGATGCTCCCGGCCGACACGCAGTGGCACCCGGTCGACGAGCTGCCGCGGACCGCGTTCGATCATCACTTCTTCATCGAGGCCGCGGTCAGCCGGCTGCGCGCGAAACTGTCGTACACGAACATCGGTTTCGCGCTGGCGCCGCTCGAGTTCACCATTGCCGAGCTCCGCGACCTGTTCGGTGCCGCCCTCGGCTACGAGCTGGGCGCCACCAACCTCACCCGCGTCCTGACCCGCAGACACGTCATCGACCCCACTGAACGCCGAGCCGCCCCCGGCCAGAGCGGCGGCCGCCCCGCCACCGTCTACAAGTTCGCCGCCCGCGAACTAACCGTCACCGACCCCTTCGCAGTCCTCCGCCCACCCCGCTGACTCAGAGGTCCGGGGTTGCAGGGCGATCAGGGCTATGTCGTCGGCGACCATGTTGGGTTCCAGGAGGGTTCTCAGGAGGTGGTCGCAGAGCGCCTCCAGGCTGGGGTGCGGGGTGGCTTCCTTTTGCAGGTGGTCGAGGCCTTCTTGGATCGGGCGGGTTCGGCGTTCTATCAGGCCGTCGGTGTAGAGCAGGAGGGTGGCTCCTCGGGGGAGTTGGTGGCTGGTTTCGGTGTAGGTCCAGTCGGTCAGTACGCCCAGGGGTGGGGACAGCGCGCCTTCCAAGTAGCCGGTGTTGAGCAGGAGCGCGGGAGGATGGCCGGCGTTCGAGAAGTGGATTGTGTTGGTGGACGGGTTGTAGAGGACGTAGAGGAGCGTTACCAGGTCTGCCATGGGGAGCGCGTTGACCAAGGTGTGGAGGCCGGCCATTACTGCGGTGGGGGACGGGTTTTGTACGGCGTACGCGCGGACCGCCATTCGTAGTTGGGCCATGGCCGCGGCGGCCTGCAGGCCGTGGCCGGCTACGTCGCCGATGACCAGGGCTATTTGGCCGTTGGGGAGCTGGATGACGTCGTACCAGTCGCCGCCGACGTGCAGGTCTGCCGTCGCCGGGACGTACCGGGCGGCGAGGGCGACGCCGGGGATAGTGGGCATTCGGTCGGGGAGCAGACTGCGTTGCAGGGTTTCGGCGATGGTGTGTTCGCGGCGGGCTCGTGCCTCTTCGAGGCTCAGTTGTTGACGCGCCGCCGACATGAGTGCGCCGGCCAGTCTCGTGCGCTCGGTGACCAGCGCGGCGAGGAAGAACGACATCAGCGCGACGGTCGCGTTGAACGCCTGGAGAGTCAGCATCCGTTCCAACAGCGACATGCCCGCGAACGGGCCGAGGCCATGGGTCGCGGACCAGGTCGCGATGAGCGACGCGGTCAGGGCGGCCGGTGCGGCGCCGCGGAGCTGCAGGCGCCACGAGGCCCAGCCCAGCAGAGGTAGTACGACGAACAGGAGCGGCAGGTCCGTGTACGTCGTCCACGATGCGACGACCGTGGTCAAGAGGAGGATCAGCCCGGCCTCGAGCCAGCGCCGTACCGGCCACGGCTCCAGCTCTCGGAACAACGGGATGCACAAGAGGAAGGGCGTGACGGCGAGAACGCCCATCGCGTCGCCGGTCCACCAGACCACCCATGCGCCGGCCAGATCGTGGGTGCCGTCGGAGGCTGTCAACGTGACGGCGCCGATCGTGGCGCTGATCGTCATGCTCGCGAGCGCGCCGAGGAAGACGATCGCGAGCGCGTCGCGTTGGCGGTCGAGCTCACGCCGGAACCCGACCCGTTCGAGGACGATCGTGGCCGCGAGCGGAGCGAGCGTGTTGCCCGCGGCGGTCAGAGCCGCCGGCAACGGGCCACTGCTGATCGGCAGGTTGACGGCCAGCGCCGCGACCGCGACAGCCGGCCACGTCGACCTGCCCAGCACGAGGAACGCTGCCAGTGCGATCCCGGTCGGCGGCCAGAGCGGCGTGACGTTCCGTTCGACCAGCGACAGACTCAGGCCCAGCCGTGCACCGAGGTAATAGGCCGCGCTGACCAGAACGAGGGCTGCCGCGGTACGGGCAAGGTGCTCCCGGCGGCCCGAGCTGACGGACCGCTCGACCGTGGCCGAAACGCCGATGACGGTACGTCGATGCGCTACGAACACCCTTACCCCCCACCCCTGTTAGCTCATGGGACGCTCGAATCCACGTCACGTCAAGCAGCAGTGCGTCGCGCTAGGCTGCGCGTTGTGACTGGGGCGTTCGCAGGGTGGCCGAGGTCGGCGTTCGACGTACTGCTGCAGCTCGAGGGCGAGCCGTCGGCCGACGTCCGGCAGCGGTTCAAGAGGGAACGGGAGGACCTCGTCCGGCAGCCGATGATCGAGCTGCTCAACACGGTCGCGGACGCGGATCCGGCGTACGAGGACTTCGCGGTGTGGGGATACGGCAAGGTTCTGCTGCGGGCGTGGCAGCGGCAAGGCGCGATCGTCAGGGTGTCGAGGAACATCGAGTACGGCGTGGGGTTCGACCTGGACGGCCTGCACATCAGCCTGGCGTGGTGGTACGCGCCGTCCGAGCAGATCGAGCGGTACCGGGCTGCGGTCGCCGACCAGGGTTCCGGGCCGCGGTTGGTTGCAATACTCAACAAACTCGAGGGGTACCAGATCACCGGTGACCTGATGAAGCGGCCGCCGCGGGGGTACGCAGCCGACCACCCACGGGCCGACCTGCTCCGGCATCGTTCGCTGATCGCCTCGCGGTCCCTCGGCTGCGACGAATGGGTTCACACCCCGGCCGCAGCGGACCGCGTACTCGCCGCCCTCGACCAGCTGCGCCCGCTGTCGCGGTGGCTGGTTACAAAGGTGTCACCAGGGAGTTCCTGACCGCGCGGCAGTACGCAGCGACGCAGGTCGGTGTGTCGACGGAGTCGGCGTGCGGGACGCTTCGGGCGGCGCGGAAGAGTTCGACCAGGACCCAGTGAGCGCTCGGATCGGCGGCCTGCTCCGACAGTTGCTGGTGGAGGTCGGCGTCGCTCAAGGTCAGCAGCTCTGTGAGGGCCTCCCCGAGCTTCGACCGGGCGAGCAGGATTTGGCCGGCGTTGTACCGGCCGAAGTTGCGATAGGCAACGAAGCTGGCGGTGTCGAAGAACTGGTTCAACGTCGACTCCCGCGGATAGCTCGGATACCGCTCGTGGAACGCGAGGAGCCCCGCCGGCATCTCCTTCGCCAGCCCGGGCTTGGCGTACCAGAGCACTCCGACCTGCGTCTGGTCGGTGAAGAACCCGGCGCCCTTGGTGAAGAACCCGATGTTGACGGTCCGCGGCGAGTACGCCGGTACCCGCGACGCGCTCGGCGCCGCCCGCAGCGGGTCCAGGCTGATGTCGATCCGGATGTCGCACTCGCTCGGCGCGATCGCGATCGCCTTGCCGAGGGAAGTGGTCGCGTCCCCCGGGCCGGAGTCGGCGTCGACGCAGACGATCTCGGTCACCTCGGGGATCCGGAGCAGCTCGACCAAGCCGGTGTTCTCCCAGTGCCCGCCGTCGGTGAGGTACAGGTACGGGTCGTCGAGGTCGTGGATCCCGAAGAACTCCTTGAACAGATAACCCAGCCCGGTCCGCGCGTACCGCAACTCGTCCTTGCCCTGCAGACCGTTGGCCTCGAGTTGAGTGATGAACCGCGGGTTGGCGATCCAGACTCCGAGCCGGATGTTGAAGAACGTCAGCAACATGCTCGTCGGTCCGATGCCGATGCGGCCCATCGCGGGTGAGACCGCGGCGCTGGAGATCGCGACCGCCATCATCGTGGTGATCCGCTTGTGCAGCCCCTGACCGAGCCGATCGAGCACGCGCGTCGACGCCGCGAACTCGAGCGTGTGACCGCGCCCGTCCTGCGGCAGATGCAACGTTGTCCGAGCAGGGTCGAATGTCACGCTCAGAGCCGGCGTGCCGTAGTGGCTGCGAACAGCGCGCGACGTCACCGTGCTCGTTGTGCACACCACCAGCGGAGTCCGCACCCCACCGTCCTCGTTGAACGAGAACAACCCCGGTTCACGCTTGGTCTTGTCGTCACCGGCAACGTTGTCGTTCTGGTACGCCTCGACGCGCGCGTCGTTCGCCGTCCGGTACGTCGCGTACGCCAGCCGCAGCTTGCCCCGGTAGAAGGGCGCCAGCGACCATTCCTCCGGGCTCGGCCCGAGAATCACGTACGCCACGATCGCCAGCGCGAGCACCCAGTTCCAGCCGGACTGCCAGCTGAGCAGATCGTTGCCGGACCACCGCACCCCGTGCTCGGCCGCCGACCAGGTCGACAGCGCGGCCACGCACAGCGCGACGACGATGAACGCGACACCGCCGAGCATCGGCGCGAAGCGAGCCGCCGGCTTCCGCAGAATCCGGACCGCCGACCCGACCACCCCGGCACCGGCGGTCGCACCGGCGATCGTGGTCGCCAACGACAGGTGCGCGACGCCCCCGACCAGCTCGACGAACGCCCACACCGTGAGGGCGAGGGCCACCCCGATGCCGAGCGCGGCGTACGACGCCCACTTGAGCGCGACCATCGTGAGGCGCGCCCACGGCTGGTTCTGGGCCGGACCGACGAGGAACTGACCGGCCAGCGTCCAGAGCAGGACGATCGCGAATCCGACGACCAGGAAGACGAGGCCCGGCCGAGCGAGTCCGTGCTCCTTGACGAGCCCGTGCATCGCGCCCGCCGGCAGCGTGCCGTGCTGGCCTACGAATTTGCGCAGCATCCAGCCCACCGGACGCGTGATCGCCCACAGGATGCTCGTCAGTACGAGCGCGTTGACGCTGAGCCCGGCGACGACCGTTGCCCACACAGTCGGCCGGTACGACGCTGTGCCGGACGGCTGGTTGCCCGCGAGCGCGTCCTGCTTCGTGGAGTTGGTGGCGGCCGGGTCGGTGTCGGACCCGCGCGGCTCGTTCGACGCGAGGTACCCGAGATTGTCGACCAGGTGCCGCTCCTCGGGGGTGAGCCAGCCGTTGGGCTGCATCACCCACGGAGGCGGCGCGAGGTCGGCGGGCTGCACCCGGCCGGGATCCCCTCCGTCGTCGGTCCGGTAGCTCGACCGCGCGATGCTCCAACCGGCCGCCATGTTCGACCCGCCCGACACCGCGGTGACCGCGCGCGCCGTGGACCAGCCCAGAACGCCGCCGTCGAGTACCTGGAGTGCGCCGAGGCTGATCGATGCCGCCCGGATCCCGCCGCCGGACAGCGCGATCCCGTGCTCGGCGACCCCTCGGGGCGCGGCGCCACGATCCACCGCGGTGCCGGCGGCGGCCGGTCCGTCCTTGTCGGCCGGTTTCCGGGCGTACTCCGGTAACGCCAGCGAGGCGAGCCGCACCCAGCGCGGCGTCGACCACCATGCGAACGCGCCGGCTGCGGTGTAGACGACGGCGCCGAGCAGCAGCGCGAACTTCGCCCACGCGCAGACCGCGGCGAGCTCCCAGGGACCGTCCGCGGACCCTCCCGCGAGCATGAAGATGTTCTCGGCCACGTCCAGTACGCCAGCCACGACCACCGAGATCGCGACCGCGTTGCGGGCCCGCCGGAGCATCGGCAGCCGGAAGTACACGCCCGCCCAGAGGACCAGTACTCCGAGCAGAAGAACGTACGAGGCAATGAACCAGAAGTCCTGCCGCAAGGCCCTCGTCAAGGCGTCGTCACACGCGCAGGCCGTCCACGCCTTGCTGTTGCCGGAGAGCTCGATCGCGACGATCGAGCGCGGCCGGCCCTTCAGGCTCGCGGTGCTGCCGAAGTGCGCGGTCACCAGAACGGCGAGGATCAGCGTGCCCCAGCGCAGTACGGCGAGCTGGTTCTGGGGCTGCTGCTCGGATTCAGGGGTGGGCAGGACCCTGGCGACGAGCTCCGTCCGGAAGACCAGCACCAGGCCCAGTACGACGGCGATCACCAGGAGCGTGACCCAGGCCGCCTGCGGACCCCGGCCGAGGCGGTCGCCGAGCAACCCGGCGGCAACCGCGAAGGCGGCGGTGCCCACGACGAGCCACAGCACCCGGCGCCAGTAGTGGAAGGAGACGTCCGTGTCCGGAGTCAGACCGCCGGTCGGCGGATCGACGAGGTTCGCCATCTGCTACGCCCCCGCTCACGAGATCGGTTCTTACCCAAAGGAGGCTCGAACACGGGTGGTTGATACGTCGGCCGCAGGGGGTTAACCCGTCCGACGATACGGGGGCTAGCACCATCGTTGAACGGGTCGGCCCGCGTCTAGGGTTGCCGCCATGCCGATTGGGGACGTCAGATTCAGCGTGGTGATTCCTGCGTACAACGAGGAGCGGTTCATCGGGGAGTGCTTACGGTCGCTCGCCGGGCAGGACTTCGCGGGCGGAGTCGAAGTAGTTGTGGTTGACAACAACTGCACGGACCGAACCGCGGAGATCGCCCGGTCGTACGGCGCGGTCGTGGTGCGCGAGGAGATACCGGGTGTGTGCGCGGCCCGGCATCGGGGGAGCGCGGTGGCGCGGGGGGAGATCGTGGTCTCCAGCGACGCGGACACCGTGTTCGACGCGGGCTGGTTGTCGCGGATCGACCGCACCTTCCGGGCGGATCCGGAGCGGGTGGCGGTGGCCGGTCCATGCCGGTATGTCGGTGGGCCGTGGTGGGGACGGGTGTACGCGGCGATTCTGTTCGCCCTGGTGCACGTCGTGTACCGGGTCACCGGGAGGGTCCTGTACGTGACGGCGACGAACATCGCGTTCCGGAAGGCGGCCTGGTCCGGGTACGACCTGACCGGCACCCAGGGCGCGGACGAGCTCGGGCTGCTGCGGCAACTGCGGGCGCGCGGGCGGGTCGCCTTCGACCGGGGCAACCCGACCTTCACGTCGGCGCGGCGGCTGACGCGCGGGTTGGTGTACAACGTGGCGGTGTCGTTCCTGTTCTACTACGCGCTCGCGGTCATGGTGAACCGCCTGGCCGGTCGCCCGGTGATCGGTACCGCACCGGCGTTCAGGAGTGCTGTGCCAAGTCTGCGGTGGCAGCAGGTCAGGGCGCGAGCGGCCGGGGTGGCCTGGTTGACGGGGATCGTCGCCGGCGCGGTCATGGCGGCCGGGCTGGTCGAGAACACGTTGCTGGCCAAACCATGAAGACGGCGGCGATCGTCGGGTCGGCCGCGGCGGCGGTCGGTACGGCGTACTGGTTCATGATGTCGCCGTACTCGCAGACGCTCGGGCCGTTCCCGTACCGCGGACCGGGTGACGAACGTACCGTCGCGCTCACCTTCGACGACGGACCGAACGAGCCGTACACCTCGCAGCTCGCGGACTACCTCGACGAGCAGGGCATCCGGGCGACGTTCTTCCAAGTGGGCAAGGCCGTTCAGCGTCACCCCGACGTGACGAAACGGCTCGTGTCGACGGGGCACGTGGTGGGGTTGCACGGATACACGCACAAGTTCACGCAGTACCTCCGCCGCCGTACCCTCGCCGACGAACTGCAACGAGGAATGGGTGCGTTCGCCGAGCTCGGCATCCGCCCGACGCTGTACCGCCCGCCGTGGCTGCTCCGGATCCCCGCGCTGCCCGGCCTGCTCGAGAAGCACGGGCTCGACGTGGTCTCCGGGGAGTTCTGCCACCTCCTGGAAGTGGCCCAGCCCAGCCCGCACCGAATCGCCGCGCAGGCCCTCCGCGCCACCCGGCCCGGCTCGATCATCATCTTCCACGACGGCTGGGACGGAAACCAGGCCGACCGCTCCGCCACCGTCGAGTCCGTCCGCCTCCTCGTCCCCAGGCTCCGCGCCGCGGGCTACACCTTCACCACCGCCGACAACCTCCTCGGCCTCAACGTTGTGGCTCAGACCACACCCGTCCCCGGGAACTGATCGCGGGTCCTGCTCGACTCCTGTTCTGGATCGAGCATTCGGGAGGGACCTTCCATCATGAGACCTGTACGGCTGTTGGCCTATGTACTCGTTCTCGGCGTCGCTGGCTGTGGTGGTTCACCAGGGACGAGCACGGAGATTGCGGCCACGGCCGGGCCGGGGCGGACGTCGTACCCGTTGACAGTCGAGAACTGCGGACTGAAGCAGACCTTCAGCAAGCCGCCCTCGCGGGTGGTGATCCTGAACGGTACGTCGGTCGGCGAGGCGGAGAGCTTCGTGATGCTCGGCCTGCAGCAGCATGTGCTGGCCAACGGACAGTCGTACGGTGTTTCCGACGATCCCGGGATGGTTGCCAAGGTCAACGCGCTGCCAAAGACCGGGCTGTCGATGAACAAGAACTTCGACGTACCGGCCGAGCAGGTACTGGCGCTGAAGCCGGATCTGGTGATCTCGACCTGGTCGGGTGGGTTCGACGCGTCGAGCGGCTTCGCGACCCGCGAGCAGCTCGCGGCCGTCGGAGCGGCGACGATCGTGAACCCGGTCAACTGCGCGTTCGGGAATCCGCGGGCGAGCGCGGCGGAGAAGGCGACCTACGAGGCACAGGGGATCGAGTCGTCGTACGCGTTCCTGGCGCTACTCGGCCAGATCTTCGACGTCCAGCAGAAGGCCGCGGACACGATCGCGGTACTGCGATCCCGGATCGACGCCGTCCGCGCGAAGGTCCAGGGCGCCGAACTGAAACGGGTCGCGATCGTGTATCCGGGGATGTCGATGATGAACGAGAACGGCTTGCCCGCGGTGATGACCGGTGGGATCTACGACGACGTGATCAAGGCGGCCGGCGGGGTGAACGCGTTCGCGGGTGAGTCGGCGGACGCGACCCGGACGATCAACGCGGAGCAGCTCGCGGCGGCGCGGGTCGACGTACTGGTGGTCGGGGCATTCACGCCGAACGAGAGGCCGACGGACGAAGCGGCCAAGCTGTTGAAGCAGTTCCCGCAATGGCCGGCAGCGCAGTCGAACACGTTCACGACTGTTGCTGACGGCGCCTATCTCGGTCCGCTCAACGTCTACGTGATCGAGAAGATCGCGAAGGCCGCACACCCGGACCGGTTCTGACGTGCGCGCACGTCCAGGCCTCTTCGTTTCGTGCGGCGTGCTGTTTGCCGTACTTGTCGTCGCGGTGGTCGGGTCGATTTCGCTGGGAACGGTCACGGTACCCGTCGGCCATGTCTGGTCGGTGATCCGGTACCACCTGATCGGCAGTGGCCCGCGGCCGGAGCCGTTGACCGAGCAGATCATCTGGTCGATTCGGGTACCGCGCGTCCTGCTGGCGGCGATCGTCGGCGCGGCGCTGAGCGTGGCGGGAGTCGCCCTGCAGGCGCTCATCCGGAATCCGCTGGCCGATCCGTACGTCCTCGGTGTCTCGTCCGGCGCGTCGCTCGGAGCGGTCCTTGTCATGGGCGCCGGTCTAGCCGGTATCACGACCTCGGCGGGCGCCTTCATCGGAGCGACGGTCTCGTTGCTCGCGGTGTTTCTGCTCGCGCAACGGTCCGGGCGGCTGGCCGACACCCGGCTGATCCTCGCCGGGGTGGCCGTCAGCTATCTGGCGATGGCCGGTACCAGCCTGGTGCAGTTGCGGGCGGAGCCGACGCAGGTCCGGGGAATTCTGTTCTGGTTGATGGGCAGCGTCGCCGGTGCGGACTGGTCGAAGCTGGGCCTGCCCGCGCTGGTGATGACGGCGGCAGCGGCGTACCTCTTGCTGCAGGGCCGCGGTCTCAACGCGCTCGCGGTCGGTGACGACGATGCGGCCGCACTCGGTGTGGACATCCACCGCTTGCGGATCGTGTTGTTGCTCGTGTCATCGTTGCTCACCGCAACAGCTGTGGCTGTCGCCGGGGGAGTGGGATTCGTCGGGCTGATGGTCCCGCACGCGGCGCGTCTCGTGATCGGTGCGGATCATCGCAAGTTGTTGCCCGTCGCAACCTTGAGCGGTGCGGTCTTCCTGGTACTGGTCGACCTGGCGACGCGGACGGTCGATCGACCGAACGAGTACCCGATCACGGTGTTCACGGCGGCGCTGGGCGCACCGTTCTTCCTCTGGCTGCTGAGGCGAGGTACGTCATGAGACTGGTCGTACGAGATGTCGGCGTGGTCGTGGATCGGTTGCCGATCCTGTCCGGGATAGACCTGACTGTCGAACCCGGGCAGTTCGTCGGCATCATCGGCCCGAACGGAGCCGGCAAGTCGACCCTGTTGCGCGCCGTCTACCGCGCACTCCGGCCGACGACCGGCACCGTCCTGCTCGGCGACGACGACGTCTGGCGCACGCCGGCCAAGACGATCGCCAAACGCCGGGCCGTGGTGACGCAGCACCAGACGATGGCCACCGACTTCACCGTCGAGGAGATGGTGTCGATGGGCCGTACGCCGCACAAGGGCCTCCTCGACCGCGACAACCGCACGGACCGCGCGGTGATCACGGACGCCCTATCGGCAGTCGATCTGGCGGCGGCCGGTGGACGGCTGTTCTCCACACTGTCGGGCGGGGAACGTCAACGGGTCCTGCTGGCGAGAGCGCTCGCGCAGCAGGCACCGCTGATCGTGCTGGACGAGCCGACCAACCATCTCGACGTACGGGCCCAACTCGAGCTCCTGCAGTTGGTCCGCAGCCTCGGCATCACGACCATCGCCGCCCTCCACGACCTCGACCAGGCCGCGGCCCACGCCGACCGGCTCGCCGTCCTCCAGTCGGGCCACCTGATAGCAGAAGGTCCACCCCTGGTGGTCCTCACCGTCCCCCTGATCGAATCAGTCTTCGGCGTCCGCGCCCACATCTCTCCCCACCCTCTCCACGGCCGCCCCCACATAGCCCTCGCTCCGCTGCCCTGATGAGGCGCGCCGCCACCGCCTCGGCGACGCGGAGGTGGGCCAAGGTGGGGACGCGGGTGGGGTCAGAGGGTGTGGAGTTTGGCGAAGGGGGCTACCTGGCGCACCAGGCGGCCGCCACCGAAGTCGACGATCACGGCGGCGCCGTCGTGTTCGATCGAGTGGACCCGGCCCAGGCCTTCTCGGTCGTGGGACACCCTTTCGCCGACGTCGAAGGTTTTGATGGCGTCGGCGGTCTGGGCGGCGAACGGACTGGTGGACAGGTGACGACGCGTCGTCGCGCGGTAGGCAGGCATGAGACAACAAGTATGCGCCGGTTCCGCCACAGTTGCGACAGCAGGTATCGGCTCGCTGTGAATCGTGAGCGTTCTGCGACGTGCCTTTTGGCTTTCGCACGTTCGTTCAGTCGTGAACACTGCGGCGTAGAGGTCTCGCTCGACGCCCCTGGCACCAGCCATCGCAATCACTGCCCGAGCTGTCTGTGGTCGCGGCACCTGGACCGCAATGTCCCCGGCGACCGCAAGGCCGACTGCTCCGGCGGTATGGAACCGATCGCGGTCACCGTCCGAGGTGAGGGCCGCTGGGTCCTCATCCATCGTTGCACCAACTGCGGCCGCCTCCGGCTGAACAAAACCGCCGGCGACGACAACGCCTTCCTGCTCATGCGCCTGGCGGCACTGCCACTGACCATGCCCTTCATCCCGTTCGCCGCCGAACCTCAACCGGCCCGCAAGCCCAGGGCGCGGAAGGCGAAGACCGACGTACCGTGAGTGATATGCGGACATCCGTCTTCGACGAGGTGGTGGATCGGCGGGCTGCGAACTCGGCGAAGTGGGCGGGGCAGGCGCAGTGGTTGACGCCGGACGAGGTGGCTGCCGATCCGCTGCCGATGTGGGTGGCGGACATGGATTTCCGGTCGCCCCGGCCGGTGATCGATGCGCTGCACGAGGCGGTCGAGTACGGCGTGTTCGGGTACGCGGCCGGGGCGACCGGGGACTACCTGGATGCGGTGACGGGGTGGCAGCGCCGGCGGTTCGGGTGGGAGGTACCGCCGGAGTGGGTGGTGGTGACCGCGGGCATCATCACCACGTTGAAGACAGTGGTTCAGGCGTTTTCCGCGCCGGGCGATTCGGTGCTGATCCAGCCGCCGGTCTATGTGCACTTCCATGAGGACGTCCTGCTGAACGGCAGGCGGCTCGCGTACGCGCCGTTGCAGCGCACCGACGACGGATACCGGTTCGACCCGCGGACGTTCGAGGCGGCGATTCGCGACGACACGAAGCTGTTCATCCTCAGCCATCCGCACAATCCGACCGGCAACGTCTGGTCGGAGGACGAGTTGCGGACGATGGGGGAGATCTGTGCACGGCACGGCGTCCTGGTCGTCGCGGACGAGATCCACCAGGACCTGATGATGAACCCGGACAAGCGGCACGTCCCGTTCGCGTCGCTCGGGCCGGAGTTCGCGCGCAACAGCATCACGTGTACGGCGCCGAGCAAGACGTTCAACCTGCCCGGACTGCAGTGCGCCAACGTGTTCGTCCCCGATCGGCGCCTCCGCGCCGAGCTGGCCCGGCAGTACGAACGGAACCTCTTCCCGGTCGTCAACCTGCTCGGCATGGTCGCGGGCGAGGCCGCCTACCGGTACGGCGAACCCTGGCTCGAGGACCTCCTCCCGTACGTCCGCGACAACCACCGCCGTTTCGCGGACGCCGTACACGCCGCGACCGACAAGCTCCGCGTCCTGCCGGCGGACTCGCTCTACCTGTCGTGGATGGACTGCCGGGGCCTCGGCCTGGACGCGGAGGCGCTGGACAAGTTCATGCTCACCCGAGCGCGGTTGTGGCTCGACAAGGGCCAGAAGTTCGGTCGCGAAGGCCACGGGTACATGCGCGTGAACCTCGGCTGCCCCCGCTCCACGGTCGACGAGGCGATCACCCGCCTGACCGCCGCGGTCTGACTCAGGGGTTGAAGAGCTTCCAATCGCCCTCGGACACGACGGTGACCTCGCCGTCCACGACCTTGATGGCCGTCTCGTCGTCGATGGCGTACGTCGGCACCGGGATACCGGACGCCCAGCGCTCGATGTTCTCCGGAGTGGTGTCCTCCATGTCCGGGTGTCCCAGGTGCGGGTACAGCGTGACGTCGACGAGCCCGAGGGGCTCCGCGTGCGACGCCATGTCGCTGCCTTCGGGGATGAACTCCTGGTCGAAGTCCCAGTCACAGTTGTACGGCGTCACCGCGATGCTCCCCGCGCTGACTCCGACGTACACCAGGTCCAACGACGGCAACAGGTCGGCAACCCCGGACCGTCGCAGCCAGTAACTCAGATACAGCACGTCGCCGCCCCACACCAGCAACGCATCGGTCTCCTGCAGCGTCGGCACCCAGCTCTTCTCCTGGATCGACGGCAGCGCCGTCAACTCGAGCACCCCGACCGACTTCCACCCGAGATCGGTCAACGGCCGCTTGTTCTGACCCGCGATCGCCCGCCACGCCTGCCCACCCCCACCGGGAAACGGGTAGATCGCCGTCGGCACGATCAACGCAGTGGCCTCGGACACCGGCTTCCCGAGCAACTCGAGCAGCGCGTCGTTGATGCTCGGATTGCTGATCCCCGACGACGTGAGCAGTAGTTTCCGCACGGGCTCGATGATGCCGCGCCGCCGTACGCTCTGTGAAGGCCCGTGCCGTTGATGCGACTCGGTTGCATCTGATCGGCAACAGGCGTTTACTGGCGATTCGTGAGGCGGATGGACGTGACGCGGCGCGAGTGGACGTCGGTCGGGGGGATGGCGGCCTTCGTACTGCTGCTGCATCTGATCGGCTGGGGCGTGCTCGCGCTGATCGTGGCCCCGCGGCACTACCTGCTCGGTTCGGCCGGGGTGTTCGGAGTCGGGCTGGGTGTCACGGCGTACACGCTCGGTATGCGGCACGCCTTCGACGCGGATCACATCGCCGCGATCGACAACACCACCCGGAAGCTGATGGCGGACGGGCGGCGCCCGCTGTCGGTGGGGTTCTGGTTCTCGCTGGGGCACTCGACCGTCGTGTTCGTGCTGTGCTTCCTGCTCGGCATCGGCGTTCGTGCGCTGGCCGGCCAGGTCGCCGACGGCTCGTCCCGCCTGCAGCAGATCACCGGCGTGCTCGGTACAGCGGTGTCCGGCGTCTTCCTGTACCTGATCGCCGCGCTCAACCTGGTCGTACTCGTTGCCGTGGTCAAGGTGTTCCGCCGGATGCGGACCGGGGCGTACGACGAGGCGACGCTCGAGCAGCAGCTGAACAACCGCGGTTTCATGAACCGCATCCTGTCCGGCGTGACGAAGGCGGTCACCCGGCCGTGGCAGATGTACCCGATCGGCTTCCTGTTCGGTCTCGGCTTCGACACCGCGACCGAAGTGAGCCTGCTCGTGCTGGCCGGCGGCGCGGCCGCGTTCACCCTCCCGTGGTACGCCGTACTCACGCTGCCGATCCTCTTCGCCGCCGGGATGAGCCTGCTCGACACCATCGACGGCTGCCTGATGAACTTCGCCTACGGCTGGGCGTTCGCGAAGCCGGTCCGGAAGGTGTACTACAACATCACGATCACGGGCTTGTCGGTCGCGGTCGCGCTGGTGATCGGCACCATCGAGCTGATCTCGATCCTGACCGACAAGCTGCACATCGAGCACGGTCCGCTGGCGGCGATCGCGGGCATCGACCTGAACTACGTCGGATACGCGATCGTCGGGCTGTTCGTGATCACCTGGCTGGGTGCGCACGCGGTGTGGAAGTTGGGTCGCATCGAGGAGAAGTGGTCCGCCTCCCGTTAGGTCGGCGGACCACCCTGTCAGGCCCTCTGTCAGGCGGCCAGTAGTTCCGCCAACGCCGTTCGGGCGCGGGCGACCCGGGAGCGGACGGTGCCGATCGGGCAGCCGAGCCGCGCGGCGGTCTGCGCGTACGGGACGCCGGCGAGTTGCGTCAGTACGAAGACCTCGCGGCGGTCGCCGGGGAGCGTGTCGAGCAGTTCGGCCAGCGCGATCCGGTCCTCGAATCCGGGCAGGTCCCGCGGTTGGGCCTGCTCGGCCGCGAACTGCCAGTCCTGCTGGGAGATCCGCGGGCGGGAGGCCTTCCGGCGCAGGTCGTCGGCCACGGTACGGCGGGCGATCGACAGCAGCCACGTCCGCGCCGACGACCTCCCTTCGAACCTGTGCAGGCTCTTGAGCGCACGCAGGAACGTCTCCTGCGTCAGGTCCTCGGCCGCATGCGGATCGGCCGACAGATGGACGACGTACCGGCGTACGTCGCGGTGCAACGCGCGAACGAAGTCGTCGAGGGCATCGAGGTCGCCCGAGCGGGCGGCCAGTGCGAGCCGGGTCGACGTTTCGTCCGGGTCGTGGAGCAAGGCAGAAGCCATGACATCGAGTCCTTCGGAAAGTCCAGATCCAGCATCGCGACAAGGCGCGATGCTGGTGAGCGGAGGCCGTGCCCGGAAAGGGCAGGCCGCATCCCGGGCGCACCGTAAGGCGCCCGAGTGTCAGGTCAGGAGAACAGGACTCCGCCGGGTGGACCTCGGGACGTGATGGCGTGGACGAGCAGCAGGTCCCGCAGTGGTGCGGGGGACCGGGCCGGCGCGATGCGCGGCTGATGCGGTGTGACTTGCGGACAGCTGATCAGTCGCAGCGGCAGGAGTACGCGGACCGCGAGCGAGCGCAGTACGGAAAACGCTGCCCGCTCGCCGTACGCAAGCCATAACCCGGTCAGCAACGCGGCGACGAGGTGTGCGCCGAGCATCCCGCCGCCGCCCATGTGATCGCCGTGCATCTCGTGCGGGCTCATCGTCTGCGCGAGCGTGAACACGACGTGCAGCGCGCCCTGCGCGAACAAGGTGCTCAGGACAACGAACGGTACGCCGCGCTCCCGGTCGGCGACGATCCACGCGGTCACGCCGATCCAGCCGAACGCCATCGGCAGCGCCCACCACGGCAGCATCGCGCCGGACATCAGCACGTGGCCGAGGGCGGCGAGCAGCACGCAGGTGACCGCGAACATCGCGGCCCGTGCGGCTCGGAATCCACGGCTCTGGTGCATGGTCGACCAATCGTCGCATCCCGCTCCGAACGGGCACGCACCGGCGCACGTGTGGCCCACACCACAAACCTGTTCGGGAACCAGAACCCGCCGCGAACCGACTCCTGTCTCGGATCGGGCAACAAAGGAGTGGATGTGAGCGCAGTACTGGATGCACCACCTGAGGTCGAGCAGCGGACTCGCGGCCGCGGCACCGGGCTGTTCCGCGCGTTCTGGCGGTGGCACTTCTACGCGAGCTTCCTCGTCATCCCGATCCTGTTCGTCCTGGCGACGACCGGGTTGATCTACCTGTTCCGGTTCCAGCTCGAGCCGTTGCTGCACGCCGACCTGATGAAGGTGCAGCAGCCACCAGGTCTGGTCGCGCAGCCGTACGACACCCAGCTGCAGGAGGTACGCGCGGCATTCCCGGACGCCACCGTGGTGTCGATGACCGAACCGTCCGCGCCGAACCGATCGACCGTCTTCTCCGTCGAGACCAAGAGCGGCAACCGCGATGTGTTCGTCGACCCGTACGAAGGCAAGGTCCTCGGCTCGCTGAACCCGGACCGGACCGTGTCCGGCGTCGCGATTCTCCTGCACGGCGAGCTGATGGCCGGCCGGTTCGGCGACGCGGTGATCGAGATCGCCGCCTGCTGGGCGATCGTGATGGCGCTGACCGGCTACTACTTGTTCATCCGGGGCCGTGTCGCGCGAGCCCGTCGGCGCGCGGCCGGGGCAGCAGGGGCCGTACTGCGTTCCCGGCACGGCCGCACCGGCGCCGTACTCGGCCTCGGGCTGCTCTTCCTCGTCGTCTCGGGCCTCCCGTGGACCGGGTTCTGGGGCGCCAAGACCCAGGAGTTGGCGACCAGCCACGGTACGTCGTTCTGGGGCGAAGATCCCGGTGCGCTGTCGAACCCGACTTCCACGCTCGACGAGTCGCTGCCGCACAGCCACGCGGTCCCCTGGGCGCTCGGCAAGACCGAAGTACCGCGGTCTGATCCAGCGAACCGGACCGAGTCCGTCGCTACTGTGGACACCGCGATCGAGGTCGGTCGGCGGAACGGCCTGCGCAGCCCGATGACGGTCGCGCTGCCGTCGGACACCAAGGGCGTCTTCTCGGCGATCGGGTACGCCTTCAACAACCCGGCTCAGGAGCGCACGCTGCATGTCGACCACTACGGCGGTCGCGTCGTGTCGACGTACGGCTACAAGGACTATCCAGCGCTGGCGAAGGTCGTGTCCCAAGGGATCGCACTGCACGAGGGCCGGCGGCTTGGTCTGTTCAACTTCTGGCTGACGACGGTGTTCTGCCTCGGCGTGGTCTTCATGTGCGTGACCGGTCCGATGATGTGGTGGCGCCGGCGACCGAAGGGCAAGGCGCTCGGCGCGCCGCGCGGGCGTCTCCCGCTCCGGACGACTCCCGGTCTCGCGGTCCTGGTGGTCGCGCTCGCGCTGTTCCTCCCGCTCTTCGGCGCGACCCTGGTCGCCGTACTGCTCCTCGACCAGCTCGTCCTTCGGCGCATCCCGCGGCTCGGAGCATGGTTCAACGTCGCACGCCGACACGCTGTGTGACCGCGCGCAGCCGGGGCGTCGTACCTACGATCGGTGGTGCGGAACCGTCGAGCTGAGGAGCCCGGTGTGAGTGCTGACGTGAGTGCTGGCACAGCCCGTTCGTCGGTGGCCCGTTTGCTGTCGGAGCTTGCGTTCGATGTGTTCGACACCGCTGGGGCTGTGACGCCGGTCAGTCTCCGGTATCAGCTCGAGCCGGTCGGTGGGCTGCTGACCGAGGAGTTCCTGCGGACGAAGCTCGAGGGCTGTCCGCCGGGGCTGGTGACGGCGGCGACGCACCGGGTGATCTGGACCGACAGCGCGGGTATCTCGAACGTTGCCCACGCGGGCGCGCTCGGAGCCGTCGTACCGATCGTCGCCCGCGAGGCCACGCTCGTCCTGTGGCGCCAGTTGGACGACAGCTGCCTGGTCGAGCGCTCCGGATCGTTGAGTTCTGCTCATACGGCTCTGCTGGCCGAGGTCACCACCGACAAGGAGCCGCTGGCGATCCTGCGGACCGGCGTCGACGCCGCCGCCCGGGTCCTTGTCCAGCACGCCTACTTGGCGGCACGGACCCCGTACGACGATCCCGCCGCGTTCGCCGCCGTACTCCGGGACAGCGGGCTGTTCGCGACCGTCGCGGGCACGTGGTACTGGGGGCTGCAGGCGGCCACGTACCGGCGTGGGCTGATCCCGGTGCAGCTGATCTGCTTCGGCGGCCGCGTCAGCTACTCGGCCGACACCGTCGCTGCGCTGCGGGCGATGAAGGAGTTGCGGATCGCCGACCTCGAGCAGTACCGAACGCTGGCGGACGGCGAGCGACCGCGCTGTCTCGCCCATTCGCCACAGACCGTCGACGGCCGGCGGGTCAATCTCGTCACGCAGGTCGCCGACCGGTTCGTGGACACCTTCATCCGGCTGCTGGACGTCGTGGAGCTGACGGCGGACGGCGGCCCGACCAGATCGGAGTCAGCGGTGTCGGCCACGACGTTCGAAGTACCAGACATGACCTGTCAGCACTGCATCGGAACCATCACCAACGCGGTCGCCGAGTTCGGCGTCGAGCCACCGACCTTCGACCTGGAAACGAAGCGGGTGGTCGCCGACTTCGCCTCGCCGGCGATCCGCGACCAGAGCTTCGAAGCAATCCGAACCCACGGCTACACCGTCGTACCACTGGCGGACTGAGGCGGAGCGACACGCAGGAACCGGGACGAGCGCTCCGCCTGGTTGACGTAGCCGCGGCTTTCGTAGAACTTGTGTGCCTCGGTGCGGTAGTTCGAGCTGGTGACCTCGAAGCGGACGCAGCCCTGCTGCACGGCGAACGACTCCGCGGCGCCCATCAGCTCGGTGGCGACGCCTTGGCGGCGGGCTCGGTCGGAGACGACCAGCGCGACGATTCGGGCGGAGGACCCGGGGAGCTGGATGAACGGTTCGACGTAGACCGCGACCAGCCCGAGAAGGTTGCCGCCGGCATCGGCCACGAAGACGGCGCCGGCCGGATCGTCGGCCCAGGACTTGAGCCGGGCCGTCGTCGCATCGGGATCGTCCTGCGGATAACCGAGTTCGTGGAGCAGCTCGTTCACGGCTGCGGTGTCGGTGGGCTCGGCCGGGCGGATCATGCGATCGGGATGTCGAAGTAGGTGTTCGGGTACGGCTCGTCGCGGAGCTTGTAGTGCCACCACTCGCACTCGTACCGCTCGAATCCGGCCGCCTCCATCACCGATGCCAGCGTCTCGCGGTTCTGCGCCTGCTTCGCGGTGACGCCGGGCGCGCCGTGACGGGAGATCGGGTCCATCAGGTCGTGGTCGCCGCCCATGTCGGCGAGTTCGCCGGTGTCCAGGTGGTACAGCGTCAGGTCGACCGCGCTGCCGCGGGTGTGTCCGGACCGCGTCGCGACGTACCCCTGGGTGAACATGTCGGTGCGCTCAAGGTTCGGGTAGTAGCGCGGTTTCGTCCGGCCGTCCTCGGGCAGTTCGGACCAGCGGACGAAGTTGTCGACGGCCCGCTGTGGGCGGTACCCGTCCCATAGCAGCAGGCCGAACCCTCGGGGCGCCGCTTTCTCCTGCGCACGCTCGAGCGCTGCGCACAGCGAGCGAGTGCCGACGATCCGGTTCGCGAGGTACCCGTCGACCGGCCTGCCGATGAAGTTGTCCCAGGTCGCGTACTTCGCGTCCCAGCGGATCCCGGTCGCGAACTCGTCGACGTACACCAGGTCTGACGTCACCGCGGGCTCCCGGACAGCGTGACCGACACCAGCTCGTCGATCACCTTGCCGAGCGGCAAGCCGGCCGCGGCCATCATCCGCGGATACCGGCTGTACGACGTGAGGCCCGGGAAGGTGTTGACCTCGTTCAGCACGACGGAGCCGTCCTCCTTGAGGAACAGGTCGACGCGCGCCAGACCGGTGCACCCGAGCGCCCGGTACACGGCCTTCGCGGTCTGCTGGACGAGTGAGCGCGTCTCGGCCGGGATGTCGGCGGGAACGATCGGCGTCGAGTTCTCCGAACCGGTCTCCGGCGAGCTCTCCTGGTGGATCTTGAAGAAGCCGTGTGAGAGCGCGATGTGGTCGACCTCGCCGACGATCAGCTCCGGCTCGTTCCCCAGAATCGCGCAGCCGACTTCGCTGGCGACGACGGCCTCCTCGATCAGGATCTTCGAGTCGTACTGCGCGGCGGTCTCGACGGCATTCGCCAGCTCGTCGGCGTTCGTCACCTTGCTGACGCCGAACGACGAGCCCGAGCGGGCCGGCTTCACGAACACCGGGTAGCTGAACTGCTCTGGGTCAATCGTCTCCTTCGCGCCGACGATCCAGAAGTTCGGTGTCGCGATACCCGCGCTCTGCACGACGAGATACGTCAGCGTCTTGTCCATGCAGAGCACGGAGCTCTGGATGTCGCAGCCGGCGTACGGGATGCCGGACAGCTCGAGCAGGCCCTGCATCGCGCCGTCCTCGCCACGCTTGCCGTGCAGGACCGGCAGGATCACGTCGAGGTTGATCGTCCGGTACTGCCCTTGCCTGATCCGGGAGCCGAGCCGGTCCGACTCCAGGACGAGCAGGCCACGCACGCTGCTGTCTGGTGACAGCACGACAGGGGTGCCGTTCTGCCAGTCGGTGTCCGGGCCGTCGCACAGCTTCCAGGCGCCGCTCTGCGCGATGCCGATGTAGTACGGCTCGTACTTCTCGGTGTCCAGGTGCTGCGCGACCTGCTGCGCGGACTTGACCGATACGCCGTGCTCCTCGGACACGCCGCCGAACAGGATTCCGACCTTCAACTTACTCATGGTGCTTCCTGCTTTCGAAGTTCAGGCAATTGGCAAGGGAGTTCTCGACCATGTCGCGGAGCGCGCGGTCGGTGTAGTACGCGGTGTGCGGGCTGATCAGCACGTTGGGCAGGGCCTGCAGTCTGAGCAGCAACGTGCTTTCGATCGGCCGGTTGCTGTGGTCGGCGTAGAAGATTCCTTCTTCGCCTTCGAGTACGTCGAGTGCGGCGCCGCCCAGGCGGCTTTCCTCGAGAGCGTCGGCCAGCGCCTCGGTGTCGATCAATGCGCCGCGGCCGGTGTTCACCACGAACGCGCCACGCCTCAATTGCGCGATCCGGCGACGACTCAGCAGATGATGCGTTTCCGCGGTGAGCGGAGTGTGCAGCGTGACGATGTCGCTCAGTTCGAGAAGGTCGTCGAAGGCGACGTAGTCGGCGGACGTCTTCGGGCGGTTGTCGAAGGCAACCACCCGGCAGCCGAAGCCGCGCAGGCGGTCCAGTACGGCGGCACCGATCCGGCCGGTGCCGACGACGCCGACGGTCAGGTCGCGCAGCTCACGGCCGCGGACGTCGCTGAGCCGGTAGTCGTGGATATCGGCGCGGCGGATGACGGATTTCGCGTTCCGGATCGCCATCAGGATCAGCATCAACGTGTAGTCGGCGACGCTGTCGGGGGAGTACGCGACATTCCCGACCTCGATCCCGACGCTCGCCGCGTAATCGACATCGAGGTGATTGAAGCCGATGCTGCGCGTCGACACATACTCGACGCCGGCTTGGCTCAACGCCCGCAATGCATCGTTCGTGACGGGGTGCTTGTGGCCGATGCTGACGCAACGATTCCCGAATGCGAGATCGGCATTTGCCTCGGTGAGTGGTGCTTTTGTGATGTTCGGCAGTACGCCGAGGCGTGGGGCGAGTTCGTGGAAGAGGAGTTCCTCGTCCGGTTCGCAGCCGAAAACCGTGATGCCGGTGGTCAGGAGGGGTGCGGAGGCCAGCAGTTCCGCTGGTTCGCCGTAGTTCATACCTCCCAGTCAAGAACGAGCGGCGTTGCCCTCGCGTATCCGGTTTTTCATATCCGCACGAAATGTCGGCCGCAGCCACCACCGGTACGACGCCAACGCGGCCAGTCCGGCACCGACGGTGTTCAGCAGTACGTCGTCCACCGACGACACGCGGTCCAGTTCCAGGACGTACTGGAGCACCTCGACCGTGGTCGAGCAGGCCGCGGCGAGCAGCAGGATCCGCCGCACCGACGCGAGCGTCGCGAAGCGCATCGGCGCGAAGAACCCCAGCGCGGCGAAGAGCAGCAGATTTCCGACGATCTGCGGGACCGACATCGTGACCAGGTCGCGGAACGGGATCAGGCTGACCTTGCCGGGCACGATGCCGGCCCCGCTGTTCGGCAGCATCGTCATCCACAGCAGCGGCGTCGTCCAGTAGACGATGGCGACCTCAGCCAGCGCACGCCGCGTACCGCGCCGCCGGCCCAGCAGCCAGGCCGCCAGCGCGGCGACCGGAAACAACAGAATGGTCAGTAGTGCGAGCCCGGTGAACGTGGTGAACCAGAACTGCGGGCCGGTCAGGGTCACGCCGTACCGTGGCAGATCGAACGCATCCCGCTAGTGAACCGGGCCCGATGTTGCCGGGGTGTATCGAATTTTCGATATGCGGACGATATGTCAGGACGAATGTCGGCGGCGTTCGCGCTGCGTCATGTAGGCGTCGAACGCGCGGTAGACGAGCGGCCGCAGCGGCAGGTCCCACTCGCCGACGTACCGCACCGCCTGGCCACCGGTGCCGACCTTGAACTGGATCAGCCCGACGTGCGGATCGTCCGCGTGCAGCGTCGGGGTGATGCCGCGCAGGCTGTACACGTCACAGCCCGCCGCGATCGCGTCCCGGATCATCGCCCACTGGCACGCGTTCGACCCGCGGACCTCACGTTTCGCGGTCGCGGACGCGCCGTACGCGTACCACGCCTGCGTGCCGACGCGCACCATGATCGCGCCGGCGACCAGCTCGCCCTGGTGGTAGGCGAGATACAGGCGGATCCTGTCCTCGGTGCGGAGCGCCGCGAACATCGTCTCGAAGTACCGCAGCGGGCGCGGCGTGAAATGGTCGCGCTCCGCGGTGTGGACGTACAGGTCGTGGAACGCCTTCAGGTCGTCACCGACGACGAGCTCGACGCCTTCCTTGGCCGCCTTCTTGATGTTGCGCCGCCACTGTTGGTTCATCCCACGGAGTACGTCGTCCTCGGAGCCGTTCAGCGGGAGTTCGAAGTTGTACTGCGGATGGCCGGTCCCGAAACCGTCCTCCGGGTTCTGCGGCAGCCAGCCGGCGGCGCGCAACTGCTCGGTCACCCGTGTCCCTACTGGATCGGGCACGCTCGGCATTTGCGGCAACCGGGTGACGTTTGGGTCGGCGATTCCTTCCTTGACCTGCGCGGCGGTCCAGGTGTCGGTGATGACCGGCGGTCCGAGGCGGATCGCGAAGGCGCCGTTCGCCTTCAGGTACATCGCCAGCGGCCGGAGCCACTCGTCCAGCTTCCCGGTCCAGTCGATGACCGGCCCCTCGGGAAGGTACGCGAGCGTGAAGCGCTCCAGCCGCGGGACCGGGCGATGCAGGACGAGCCCGGCGCCGACGAGCCACTGGTCGTCGTACCAGCCGAGCGACTCGCTGCGCCATTCGGTCTTCACATGGGCCCACGACGGCGTCTGGAGGAAGCTGACCGATCGCTGCGCCTGCACGAAGTCCAGGTGGACGGCCGCGGAGATCGGGCGGACCGTCAGGGTCACCGCTGCATCCTCGGGTCGTGCGTCGGATCGGCGTACCGGGGTGGGCAGCCTTGCTGGACGGCTTCCGGACGGAGCTCGTAGTGCCACGGCTCGTTGTCGTAGATCTGGCACAGCCCGTACACGGCGCCGTGTTCGGCGAGCCACGCGGTCGCGTCGGAGCGCCCGATGTCGATCGCCTGGCCCTGTACGTGCGGGGAGTTCTGGGGCGTGGCGACCCAGCGCGCGGCCTCCTCGGAGGAGCCGTACTTCTGTACTGCCTGACTGAGCAGCTGGGCCTGGTACGCCGGGGAGCGCCAGCCACTGTTGACGTAGAAGACGACCCCGTCCTGCGCCGCGGCCGTCGCCGCCCGGCGGAGCGCGCCGAGCAGCTCCGGATTGAGATTGACGACGCCAGGGACTTTGTCGTCGAACACCGTGACACCGTCGGGTACGGCGCCGTCGGCCACGCCGAGCCCGCCGCGGTGCGCGGTCGGGATGGACGTCGCCATGGTCTGGTGGACGAACACGCCGATGATCGCCACGTTGGCGAGCAGAAAGGCCGCCCTCAAGGTCGATCTGGTACGGCGGGCTGGTTGGCTGACGGTCATATCAACCAGTGAAAAGAATGTGCTGTTGCCGGCCGGTATCGAGTTTTGGATACACCGACGATATGAATCGCCCCGTAGCATCGGTGATATGCGGGTGTTGATCGTGGAGGACGAGCCGGAGATGGCGAACGCGATCCGCGACGGCCTGCGGCTGGAAGCGATCGCGGCCGACATCGCCGCCGACGGCCACGCGGCACTGGAGTTGCTCGACCTCAACACCTACGACATCGCCGTCCTGGACCGGGACATCCCCGGCCCGTCCGGCGACGAGATCGCCGCCGGGATAGTTGCCTCCGGCAGCGGTATGCCGATCTTGATGCTGACCGCCGCGTCCCGGCTGGACGACAAGGCGTCCGGGTTCGAGCTCGGCGCCGACGACTATCTCACCAAGCCGTTCGAGTTCCAGGAGCTGGTCCTGCGGTTGCGCGCATTGGACCGACGGCGCGCGTACAACCGTCCGCCGGTCCGGGAGATCGCCGGGCTGCGGCTGGACCCGTTCCGGCGCGAGGTGTACCGGGACGGGAAGTACGTCGCGCTGACGCGGAAGCAGTTCGCCGTACTCGAGGTACTGGTGGCGGCCGAGGGTGGCATCGTCAGCGCGGAGGACCTGCTCGCGAAGGCCTGGGACGAGAACGCCGATCCGTTCACGAATGCTGTCCGGATCACGGTGTCGGCGCTGCGGAAACGGCTTGGGGAGCCGTGGATCATCGCGACCGTCGCCGGCGCCGGGTACCGGATCGACGCCGATGGATAGGGAGCCCGGACTCAGCGTCCGGTTGAAGCTCGCGATCAGCTACGCGGGCTTCCTGATGGTCGCCGGTGTGTTCCTGCTGGTGGCGGCCTGGATCGGGCTGATGCAGTTCCGTTCCGGCGGGGTGGTCATCATGACCACGACGTACACCTTCCCGCACCTGCTCTGGCGGTCGTTCGCGCCGGTGGCGGCGGCGGTGATGGCGTTCCTGCTGGTGTTCGGCCTGGTCGGCGGGTGGATCCTCGCCGGGCGGATGCTCGACCCGCTGCGCCGGATCACCGAGGCCACGCGGGTCGCCGCGAGCGGGTCGTTGTCGCACCGGATCCGGATGCCGGGGCCGAAGGACGAGTTCCGGGAGCTCGCCGACGCGTTCGACGCGATGCTCGCGCAGCTCGAGACGCACGTGGCCGAACAGCAGCGGTTCGCCGCGAACGCCTCCCACGAGCTGCGTACGCCGCTGGCGATCACGCAGACACTGCTCGACGTCGCGCGGAACGACATGACGCACGACAACGACGTACTGGTCGATCGGCTGCGTGCCGTCAACACGCGGGCGATCGACCTGACCGAGGCGCTGCTGGTGCTGAGCCGCGCGAACCAGCGGTCGTTCAGCCGCGAACGGGTCGACCTGTCGCTGATCGCGGAAGAGGCGACCGAGACGCTGCTGCCGCTCGCCGAGAAGAACGGCATCACCATCGAGACCAGCGGGGAGGAGGCGCCGACCGTCGGCTCGCCCGCGCTACTGCTGCAGTTGACGACGAACCTTGTCCACAACGCGATTGTCCACAACCTGCCGGACGCCGGGCAGGTGTGGGTGACGACGAGCGTCGACACGCCGACCGTGGTGCTGACGGTGGAGAACACGGGGGAGCGGCTCGCACCCCATGTGATCTCCACACTGGTCGAACCGTTCCAGCGCGGCAGCGAACGGGTGCGCACAGACAACCACTCGGGTGTGGGCCTCGGCCTGGCCATCGTCAAAAGCATCACCCGAGCCCACGACGGCACCCTAACCGTAACCCCCCGCCCCGAAGGCGGCCTCCGCGTAACAGTCGAACTACCCGCCGACTAACCACCTCGCGCCACCCAAAGGACACCGCCGCGCGGCGGCTGTTTTGTTGCCGCCTTCGGCGGGTGCGCGTCGGGTGGTGGCGAGCGGGGTATTGGCGCCGGGTCGGCGTTTCGTCTGCTCCAGGTGTAAAGGTCACCGCTGCGCGGCGGCTGTTTTGTTGCCGCCTTCGGCGGGTGCGCGTGGGGCGGTGACGAGTCGAGGTGCCGGCGCCGAGTCGGCGTCTCGTGTGGTGCGAGGTGTAGAGGACGCCGCTGCGCGGCGGCTGGAGGTGGAGACAACTCCTGGTGTCTGGGGACACGCAATACCAGGTCCGCAGAGACCATTGCTTGTTCCGCGACCCCAGCCGGCGACCGTTTTGTTGCCGCCTTCGGCGCGTGCGCGTCTGGTGGTGGGGAGTGGAGGTGCTGGCGCGGGGGTCTGCGTTCACGTGGACGGGGTGTAAAGGACACCGCTTCGCGGCGGCTGTCTTGTTGCCGCCTTCGGCGGGTGCGCGTTCGGTGGTGACGGGCAGACGGGTTGGCGCGAGGAGAGCAGCCGGTGGGGGGTGTGCGGCGAGTAGGTGAGTGCCCCGGGGTGGGGGACCACAGTCAGCGGCCGCTGGCGCAGTGACGATCTGATTGACCGGTCGGCACGACGGCCGTTGCGCGTTCGGTCGTCTGCGGGTGCCTCGGTCAGAGTGGGGTGAGTAGGCAGAATTCGTTGCCCTCGGGGTCTGAGAAGACTGTCCAGGGGACGTTGCCTTGGCCGATGTCCAGGTCGGTGGCGCCTAGGGTGCGTAGGCGGTTTGCTTCGGCGGCGTGATTGTCGCCGGGGTAGGGGCGGAGGTCTAGGTGGATGCGGTTCAGGCCGGACTTGGCGTCTGGGGTACGGATGAACTCCAGGTACGGGCCGCCGGCGGGGGATCGTAGGGCTGCTTGGGTGTCGGTGACGCTCTGCACCGTCCAGTCCATTGCCTCGCCCCAGAAGCGGGCCATTTCCGCCGGGTCGGTGCAGTCGACGACTACCGCGGCGACCGGGCCTGTGTCGCGGTAGACGTCGCGCGGTTCGAGTACGCAGAACTCGTTGCCTTCGGGGTCGGCGAGTACCGTCCACGGGACCTCGCGCTGGCCGAGGTCGACCGGCGTCGCGCCCAAGGTCTGGAGGCGTGCGACCAGTTCCGACTGGTGCTGTGCGGAGGTGGTCGCGAGGTCGAGGTGGACCCGGTTCTTCACGGTCTTTGGCTCGGGGACGGTGAGTACGTCGATGTAGACGGCGCGCGGGTCTGGGTACGTGAGGCCGGGTGGCTCGACGTTGGTCTCGGCCGCATCGTCGTTCGTGACTTCCCAGCCGAGCGCGTCCGCCCAGAACCGGCCGACCGCCGACTTGTCGTACGCCTTGATCGACACCTGCACCAACCGGGTTGCCATCCGCCCAGCCTAATCAGCGGACGATGGTGATGCGGGTACCGGCGGGGGTACCCGGGTGCGTGAGCCAGAGGATTTTGAGGTCGGGGTCGTAGCGGGAGTCGACGTTGACGGTCGCGGGCTCGGTGTCGAGGCGGAGGGCGGTCGTGACCTGGACGCCGCGCGGTGCTTCGCAGCTGAAGGTGATGGTGTCGCCTGCGTTCCAGTCGACGATCCGCCCGGCGGAGGCGAGTACCGGTACGTCGTCGTACGTGAGGTCTCGCAGCCAGACCAGACTGCCGGGGCCTAATTCGCGGCGCCGGACGACCCCGAGCTGCGCGTCGAGGAGGTCGAGATAGGTGCCTTCGACAACGTGTGTGCCGTCGAGTACGGCGCCGATGAGGTACGGGCCGCGTTGGACGGCGAGCCAGTTGGTCGGCTCCCAGTCGGCCAGCTCGCGGAGCGCCGCGATCAGGCGGGTGTGATCCTTCGTGAAATCGGCCGGCCGATGCGCGAGGAAGCGGACACGACCTCGACCGACCGGCTGGGCCTCGTCGCGGCTGCGGTCGGCGCCGAGCGCCTCGGCCAGATGGTCGGCGCACGTGTCGTACCGGCCGGTCCACCAGGAGCGGATCTCGTGGTACGGGTCCGTGTCATCCCCGACGTACAGCAGGCTGCCGCCGCGGTTCACCCAGCCGGCCAGCGCGTAGTGGATGCTCGGCGCGATCGGCTTCTGGGACTCGTAGCTCAGGACGAGTACGTCGAGGTCGTCGAGCGCGTCGGGCGAGTCGATGACGCTTTCGAGCTGTACCGGCGTGACCCGTTGCCCCTCGTACAGCGGCGGCAGCGCGAGCCCGTAGAAGTCCGAGAAATGTAGTTGCTCACGGCCCTCAAGTGCGAGCGCGTCCTGGAGACCGTCGTAATGCCCGCTCGCACCACCGGGGGACCAGCGCTGGAACATCGCCGTGTCCGAGAGCGCGATGCCGATCCGCGGTCCGTCGTGCGCCCACCGTACGTCCGGCTGGTCGAGGTCGCGGAGGCTGTTCATCGCGATCAGGTAGCTGGTCGCGGTCTCCGACGGGATGAGTTCGCGTTCGGTGGAGCCTTCGCGCGGGTACGGGCGGTTGAAGATCCGGTGCGGCCACGGCGCGACCTCGTACCGGGAGACGCCCGGGTGCAGGAGCGATGCGATGAGCGTGCGCTGGTAGTTCGCGAGGTAGTCCTCCCAGGTGCGGTCCGGGTGGTCCTCGATCGGGTCGTGCAGGAACCACAGCCGCCGGTCCGTGCCCCGCGTCAGGTCCTGGGCGATGCCGTACTCGAGGTACGCCGTCTCGAACGTCCGCTCGGCGACCACGCCGTTGTAGACGTTCGGCGTCCGCGACGTACCGGTCCACACCTGCGCGATCGCGCCGTCGATCGCGGGCAGCGTCCGCAGCCGGGATTCCGGGCTGATGATCTGCCACTGCGTGTAGTTGAGCAGGCTGTGTGTCGGTACGTAGAACCGCACCTCCCGGCCGCGCGCAAGCGCCGCGTCCCGCAGTACCGAGGTGACGCGGTCGAGGCTGCGCGACAGCAGGTGCTGCTTGAGCTGACCCGAGCGGAAGTGCGCCTCGGGCGTGCTGTGCGGCGGCTGCCACGGCTCCTTGAAGTACGCCTGCCACTCGCGCTTGAACGACTCCGAGTAGCCGGCCCGGGCCCAGAACTCGGGCTCCTCCAGGTGGATACCTTCGACGCCGAGCTCGATGACCGGCCGCAACTTCTGCACCAGGTACTCCGTGAAGCCGAACGTCGGCACCATGTACGGAATGTCGGCGCTCTCACCGTGCAGGATCGGCGTACCGTCGGCGGTCGTCTGCGCGTCGTCCCAGTGCAGCTCGCCGTCCCACCGTCCATCGAGATAGTCCTGGTACGTGCCCCAGGAGATCCCGGTCATCAGATGCACTCGGTACCCGGCCGCACGCCACCGCGCGATCCGCTCCGCCGTCGTGTCGTTCAGCCCGTACACCATGACGAAATCCGTCCGCAGATCGATGGATTCGTCGTACGCCGCCTGCTCCTGAAACCCGGTCGCCTCACGGTCCTTGGACGTCATACCCGTCAACCCTTGACCGCCACCCACCCTCGGAGCAACCACCCATCCCGCATCCTGAACCCATGCCGAAGCCAACCCGCACCTGGTCGTACGAACGAACCGCACACCTGGGCTCGGGCGACGCCCACTGGAACTACGTCTCCAGCGAGCTCCTCCACTGGGGCATCAAAACCCGCAGCGGCTTCACCATCAAAGGCAACCCCAGAGCCGAACCAGACCACCGCTACTGGCTGCTCGCCCACATAGGCCCCTTCACAATCCATGAACCAGTCGAGGTGACGGCCGTCATCGACGAACCGAACCGGGCGGCTTTCACCTACACGACGCTCCCCGGCCATCCGATCCGCGGCACCGAAGTGTTCGAAGCCGAACGCCACGCCGATGACAGCATCACCCTGACGATCCGCTCTCGGACCCGCGCCGCGCCAGGCCTTCGCAGACTCATCTACCCGGCCGCCCTGGTGGCTCAGCGCTTCTATCGCCGCAGATACTTCGCCGCACTCCTCGCCACCTGAAACAGGTGTCAAGGCGGCGTCAAGATCGTCGCGGACGGCGTCAAGACGGCGTGAAGATCGAGGACCGGACGCCGTCTCGCCGGTTGTCTGGTGATGTGAAGATGCTGGAGATACCCAAGCGGTTGCTGGTCGGGCGGCCGTTGCGGAGTGAGCGGCTGGGCGACACGCTGCTGCCGAAGAAGCTCGCCCTGCCTGTGTTCTGCAGCGACCCGTTGTCCTCGAACGCGTATGCGACCGAGGAGATCCTGCTGATGCTCAGCCTGGGCGGGCTGGCGTTGCTGCAGCTCGCACCATGGGTGGCAGCCGTCGTGATCGCCCTGCTGCTCGTGGTTGTCGCGTCGTACCGGCAGACCTGCCACGCCTACCCGAGCGGAGGCGGCGCGTATGCGGTGAGCCGCGCGAACCTCGGCCGGAACGCCTCGCTCGTCGCGGCCAGCGCGCTGCTCGTCGACTACGTGCTGACCGTCGCGGTGTCTGTCGCCGCCGGTGTGCAGAACATCGTCTCCGCGATTCCCGCACTGGCTCCGCACGCGGTGGCGTTGTCGACCGCGATGATCGCCGTACTGGCCCTGATGAACCTGCGCGGCGTGAAGGAGTCCGGTACGGCGTTCGCGATCCCGACGTACGGGTTCATCGCCGTGGTGCTGGTGATGATCGCGGCCGGCTTCGTCCGCATCCTCGCCGGCGACGCACCGCGCGCCGAGTCCGCGTCGTACGGCGTCGTCCCGGTGAGCCACGTCACCGGCCTGGCCGTTCTGCTGCTCGCGATGCGCGCCTTCGCTTCCGGTTGTACGGCGCTGACCGGGGTCGAGGCCGTCAGCAACGGGGTTCCGAACTTCAGGCCACCCAAGAGCCAGAACGCAGCCGCGACGCTGGCGATCATGGGCGGGCTGACGGTCGCGATGTTCGCCGGCATCACAGTGCTGGCGCTCACCTCGCACGTTCACGTCACCGACAACCCGGCGCGGCTGACCGGTGCCCCGGCCGGCTACGAGCAGCGCACGGTGATCGCACAGGTCGCCGGCGCGGTGTTCGGCGGGTACCACTCGATCGGATTCTTCGCGGTCCAGGCGTTCACGGCGGCGATCCTGGTCCTGGCCGCGAACACAGCGTTCAACGGGTTCCCGATCCTGGCCTCCCTGCTCGGGCACGACGGGTTCTTGCCGCGGCAGTTCTCCCGGCGCGGGGACCGGCTGGTGTACAGCAACGGCATCGTGATCCTGTCCGCACTGGCCGGCTTGCTGATCTGGGTCTTCCACGCGAGTACGACGCGGCTGATCCAGCTGTACATCATCGGTGTCTTCGTGTCGTTCACGCTCAGCCAGGCCGGCATGGTGGTGCACTGGACGCGGCTGCTCCGGGAGCCGTCGGCCACGGCGTCGATGCACCGGTCCCGGGCGATCAACGGTTTCGGAGCGATCTTCACCGCGGTCGTACTGGTGATCGTGCTGATCACGAAGTTCATGCACGGCGCGTGGATCGTTGTGATCGCGATGCCGGCCGTGTTCGCCCTGATGCGCGGCATCCGGCGGTACTACGACCGCGTAGAGGTCGAGCTGACGCCGGGACCCGGCGGCGTCATGCTGCCGCCGCGGGTGTTCGCGGTCGTCCTGGTCTCCAAGCTGCACACTCCGACCCTTCGGGCGCTCGCGTACGCGCGGGCGACCCGCCCGACCACGCTGACCGCGGTGACGGTCGCGACCGACCACGGCGCGTCCGACGCGCTGCTGCTGGACTGGAGTGCGCGGGACATTCCGGTGCCGTTGAAGGTCCTGCACTCGCCGTACCGCGACGTCACCGGTCCGGTGCTCGAGTACGTGCGCGACATCCGACGCACCAGCCCACGGGACCTGGTCGCGGTGTTCATTCCGGAGTACGTCGTGGGGCATTGGTGGGAGGCTCTGCTGCACAACCAGAGTGCGCTGAGGTTGAAGGCCAGGCTCCTGTTCCAGCCGGGCGTGATGGTGATCAATGTGCCGTGGCAGCTGGGCTCGGCGGAGGTTCTCGAAGCCCGGCGGGTCGAGCCGCCGGCGGCGGCTGCGCCGGTCGCCCACCCAGGCGAGCGGATCCGGCGCGGATCTCCCGTGTGACGGCATGACGTGCCACAGTGATTTCGTGGAGCAGAACCGCAGGCCGGATGCTGCCGGACGCCCACTCGGCCGGATCCAGTCGTCAAGGCACGGCCGCCTGACCCGGTTGTGGACGGGACTCGGCCTGGTGGTCGGATGCCTGCCGGCGCTGACGATCGTTCTGGTGCCGGTCCGCGACAGTCTCGCGCTGGAGAGCATCCTGTTGCTGTATTTGCTGCTCGTCGTGCTGATCGCGGTCACCGGCGGCATCCTGCCCGGTGTCGTCGCCGCACTCGGATCGGTGCTGCTGGCAAACTTCTTCTTCACCACGCCGTACCACACGTTCGCGGTCGAGCAACGCGACAGCATCATCGCGCTCGTCGTGTTCGTGATCGTCGCGGTGACCGTCAGCGTGACGGTCGACCTCGCGACGAGCCGCCGGATCGCGGCCGCTCGCAGCCGCAGTGAGGCCGAGGTGCTGTCCAGGGTCACCAGCGAACCGGTCACCGGCGACTCGCTGGTCACCGTTCTCGAGGAGGTCCGGGAGACCTTCGGCATGGACTCGGTCGCGCTGGTCGAGCAGTCCGGCAAGGTGGTCGCGCTCGCCGGGCCGCAGCTGCGTGGCAGCCCGGCGATCTCGATCCCGGCCCGGGAAGGGCTTCAGCTGGTTGCCGAAGGCCCCGAACTGTTCGCCGAGGACCGCAAGCTGCTGACCCGGCTGGCCGGCGCGGCGGCACGGGCCTGGGAGGACCGGCAGCTGGCAGACCAGGCCGCCCAGGCGCGCCAGCTCGCCGAGGTCGACCGACTCCGCGCTGCTCTGCTCGCCGCCGTCGGCCATGATCTCCGGACGCCGTTGTCCGGGATCAAGGCCGCCGTTTCGAGCCTCCGGCAGAGCGATATCGCCTGGAGCCCTGAGGAACAGGGTGAACTGCTGGAGACGATCGAGGAGTCCGCGGACCGCCTCGACGACCTGATCGCGAACCTGCTCGCGATGAGCCGCCTGCAGGCCGGGGCACTGAGCGTCGACGTACGGCCGCTGGTGCTCGACGAGGTCGTCGGCAAGGCCCTCGCCGGCATGCCGCACGACGCCGTCGTGGCCGCCGTACCCGATGACCTGCCGCTCGTGCTCGCGGACGCCGGTCTGCTCGAGCGGGTGATCGCGAACCTGTTGGACAACGGCCGCCGCTACAGTACGACGGCTGTCCGGGTCGATGCGGCAAGCGACGGTGACGTCGTTCGGGTCATGGTGGTCGACACCGGTCCCGGCGTACCCGCCGAGGACTTCGACCGGATGTTCACCCCGTTCCAACGGCTCGGTGACAACCCCGCGGACGGCGGGGTCGGACTGGGCCTCGCGATCGCGCGCGGATTCACCGAGGCGATGGGCGGGCTACTTACCCCGGCACCGACTCCCGGCGGAGGGCTGACCATGACTGTGACGTTGCCGGTGGCGACATGACCCGCGTGCTCATCGTCGACGACGACCGTCAGTTGCTGCGCGCGCTGGCCATCAACCTGCGCGCCCGGCAGTACGACGTCGACACCGCCGCCGACGGTGCCTCGGCGCTCGCGTCCGCCGGCAAGCATCCGCCGGACCTGGTCATCCTCGACCTCGGCCTGCCGGATCTCAACGGAGTGGAAGTCGTGCACGGTCTGCGAGGCTGGAGCACGGCGTCGATCATCGTGCTGTCGGCCCGGGACGCCCAGGCCGACAAGGTAGCGGCCCTCGACGCGGGCGCGGACGACTACGTGACGAAGCCCTTCGGCATGGACGAGCTGCTGGCCAGGATCCGGGCCGCACTCCGGCGGACGACGCCCGGGACCGGCACGGCCGTCGTCCGTACGGCGGCCTTCACGATCGACCTCGCCGCCAGGCGGGTGACGACCGCGGTGGGCGACATCCGGCTCACTCCCACCGAGTGGAGCCTGCTCGAGATCCTGGTCCGGAACCCCGGCAGGCTGATCAGCCAGAAGCAGCTGCTGCGCGACGTCTGGGGTCCGGGCTACGAGGCGGAGACCAACTACCTGCGGGTGTACATGGCACAACTCCGGCGCAAGCTCGAGCCGGATCCGTCGCGTCCCGATCACCTGATCACCGAGCCCGGCATGGGGTACCGCTTCGAGCCATAGTCGTCACAGTGGTGTTAGAGAGGCGTTAGAAACCACAGATCGAGTCTGCGCTGCTGGTTAGGCTCCCGGGCAGTGACAGAAACGCGTGAGCACGAGACGGTCCGTGTGCCGCCGGTTACCCACGGCAAGATGTTGGCCTGGTTGCTGCACGACCGGCCCGTCGGCCATCAAGGTCCGCATCGGCCGGCGCCGCATCCCACGCACCGGTGGTGGAAGGTCATGTGCCTCACCGGCGTCGACTACTTCTCCACGCTGGGTTACCAGCCGGCGATCGCCGCGGCTGCCGTCGGGCTGTTGTCGCCGGTCGCGACATTGATCCTCGTGCTGCTGACCTTGCTCGGCGCGTTGCCGGTGTACCGGCGGGTGGCTGCGGAGAGCCCGCACGGCGAAGGCTCGATCGCGATGCTCGACCGGCTGCTCGGGCGCTGGAAGGGCAAGTTCACGATCCTGGTGCTGCTCGGCTTCATGGCCACCGACTTCATCATCACGATGACGCTGTCGGCCGCGGACGCCACCGCTCACGTCGTCGAGAACCCGTACGTGCCGGAGTGGTTCCACGGCAAAGAGGTCATCATCACGCTGGTGCTGCTGGCCCTGCTCGCGGGCGTGTTCCTGCGAGGCTTCGGCGAGGCGATCGGGATCGCGGTCGCGCTCGTCGTCGTGTACCTCGGGCTCAACCTGGTTGTCGTCGGCAACGCACTGTGGAACGTGATCACCGCGCCCGAGCTGGTGACGAACTGGCGCGGCATGCTGACCACCGAGCACTCGAACATCTGGGTGATGATCGGCATCTCGCTGGTCGTGTTCCCGAAGCTCGCCCTCGGCCTGTCCGGCTTCGAGACCGGTGTCGCGGTGATGCCACAGGTCGACGGTGCGCCCGACGACGAGCCGGCCCATCCCGAGACCCGGATCCGGAACACGCGCAAGCTGCTCACCACCGCCGCGCTGATCATGAGCGGCTTCCTGATCACGAGCAGCTTCACGACGATCGTGCTGATCCCCGAGAACGAGTTCAAGGACGGCGGCGCCGCGTCCGGCCGGGCCCTCGCGTACCTGGCCCACGAGCACCTCGGCAACGTCTTCGGGACCGTTTACGACATCAGCACCATCCTGATCCTGTGGTTCGCGGGTGCGTCCGCGATGGCCGGCCTGCTGAACATCGTGCCGCGGTACCTGCCGCGCTACGGCATGGTCCCGGACTGGGCGCGCGCGACCCGGCCGCTGGTGATCGTGTTCGGGCTGATCGCCTTCGTGATCACGCTGTTGTTCAAGGCAGATGTCGACGCCCAGGGTGGTGCGTACGCGACCGGCGTGCTGGTCCTGATCATGTCCGCGTCGATCGCGGTGACGTTGTCGGCGCGACGCAAGCACGAGCGGTTCAGGACCGTCGGGTTCGGCGTGATCAGCCTGGTGCTGCTGTACACGACGATCGCGAACATCATCGAGCGGCCGGACGGCGTACAGATCGCGTCGTTCTTCATCGTCGCGATCATTCTGACCTCGCTGATCTCACGCGCCACCCGATCGCTGGAACTGCGCGCGACCGAGGTCCGGTTCGACGAGGAGGCGTGCCGGCTGATCTCCGCGGCCGCCGAGCACGGCGACCTGCGGATCATCGCGAACGAGCCGGACGACCGCGACGAGGCGGAGTACCAGGAGAAGGAAGCCGAGCAGCGCGAGGTGCGGAACCTGCCCGAAGGGCCGCCGATCCTGTTCCTCGAGGTGACGCTGACCGACGCGTCCCAGTTCGAGACCGAGCTCGACGTCCGTGGCGAGGAGCGCTTCGGGTACAAGATCCTCCGCGTAGACAGCCCGAGTGTCCCGAACGCTATCGCAGCGCTGCTGCTGAAGATCCGCGACGACTGGCATGTGATGCCGCACATCTACTTCGCCTGGGCCGAGGGCAATCCGTTCTACTTCTTGTTCCGGTACGTGATCTCCGGCGAGGGCGACGTACCGCCGGTCACCCGTGAGGTATTACGTCGAGCCGAACCGACCCGCTCCAACCGCCCTTGGGTACACGTCGGCTGAGCCCACGACGGATCAGCCGGTCGAGCCGCTCCCAGGCTCGGACGGTGCAGTTCGACAGGAGGTGTTGCCTGCCGGGTAGTGCACCTGAGCGTGGGGACGGGCATGTGTACACCGGCTCGGCGGTGCACTACCTGTCGAACCGGCTACGGTAGGTGGCGATTGAGGCGTTGCAGCAGGGATCCGATCACAGGCAGTCGGTGCCAGCCGCGCTCGATGGCCAGCTCGCGTGTACGTCGTACGCCGGTTCGTACCTGGGTCAACGGACCGGGGCGCAGCTCGTCCTCGCGCTGGCGCCCTCGCTGTCGTAGGGCGACTGTGCATCGCAGGCAGACCTGAACCTCCGGGTGCGAACCCAGCCCGATCAACTCGCTGTCGTCACGCTCGGTTCCGCAACACCAGCATGTGCTCACGTCGTCATGATGCGCCGCCGCGTCGGACAGCCAAAAGGGTTGGTTGGTGGGAAACTGCGAAAGGGGGTACTGGTAGCGACCGGAGAACGGTGGGAGTGCTATGAGTCTCGCTTACGAAGTCGGTCTTCCGTTGGTGGCGGACGCGGATGTGCATGCGCCCTGGAACGGGCACGACACCCGTGTGCTGATCATGGCGGTGCTCGGTATCGCGATCATCGTGGTGCTGATCGTCGCCCTCAAGGTGCATGCGTTCCTGTCGCTGACGATCGGCGCGCTGTTCGTCGGCGTGGCCAGCGGGATCGGCGCCGGCGCTGTCACGAAGTCGTACGAGAACGGCGTCGGCAGCGTACTCGGGTACGTCGGCGTCCTGATCGCGCTCGGTGCGATGGTCGGGAAGCTACTGGCGGACTCCGGCGGCGCCGACCAGGTCGTCGACACCCTGCTGCGCGGCAGACAGGGCGGACTGCCGTGGAAGATGGCGCTGATCGCGTTCATCATCGGCATCCCGATGTTCTTCGAGATCGGCCTCGTCCTGCTGATCCCGGTGGTCGTTCTGGCGGTACGGCGTACCGGTGCGCGCGCGATGCTCCTCGGGATCCCGGCGCTGGCCGGCCTGTCCGTACTGCACGGGTTCGTCCCGCCGCACCCGGGCCCGCTGGCCGCGATCGGCGTACTGAAGGGCAACGTCGGCATCACGCTCGCCCTCGGCCTGCTGGTCGCGATCCCGACCGTGATCGTCGCCGGTCCGCTGTTCGGGCGGCTGGCCGCGCGGTGGGTCCCGATCGGTGCCGCGGGCGCCGCACTCGAGGTCGGCTCCGGCCACCACGACTCCGAGCCGGTCCAGCTTCGGGACGGCGCGGATGACGTGGGCGGTGTGGGTCGCGCGGACGGGGCGCACGGTGCAACCCCGGTCGCACCGCACAGTCCGCAGCACGCGGCTCCGCAAGGGACCGTCCAGACGACAGACACCGCGCCAGGCACGGTGCGGACGCGTACTCCTAGCTTCGCTGCCACGATCACCACGGTGCTGCTACCGGTGGTCCTGATGCTGATCAAGGCCGCGTCCGACGTCTGGATGAGCAAGGACAACGCGATCTACCCGGTGCTGCAGTTCATCGGCGACCCGGTCGTCGCGCTGCTGATCGCCGTCCTGGTCGCGATGTACACGTTCGGCACCGCGGTCGGTTTCGGCGTACCGGAACTGAGCCGCAAGGTCGGCGAGAGCCTGCTGCCGATCTCCGGCGTGATGTTGATCGTCGGCGCCGGCGGCGGCTTCAAGCAGGTCCTGGTCGACGGCGGTACCGGTACGGCCATCGCCAAGATCGCGATCGCCGCGAACCTGTCGGCACTGCTGCTCGGCTGGATCGTCGCCGTACTGATCCGCCTCGCAACGGGTTCCGCGACGGTGGCCACGGTCACGGCCGCGGGGATCGTCGCTCCGCTCGCCGGCGGCCTGAGTACGACTCACATCGCGCTGGTGGTGCTCGCGATCGGTGCCGGGTCGCTGTTCTTCTCGCACGTCAACGACGCCGGGTTCTGGCTGGTCAAGGAGTACTTCGGGATGACCGTTGGCGAGACCATCAAGACCTGGTCGGTGATGGAGACCGTCATCTCGGTGATGGGTCTGGGGATGACGTTGCTGTTGTCAACCTTCTTGTGACCTCGGCCTCGTGTTGTTGGTGGACCAGCTGGCGGGCGATCGACCCGGGGCCTTCCAGCTGGAGCGTTTGCGGGTCGTCGGGTAGGCGGAAACCAAGGGTGGTGACGGTGTCGAGGCAGCGCGCCGTACCGAGGATCGCCCAGCTGTTGCGGTAGTCGAGGTCCTCGGCGAGCAGCGGTTCGTCATCGAGCCAGGCGCGGGTGCTCGTGTGCAGGCGGCCGCCGGTCTCGTTCTGGCGGCCGAGGACGATCGACTCGCGGAGGTTCGCGGTGCAGCCGGTCGTGAGCCGGGTGGTCGTCGTACGGGTGACGTCGGCGCCGGCGGAGACGACGAACGGTTCGGCGTACCAGTGCAGGCTCGCGCCATCGGTGAGGTCGATGTCGACGTCCCAGCGCGCGGAGCCGCCACGCATGCCGTAGGCAACGGTTCCGGCGGTCTCGACGATCTCCAGGCGGACCGGGCCGGAGACCGCGACCTCGATACGTACTTCGTCACCGGCGAGCAGCAGCGCCCCGGCCTGGACCAGCGCGACCCGGGCGACGCCGGGGCTGCCCGGGAGTTGGCGGGGTGAGAGGTGACCGGTCCTCAGCAGGCACCGGTTGCGCACCGGGTCGGCGACGACCTCAATGCGTGTGGACAATGACCTCGCCGTCCTCGCCGGTATGCGAATGCGGCGCCATCGGCCCGGGATCGACGGGCGTGTGATGGCCGGCGTGTACGGCGTACCGCATCGAGCGGACCCAGTCCGTGAGGCGGGCGATCGAGGCCGGATCCTTCCGGGACAGCGCGATCACCGGTTTGCCGTCGCGGGCTGTCTCGGCGTCCTTCACCATCTGCTCGACGTCGACCTCGACGTACGGTGCGAGATCGGTTTTGTTGACGATCAGGAGATCCGCCCGCGCGATGCCGGGGCCGCCCTTGCGCGCGACGTCGCCACCGCCGGCCACGTCGAGGACGAAGATCTGCGCGTCGACGAGCGCGGGGGAGAAGGTGGCGGTCAGGTTGTCGCCGCCGGACTCGACCAGGACCACGTCGAGCGGGGCGAAGTCGCGTTCGAGATCCTCGACCGCGATCAGGTTCGGGGTGACGTCGTCGCGGATCGCGGTGTGCGGGCAGGCGCCGGTCTCGACCGCGCGGATCCGCGCCGGGTCGAGGACACCGGCCGCCTTCAGCAGGCGGGCGTCCTCGTCGGTGTAGATGTCGTTGGTGATCACGCCGAGCCGGAGCTCCGCCGACAGTTCGCGGCAGACGGTCGCGATCAGCGAACTCTTCCCGGTGCCGACCGGTCCGGCGACACCCAGGCGGAACGAACGCGTATCAGGCATTGAAGAGCCTCATTCTCTCGGTTGCGTGCTGGTGGGCGAAGACGTCGATCAGCGGGGCCCCGTCGGCGGGGATCGCGCTCGGTTCGGTGAGCGGCGCGACGTCCTTGACGAGCCGCTCGATGTCGTCGTGCAGTCCGGCGAGCCAGCCCGCGGCGTCGGCCGGGTCGACCGGAAGCAGTTTGAGCGAGGCGGAGACGACGGTCTGCGCATCCTCGTACGCCACCACCCGCGCCACCTGCTCCGCCGACAACCCGTTGACCGCGGCAACCACCCCCACCACGATCGCCCGCGGCACCTCCCCATCCACCGGCAAGTACTCCACAACCTCAGGCCAAACCCGCCCCGCCAACCGCAGCAACAACCGCCCCTGCCGCCGCGAAACCCCCCGCAACACCTCACTAGGAGTCCGAGCCGCCCAAGCCCCCTCAACCCCCCACAACCCCACCTGCACCCCTGCGTCTGGGTGGAGGATGAGGTGGCGAGTTACAACGGCGACTGCTGCTTCGACTCGGGTGACGGTGTGGAGGCGGTCTCGGGCGTACTCGGCGACGTGCTCCAAGTGGTTGCCGTTGGCGCCCAGTCCGGCTCGGACGGCGGCCTCGAGGCCCGCGGACTGTGTGTGGCCGCCGGTCGGCAGGCGGCCGTCGGCGAGCATCAGCGCGACCAGCTCAGCAGCGTTCATCAGAACATCGCATAGAGCTGCGCGAGCGGAAGGACCTCGGCGGGCGCGGGCTCGACCAGGTCGCCGTCGACCGTGATCGCGAATGTCTCCGGATCGATGTCGATCGCCGGCAACGCGTCGTTGTTCTTCAGATCCGCCTTCGTGATCCCGCGCGTCGGCCGTACGCCGAGCAGCTGCCGCCGCAACCCCAGCCGCTCCGCCAACCCGTCGTCCAGCGCCGCCGGCGACACGAACGTGTACGACACGTCCGCCCCGATCGCATCCCCGAACGCGGGCCGCATCAGCACTGGCTGTGGCGTCGGGATCGACGCGTTCGGATCCCCGAGCGCGGCCCACGCGATCGTGCCGCCCTTGATCACCAGGCTCGGGCGGACCCCGAAGTACCGCGGATCCCACAGCGTCAGATCCGCGAGCTTCCCGGTCTCGACCGACCCGACGACGTGATCGATGCCGTGGGCAATCGCCGGGTTGATCGTGTACTTCGCGACGTACCGCCTTACCCGCTCGTTGTCCGCCGGCAGGCCTGCCCCGAGGGACCCCCGCCGGTGCTTCATCACGTGCGCGACCTGCCACGTCCGGGTGATCACCTCGCCGATCCGGCCCATCGCCTGCGCGTCCGACGAGGTGATCGACAGCGCGCCGAGGTCGTGCAGGATGTCCTCGGCGGCGATTGTGGTCGCCCGGATGCGCGACTCCGCGAACGCGAGATCCTCGGGTACGTCCGGGCTGAGGTGGTGGCAGACCATCAGCATGTCGAGGTGCTCGGCGACCGTGTTGACGGTGTGCGGCAGCGTCGGGTTCGTCGAGCCGGGGATGACGTTCGGGTACGACGCGATCGACAGGATATCCGGCGCATGCCCTCCGCCCGCGCCCTCGACGTGGAACGCGTGGATGCCCCGACCGGCGATCGCGTTCAGTGTCGATTCGACGTACCCGGCCTCGTTCAGGCTGTCCGCGTGCAACGCGACCTGCAGCCCCCACTCGTCGGCGGCCCGCAGCGCGGAGTCGATCGCCGCCGGTGTCGAACCCCAGTCCTCGTGGACCTTGTACCCGGCCGCACCCGCGAGCGCCTGCTCGGCGAGCGCCTCCGCGCTGACGGTGTTGCCCTTGCCGAGCAGAAGGATGTTGAGCGGTACGGCGTCCAGCGCGCGATGCATCTGCTGCAGGTGCCATGCGCCGGGGGTAACCGTGGTCGCCTTCGATCCCTCGCTCGGCCCGGTACCGCCGCCGACGATCGTGGTGATCCCGGTCGCGAGCGCCTCGTGCAGCTGCGACGGCGAGAGTAGGTGAACGTGTGAGTCGATCGCGCCGGCGGTGAGGATCCGCCCTTCGCCCGCGATCACGTCGGTGGACGGGCCGATCCGGAGGTCTGGGTGTACGCCGTCCGCGATGTCGGGGTTTCCGGCCCGCCCGAGCGCGACGATCCGCCCGTCGCGGATGCCGACGTCCGCCCGGACGATGCCCCACCAGTCCACCACCAGCACGTTCGTGATCACGGTGTCGGGCGCGCCCTCCGCGCGGGTCGCCGTACCCTGCGCCATTGACTCGCGGATCGATTTCCCGCCGCCGAACACCACCTCCTCACCACCCACGGTGAGGTCCTGCTCCACCTCGATCCACAGGTCGGTGTCGCCCAGCCGTACCTGATCGCCAACCGTCGGCCCGTACAGCGCGGCGTACGCGTCCCGCGAGATCTCAACCATCGCGCCGCACCCGACCGAGTTCGCCCTCCGCCGTCGTCCTCACCGAGATCCCCGGGTCGTCCGCCGTCGTCTGCACCGGGATCCGCGGGTCGTCCGCCGTCGTCCCCACCTGGATCCCCGGGCCTTCCGCCGTCGTCTCCACCTGGATCCCCGGGCCTTCCGCCGTCGTCTCCACCTGGATCCCCGGGCCCTCCGCCGTCGTCTGCACCTGGATCCCCGGCACCTGACCGAGTTCCGCGTCGGCGGTCGTCTTCACCTGGATGCCCGGCACCCGCCGGTTCCCGCGCAACGCGACCAGCGCGACCTCCCGCGAGGCGCCCGGCTCGAACCGCTGCGACGTACCCGACGGGATGTCCAGCCGGAACCCGCGCGCCGCTTCCCGGTCGAACTCCAGAGCCGAGTTCGCGTCCGGCAGATGCAGATGCGACCCGATCTGGATCGGCCGGTCACCCGCATTCACCACCACCAACCGCAACCGCTCCTCGTCCGCCCGATCGGCGTTCAACACAATCGTCCCCGGCCGCACCCGAACGGCGCCGGGCCCGACCGAGTCCCCGAGACCGTCGGACGGCGTCCGTGCGACATCAACCATGGCGCCTCACCTCTGCGGGTGGAGGCTTTACAGCGCTGTGGCCCGCACCGGCGCTGCTGTTCTGAGCGGGCATGGGACTCCTCAAATGATCGGGTTGTGGATAGTCACGAGCTTGCGGCCGTCCGGGAAGGTTGCTTCTACCTGGACGTCGTGGAGGAGCTCGGCGACGCCCGGCATCACCTGGTCGCGGGTGAGGACCGTACGGCCGGACTCCATCAGGTCGGCGACTCGGGCGCCTTCGCGGGCGCGTTCGATCACCCAGGTGCTGAGCAGGGCGACCGCCTCGGGGTGGTTGAGCAGGACGCCTCGGGCCAGCCGGTCGCGGGCGACCATGCCGGCCACGGACAGCAGCAACTTCTCCACGTCGCCGGGGGTGAAGTTCATGACTGCAACGGTAGAACGTGGTCGGCGAGTTTGTCGGTGCTGAGGCAGAGCGAACAGATGGCGGCGTTGTGGGTCTGGCAGGCGGCCATGTCGGGGCGTTCGTACTCCTGCCGGCACACGTGACACGTCAGCACCTCCCCGGACGGGTTGCCATCCGAGTCGTACATCGGCAGCTCCAACCCGTCGTCCGACCGCCGCAGGTAGTACTTCCCGCGGGTAAGGATCGCGAGCACCGGCGGCAGTACGAGCGCCAGCCCGATCGCGACGAGTGGGGAGTACGGCTTGATCCCGGACCCGAGCCCGCCGAAGAAGACCACGATCGACACCCCGGCCGCGACCGCCATCGACACGAACCCGACCGGATTCACCGCGTACAGCATCCCGCGCCGGAACTCGGGAGCCATGGGCGACAACCGCAGCAGGTACTTGTTGAACACGATGTCCGACGCGACCACCACGATCCACGCCATCCCGCAGTTCGCGTAGAACCCGAGGATCGTGTTCAGGAAGTCGAACATGTTCGCCTCCATCAGCACCAGCGCGATCACCAGGTTGAACCCGAGGAACACCAGCCGGCCGGGGTAGTGCCGGGTGAGCCGGGTGTACGAGTTCGTCCAGGCCAGCGAACCGGAGTACGCGTTGGTGACGTTGATCTTCACCTGCGAGATGACGACGAGTACGACGGCCAGCGTCATCGCCAGCCATCCGGGCAGGAAGCCCCGGTAGATCTCCAGGAACTGGTGCACGGGCTGGTTCGCGATCGCCGTACCACCGTCGACCTGAGCGATGATGTAGACCGCGAGGAAGAGCCCGATCACCTGCTTGACAGCGCCGAAGATCACCCATCCCGGACCGGCGAGGAGCACCGCGGTCCACCACCGTCGGGAGTTCGATGGCGTCTTCGGCGGCATGAACCGCAGGTAGTCGATCTGCTCGGCGATCTGCGCGATCAGCGACAGGCAGACCCCGGCGGCGAGCAGCATCGAGCCGAAGTCGGCGTCCGGACCGTAGGAGAAGAACGTCGACACCGACGACGGGTGCGAGATCAGCAGGTAGCCGAACGGCAGCACCATCAGGATCAGCCAGAGCGGCGTCGTCCACACCTGCAAGGTGGACAGTACTTTCATCCCGTAGATCACCAGCGGGAAGATCACCAGCGTAGAGACGGCGTACCCGAGCCAGACAGGTACGTGCAGCCCGAGGCGCAGGCCCTGCGCCATGATCGAGCCTTCGAGCGCGAAGAAGATGAACGTGAACGACGCGAAGATCACGTTCGTGACGACCGATCCGTAGTACCCGAAGCCGCTGCCGCGGGTGATCAGGTCGAGGTCGATGTTGTACCGCGCCGCGTAGTACGCGAGCGGCAGACCGGTCGCGAAGATCACCACGGCGAAGATCGCGATCCCCCAGAGCGCATTCGTGGTCCCGTACGAGATTCCGATGTTCGCGCCGATCGCGAAGTCGGCGAGGTACGCGATCCCGCCGAGGGCCGAGACGGCGACGACGCCGGTCGACCACTTCCGGTAGCTGCGCGGCGCGAACCGGAGGGTGTAGTCCTCCAGCGTCTCCCGGGTCGCCGTCGTCGGTGTGCTTGTCGTTGTCGGCTGATCAAGTGAAGCAGTCATGGGCGAACTCCTGCGGCACCTTCGGGCGAGCGGTGCTCCGGCTGACCGGCCACGCTGCCGGCGGGGGATGCACCCGAATGAAAGGAACTTAGGAACGCGGTGTTACCGCTGTGTTGCCGAGCTGCTACGTTCCGCGGCTTCCTTACTGCGTGACGCTTGTATTTCTGGGCCCGCCTCGACACTCTTTTGACACGTGACGAGGACTGCAGTGGTGGTGGGCGGCGGGATCGTGGGGCTCGCGGTGGCGCGGAGCCTCCAGTGGCGCGACCCCGGTACGCCGGTGGTCGTACTCGAGAAGGAACCGGCCGCGGGCGCCCACCAGACCGGCCACAACTCGGGTGTCGTCCACTCCGGTCTGTACTACCGCCCCGGCTCGCTCAAGGCTCAGTTCGCGGTCTCCGGCGGGAACGCGCTGCGTGAGTACTGCGCCGAGAAGGGCATCCCGCTCGACGTACCGGGCAAGCTCGTCGTGGCGACCACCGACGCGGAGATGGCGCAGTTGGACCGCCTGTACGGGATCGGCCGGCAGAACGGCGTACCGGTCCGGCACCTGACGCTCGCGGAGATCGCCGAACGCGAACCGCACCTCCGCGTGCGGGGCGCCCTCGCGGTCGACTCCACCGGCCGGGTCGACTACAAGCTCGTCGCCGCCGCGCTCGCCGACGACGTCCGCGCCGCGGGCGGTGAGATCCGCACCGGCGTCGCCGTCACCGCGGTCGAGAACGCGAGCACTGTCCGCGTCCGGACGACGGACGACGTGATCGAGGCCGACCGGGTCGCGGTCTGCGCGGGCCTGCACAGCGACCGGATCGCGCGTGCGTCCGGGCTCGAACCGGGCGTCCGCATCCTCCCGTTCCGCGGCGAGTTCAGCGAGCTGGTCCCGGAGCGCGCGCACCTGGTGAACGGGCTCGTCTACCCGGTGCCCGACCCGGATCTGCCGTTCCTCGGCGTACACCTCACGCGCGGTATCGACGGCGTCGTCCACATCGGGCCCAACGCCGTACCGGCCCTGGCTCGCGAGGGGTACTCGTGGGGCAAGATCGTGCCGCGAGACGTGTGGGAGTCGGCGACGTACCGCGGCTCGTGGCGCCTCGCCCGCCGCTACGCCCGCACCGGGGCGAAGGAGATCGCGAGGTCGCTCACCGGTCGCGCGCTGGTGAAGGAGGCCCGCCGGATGCTGCCGGAGCTGCGAGTGGCCGACGTACGACGATCAGGCGCCGGTGTCCGCGCCCAGGCCGTGACGCGCGACGGCAAACTTGTCGACGACTTCCTGTTCCTCCGCGACGGCCGCGCGCTCCACGTCCTGAACGCGCCGTCGCCCGCCGCGACCGCCTGCCTGGTGATCGGCGACCGCATCGCCGAGGAGCTCTGCCTGGACGTTCAGCGCTGACTCGAACTTCACAGCCGTGCAATACCTGGGCAATCCGGGCCGGGGATCGTTGGTGGCATGGATTCGTTGCGTACGACGCTCACCGGCGGGACGGCCTGTGACGTGTGTGGACGGCTGCCGCACCCACGGCGCCTCCGCCTGACGCTGGCGAAGCTGGTGGCGATCGCCCCGGTCGAGCTCGCCCTACATGCGGTCGTGCTGGCCGCCCATCCGCCGTACCTGGTCTCGGTTGCCTTGCTCGCGAGCGCGGCGACCATTCTCGTGATCTGGATCGTCGAACCGTCGACGATGCGCTTGTTGACCACCTGGCTGCACGCCCCGAAGGTGCGGCCGCGGCAGGGGATCGGCACGCTGTGGCGGATTCGCGTCACCCTGGACGACCGAGCCGGTGCGCTGGAGAACGTGACCCGGCGGCTCGCCGGCCTCGACGCGAACATCCTCGGGCTGCACGTGCACCCGATCGACGACGGCGTACGGGACGAGCTGGTGGTGTCGACGCCGGATGATCTGACGGCAGCGGACCTGGAGGATGCGCTCGAGGCGGGTGGTGGGCGCGACGCACACGTCTGGCCCACCACGGCGCTGGCGCTGGTGGACGGTCAGACCAAGGCGTTGAGCTTGTCGGCGCGGGTGGTCGCGGATCCGGCCGAGCTGCCGCACGCGGTCGCCGAGTTGCTCGGTGCGCAGTTGGTGACGGATCGCGCGGCGTTGGCGGGTCAGCTTCCGGGCGATGTGCTGAAGGTGCCGTCGCCCTGGACCGGGCTGTTCGTGTTCACCAGGCCGGGGGAGCCGTTCACCCCGGCCGAGTCGGCCCGGGCACACCGTCTGGCCGAGCTGGCCGAGGCCGCCCAGACCCTCAGCCGCTGACCGAATCGGCCTGGGGTGTCGAATGCGGGTGGGCTGGTTCGTCGCGTTGGTGAGAGGCCGTCCAGGAAGGGCGGTGTCACCACCGAGGAGCTGACGACGATGCGCCACCCCCAGGCCAAGGTTCACCGCATGCACGAGCTGATCGAGCCGATCGCGACCGTGACGTTCTCCGACATACCGACCGAGGCGTTCCTGGCGATCGGTATGCGCAACTACTGGGACGGGTACTTCGCCGGCCGCGCGGCGCCGCTCGGACAGGCGCCGGCCGAGGTCGTGCACGCGGTGTTCTACAACTTCGCCGACGGCGAGGTGGCGCGGCACATTCCGTGGGTATGGGGCAAGACGACCCCGGAGGAGGCGCTCGCCGTCCGCGAGCAAGGCAGCACGGCCGCGCTCCGGAAGGTCCTCGGCGAGCTCGCCGATGCGCCCGGCCTGGCGCGGGTCGCTGATCTCGCCACGAAGGCCGCGGTGAGCGCGCCGACCGAAGGACGGGCGTTGTACGCCGGACTGCGGGCGCTCGCCGTACCGGAGGAGCCGTTGGCCCGGCTGTGGCACTCGACAACGATGCTGCGGGAGCACCGCGGCGACGGGCACAACGCCGTACTGGTTGCCCACGGCATCGGTGGCACCGAGGCGCACGTGCTGACGGCGCTCGCCATCGGCCAGCGGGCGGAGGAGTTCGGCCGGGTCCATCACCTGCCGAAGGCACAGCTGTCCGCCGTCGTCGACGGACTGCGTGACCGCGGCCTGGTCACCGCCACAGGTGGGTTCACCGACGCCGGCCGCGACCTCAAGACCCGAATCGAAACCCTGACCGACGACCTGGCAGCACCGGCGTACGACGCCCTCACCACGGACGAGCTCGACGAGCTGATCACGCGACTCGAGCCGTATTCGACCATGCTGGCAGCATCCGATCTCTGATCAAGCCTGGCGGCCGGAATGACGGCGACGGGGTAAGCGGATGCTGAGGCGAGACTGAGTGGGGCTGATTACTTCACTGGCGGGACATTTGGAGAGATGGTGGGTTGAGGACTTGGGGAATGGCCTGGGGGTTCGGTCACAATCAGTCCGGGGAGGGACCATGGGTGACTCGACTCGTCGCGGATTCCTGGCAATGGCGGGAATGGGGGCGGCCGCAGTAGGAGTGGGCGCTGCCGCGCCGGCGGCTGCCGGCGAACAGTCCGGTGAGCTATCGGGAGCGCGGTCCGCTGGGCCGTTGGTCGCGTACGTGCGCGACGTACGGCGGCACGAGATCGCGGTGATGGTAGGTGAGCACGAGGTCGTCGTCCACGATCGCGACCTCGTGAACCGGCTCGTGCAGGCCAGCAGGTCGTAGTCATGTCGTCGCATCGCGAGGCGCCGGAGATCTCCAAGGATCCGGTGGCCGACAACACCGACGTCTACGCGTTCGTGAGCCCGGACCGCCCGGACACCGTGACGCTGATCGCCAACTTCATCCCGCTGCAGAAACCTGACGGCGGACCGAACTTCTACGAGTTCGGCGATGACGTGCTCTACGAGATCAAGATCTCGAACTCCGGTACGGCGCACGCCGACATCAGCTACCAGTTCCGCTTCCGGACCGAGATCCGCAACCCGGACACGTTCCTCTACAACACCGGTCCGATCTCCTCGATCACGGACAAGAACTGGAACCGGCCGCAGTTCTACTCTGTGACCAAGGTCGTCCGAGGCCACGCACGGCAACTGCTGGCCGAGCGGCTGGCGGTGCCGCCGGTGAACATCGGGCCGCGCAGTACGCCCAACTATGCGCACTTCACTGCGCAGGCAGTCCACAACCTCGGCGCCGGACGACGGGTGTTCGCAGGTCAACGGGCCGACGGGTTCTTCGTCGACCTCGGCAGCATCTTCGACCTCGGCACCCTGCGGCCGTTCGAGAATCTGCATCTGATCCCGTCGGCGGCCGCGGCCGGCGTGAACGGCTTGCAGGGCCTGAACGTCCACACGATCGCACTCCAGGTGCCGATCCGGGACCTCACCCGGAACGGCACCAGGCCGACGGACGTGCTCGATCCACGGGCGGTGATCGGCGTCTGGGCCACCGCGAGCCGGCAGCGGGTCCGCGTCCTCACCGACGACGGCGAGATCGAGGGCCACGGCGGGTTCCGGCAGGTGTCCCGGCTCGGGAATCCCTTGTTCAACGAGGTGATCGTGCCGATGGCCGACAAGGACCGCTGGAACGCGCTGCCGCCGACTGAGGACGACGAGTTCGCGAAGTACGTCGAGAAGCCCGAGTTGGCCGGGCTCCTTCCGGTGCTCTACCCGGGGGTGTTCCCGCACCTTGCGGCGTACGCCAAACCGCGGCGGGACCTGGTCGCGATCCTCCTGACCGGGATCCCGAAAGGCATCGTGCCCGGGTTCCAGAACTTCACCGGCCCGACGCTCGCGGACCTGCTGCGGCTGAACGTAGCCGTACCGCCGTCAGCGGCACCGAAGCCGCTCGGCCTGGTCGCCGGTGACGCGGCGGGCTTCCCGAACGGCCGCCGGGTCTTCGACGACGTCGTGACGATCGAACTCCGGGCAATCGCCGGGTTGACGATTCCGCTGGTGGACCCGTCGTTCAAGCCGGACGCGGCGACGTCGGTGATCGAGGACGGTACGTCGAACACGAACTCGCCGTACCTGCCGTCGTTCCCGTACCTGGGTACGCCGGCCGGCGGGTACCAGACGTCGCCCGGTGTCCCTGGCGTCTGAGATGGAGAATCCGTACGCCGGACAGGGACCAGTACTGCTCGACATCGGCGGGGACATCGGCGCACTCGTGGTGGCGATGCCCGCCGAGCTCGAGGGCAAGGAAGTCGAGATCCGGCCGGTCGACCACCGGCCGGACGACGGCCCCCTGCGCCACGTGGCTGTACTCGGCCGGACATTCACCGGCCGGACGCTGCACTCCGCGGTGTTCCCGGACCTCCCCGCGGGCCGATACGCGCTCTCCCTACGACCAGACGGCGAGGAACGCCTACGGGCATCGGTGACCGGCGGCCAAGTGTGCTACTCCGCTTGGCCGGGAGCCGTCGACTCCACCGATCCCCCCGCGCACTCGAGCTTTGGGCGGACCGAATAATGGTGGTGTGAGTTTTCATGTCGCTGCGTTCATCGCCACGAGTCTCGACGGCTACATCGCGAGGAAGGACGGGTCCATCGACTGGCTCACCCGCCGCGCCGAACAGGCCGGGGACACCGGGTACGACCAGTTCATGGCGTCGGTGGACACCGTCGCAGTCGGCCGGAAGACGTACGAGCTGGCGCTCACCTTCGATGACTGGCCGTACGAAGGTAAGCAGGTCGAGGTCCTGAGCACCACGCTCGACCCCGGCGCCGACGAGCGCGTCCTCGTCCACCGCACGCTCGACGCCCTCGTCGAGACCCTCGACGACCGTGGTGCCAAGCGTGTCTACGCCGACGGCGCGACCACTATCCAGACGTTCCTGCGCGCGGGTCTGCTCAACGAGCTGACCATCACCACGGCGCCGGTCCTGCTCGGCGGCGGTATCTCGCTGTTCGGCGCGCTGGACGCGGAGGTCTCGTTGAGCCACAACGCGACTCGCACGCTGAAGGCGGGCTTCGTCCAGTCGGACTACACGGTCCGACGCTGACCGACGTGGTCATTGATCTGCCGACAGCGGCGGCTTAGTGTCCGGTGTCATGAGTTCGCTCGATTCCTGGGTCCTCGGCGCCCACGCGGCCGGCGGCGTCACGCACCCGACGTACCGCAAAGGCAGCGGGCCTGGGGTGATCGTGATCCACGAGATCCCGGGGATCACGCCGGGCGTGCTCGACTTCGCCGAAGAGGTCGTGGCGCGTGGCTTCACTGTCGTGATGCCGTCGCTGTTCGGCCGTCCGGGTGCGCCGGCCACGGTGCGGGAGTCGGTCCGGAGCATTGCCGGGATCTGTGTCAGCCGCGAGTTCACGATGTTTGCCATGGGGCGAACGACACCCGTCGCCGGTTGGCTGCAGTCGTTGGCGCGTGCGCTGCACCAGGAGCTCGGAGGACCTGGCGTCGGTGCCGTCGGCATGTGCATGACCGGAGGGTTCGCGCTCGCGATGCTGGCCGACGCGCCGGTCGCTGCGCCCGTCCTCGCCCAGCCGGCCTCACCGGCGCCGCTGGGCAAGGCCCGCGGCGCCGATCTCGGCCTCAGCCCGAGCGACCTTCAGTCCGTGAAGGCGAAGGTCGCCGCGGGATGCCAGGTACTCGGCCTGCGGTACGAGGACGATCCCGCGGTCGGCACCCGGTTCGACACCCTCCGCCGCGAGCTCGGCGAGAACTTCATCGCGGTCGAATTCCCCGGCCGCAAACACGCCACCTTGACCGAGCACCGCCAGCAGGAAGGCGTCGACCGCGTCCTCAGCTTCTTCGATGAGAAGCTCGCTCGACAATGAATCATGGGCTGAAGGTTGTCGTCAGGGCCGTCCAAGTGCCGGTTGCGGTGCCTGTGGCGGTCACGGCGGCTGTTGTCGTGGTGGTGAGGTAGGCACGGGCCAGGTAGTTGAGGCCCGTGTTCGCGCTCCCGGCCGTCGTCCAACCGGTTGCCCACACCGGCGCCTTCTTGCCGCTGGTGAGGCCGACGACGCTGATCACGAGCTCATGCGCATTCGACAGGGTCGCGGTCGGTCCGGCGGAGAACGTCGCCGTCGCGCCGGTCGCTCCCGCGGTGCGGTCGGCGGTCGTGACGCCGGTCAGTTCATCGGCGGCGACCAGCGACGCGGTGGCTGCCGAGAACTTCACGGTGACGTGCGCTCCGAGCGCCAGGGCCCGAGTGGCTGTCGCGAACAGGACCGTCTGCTTGGTCCCGGTCGAATCGGTCTTCGTCGTGAGCGAGGCGTAGGTGTTGCCGACGTCGTCGGTCGCGGTGACGGTCGCCGTTCCGACAGTGCTCTGGACCGCGAGTACGACCAGATCGCCGGCCTTGACCGCGCGCGAGGTGGTGATCGTCGCGGAGGTCTGGTTCTTGTTCGACGAACCCGTGCCGACCTGCCCGACGTACGTCGGACCCGTGGCCACGGTGACCACCTTCGTACTTGTCGCCGTGAGGCCGCTGGCATCGGTCACAGTCACCTTGACCGTGTAGCTCCCCGCCACCGTGTAGGTGTGGGTTGCAGTGGCTGCGGCCTGTGGGCCGGTGGTAGCGCCGTCGCCGAAGTCGAAGGCGTAGGTGAGGGTTTGGCCCTGCGGGTCCGTGGAACCGCTGGCGTCGGCGGTGACCTGCAGAGGTATGAGCCCAGTGCTCGGTGTCACGGTGAGCGCGGCGGTCGGCGGGACGGGTTGTGTGGTGGTGACGGTCGCGGTCTTCGTCGCGGACAGTCCGCTGGTGTCGGTGACAGTCACCTTGACCGTGTAGGCGCCGGCCGTCGTGTAGGTGTGGGTCGCCGTGGACGCGGCCTGCGGGCCGGTGGTCGCGCCGTCGCCGAAGTCGAACGTGTAGCTCAGGGTCTGGTTTTGTGGGTCGGTCGAGCCGCCGGCATCAGCGGTGACCTGCAGAGGTGTCAGGCCGGAGCTCGGCGTCACGGTGAGCGCGGCAGTCGGCGGGACGGGTTGTGTGGTCGTGACGGTGGCAGTCTTCGTCGCGGACAATCCGCTGGTGTCGGTGACAGTCACCTTGACCGTGTAGGCGCCGGCCGTCGTGTAGGTGTGGGTCGCCGTGGACGCGGCCTGCGGGCCGGTGGTCGCGCCGTCGCCGAAGTCGAAGGCGTAGCTCAGGGTCTGGCCTTGTGGATCAGTCGAGCCGCCGGCATCAGCGGTGACCTGCAGCGGCGTCAGGCCGGAGTTCGGTGTCACCGTGAGCGCGGCGGTGGGTGCGGCCGGCTGGTTGACCGTGACGGTCGCGGTTGTGGTGTTCGACAGTCCGCTGGTGTTGGTGACGGTCACCTTCGCCGTATACGTCCCGGCTGTGGTGTAGGTGTGCGTTGCGGTCGACGTCGGCTGTGTGCCGGTGGTGGCGCCGTCGCCGAAGTCGAAGGCGTAGGTCAGGGCCTGGCCTTGTGGATCGGTGGAACCGCCGGCATCAGCGGTGACCTGCAGCGGCGTCAGGCCAGAGCTCGGTGTCACCGTGAGCGCGGCGCTCGGCGGGGCGGGCTGGTTGACGGTGACTGTGGCGGTCTTGGTGTCGGACAGGCCGGTGGTGTTGGTGACCGTTACCGCGACGGTGTAGGTGCCTGTTGTCGTGTAGGTGTGGTTTGCAGTCGCCGCGGCCTGCGAGCCGGTGCTGACACCGTCGCCGAAGTCAAAGGCGTAGCTCAGCGTCTGGTTCTGCGGGTCGCTGGAGCCGCCGGCATTGGCCGCGACTTGCAGTGGGGCAAGGCCGGAGGCCGGAGTGACGGTCAACTGCGCGGTCGGTGCTGCTACCGCAGTAACGGTCGCGGTGGTCGTGTCGGACAGGCCGCTGGTGTTCGTCACAGTCACCCGGACGGTGTACGTCCCGGCCGCGGCGTACGTGTGCGTGGCGGTGGCCGTGGCTTGCGGTCCGGTGATCGGGCTTCCGTCACCGAAGTCGAAGCTGTAGCTCAACGTCTGGTTCTGCGGGTCACTCGAACCGCTCGCATCCGCGGTGACCGGCAACGGCACGCCGCCGGATCTCGGCGAGACGGTCAGCGCCGCAGTCGGTGCCGACGCCGGTACGGCGACCGTGACGAGTTGCGTCGTACTGTTACTGAGGCCGCTCGTATCCGTCACGGTCAGCTTGACGGTGTACGTCCCGGACGTGTTGTAGACATGGGTGGCGGTCGGGGCGGCCTGCGGGCCGGACGTCATGCCGTCACCGAAGTCGAAGGCGTAGCTGAGCGGCTGGCCCTGCGGATCACTCGAGGCGGTGCCGTCAGCAGTGATCTGCATCGGCGGCAGCCCTGATGCCGGCGTCACGTTCAGTACGGCGGTCGGCGCGGCCGGCGCGGTCGCCGTGACGCCCGCGGTCGCGGTGTCGGACAGGCCACTGGTGTTGGTGACGGTGACCGAGACCGTGTAGCTGCCGGCCGTCGTGTACGTGTGGGCCACGGAAGCGTTCGGCTGCGGGCCGGTCGTCGTACCGTCACCGAAGTCGAACGCGTAGCTCAGGGCCTGTCCCTGCGGATCAGTCGAGCCGCTGGCGTCGGCGGTGACGTGCAACGGCGTCAGTCCGGACGCCGGTGTCAGCACCACGTGAGCGGTCGGCGCGGTCGGTGCCGCTGGGCTCACGGTCACGACCTGCGTAGCGGTGTCGTACAGGCCGCTGGTGTCCGTGGCTCGTACTGACACGGTGTAGGTGCCCGCAGTCGTGTAGGTGTGCGTGGCGGTGCTCGCCGACTGCTGACCGCTGGTGCTGCCGTCGCCGAAGTCGAACGCGTAGGTCAGCGCCTGGCCTTGCGGGTCGGTCGATCCACCGGCGTTCGCGGTGACAGCCAACGGTGCGGTACCACTGGTCGGGGAGACGCTCAGCCGTGCCGTCGGCGGTGTCGGCGCCGGGGCGACGTCCGGCTGGAACTCGTACGCGCCGAGGTCGTCGTACAGCCGCGGACCCGAGGCCTTGGAGTTGTCCACGTTCGGGTCGCGGATCCGGCCGTTTCCCAGAACGTCGGCCGGTTGCGCACCGGACACGGCGGAGTCGCCGCGGTCGATGGCCGCGGAGCCTTCCTTCAGTTGCAGGTTCCAGGTCGGTGCGTCGAAGAACAGCGGGTCGCTCTGCACGCCGGCGGCTTCCTGTCCGGTGGCGGCCTGCATGGCTGCGAGCGACGTGTACGGCGTCTTGAACACGTAGAGCGTTCCGGACTTCGTCAGCCACACCAGGTTGTGGTCGACCGTCGTGGTCGGCGGCGCGGAGTCCCAGATCCCGATGTTGCCGGCCCGGCGGGAGCAGGCGATCCCGTTGTACGCCGGGTACACCGCGTTGTCGACGGCAACGTTGTTCTCGATGACGTAGTTGGTGGATGTGCCCTCGACGTTGATCCCGCTGGTGCAGTTGCGGTAGACGGTGTTGGAGATGATCCGGCCGCCGGTCACGTTCAGGTCGTCGATGCCGTGGTCGCCGTTGTTGTAGGTCACGTTCAACGCGGCCACGCTGTTGTCTGCGCCGGTGTAGAACTGGATGCCGGAGTCCTCGTTGTCGTGGGTGACGTTGCGCAGGACGGTGTTTCCCGGGCTGGTCACGTTGATCCCGTTGGCGTTGCGCTGCCAGCCCTCGGCGTTGAAGCTCGCCTCGTTGTCGGCCACCAAGGTGCCGGTGCTCGTACTGGTGATGTAGATGCCGGTGCCGTTGTTGTGGTCGGCCGTGTTGCTCAGCACCTGCGACGAGTTCGTCGTCCGGATGCTGATCCCGGGTGCGGTCTGCCCCTGGACCGGGTGCCCGGAGCCGGACACACGGTTGCCACTGACAACGATGTGGTCGCTCTTCGTGACGTAGATGCCGTCGGCAACAGTTGCCGTGACGGTCAGGTTCGACACCGTGACATAGCTCTTCTGTGACAGGTACACACCGTTGGTCACACCAGTGACCACAGGACTTCGCCCAGGCCAGGCGGTGATGGTGATCGGTGCCGCGGCAGTCCCGGACACCGACGGCTTGATGCTCTCGGCGTACGTGCCGTTGCCGATGTAGAGGATGTAACCGGCCTGGAGCCGTGCCACGCCCTTGGTGATCGTGCAGTACGGCATGTCCGCGGTGCCGGGGCCGGTGTCGGAGCAGAGGACCGTCTTGTCGACGTAGTACTGCGTCTTCGGCGGAGTCGACGGTGGCGTGCCGATCGTGTACTCGTCGAGAACACTGCCCTGCGCGCACGTCATGTCGTCCTTGCTGGTGGCCAGGTCGCACACGGACTGGATCCGCAGACCGGTGTCGGACACGTCGACGCGCAGGTGCGACAGGTGCATGGCGCGGAACGCGGTCCGCGGGTCCGTACCGGACCACGGTTGCTCGAGCGAGCTCGGAGCACCGACGGTGATGTGGGTGACGCCCTGGATCGGCTGGAACCGCTCGTAGTCGTGCGAGTGACCGTTGATGTTGAGCACGTACTTGCTGTACGAGCTGCCGAAGCCGTCCAGGATGCTCGCCAGCTGGGCCTCGCCCGGGTGGTAGCCGGTGGAGTACGCGGGCCGGTGCCCGTCGGTGATGATGTACTTGATCGACGGGTCGTTCTGCGCCTGGCTCATCAGCACGTTGGCCTTGGTCTGCCAGTCCGCCCACGCGCCGGTCCACGGCTCGGGGTATTCGATGAACCGCACCGGGCCGGCATCGAACCAGCCCCAGTCGTCGCCGCAGCACGAGATCGCGGGCGATCCCGGAGAGGCCTGCGCGTTCGGCATCAGCAGCCGGCCCTTGTAGTTGCGCAGGTCGTCCGATCCGGGTACGTCGTACTCGTGGTTGCCCCAGGCAGGCATGTACGCCGCGGACGTCGCGAACGAGTTCATCGCGTCGTTGAAGTGCTGGTCGACCACGCTGATGCTCGCGCCGGTCGCGTTCGCATAGGTCAGGTCGCCCACCATCAGCACGAACGACGGCTCGTCGTTGGCGATCGCCGACAGGGTCGCGCCGAGCTTCGAGAAGCTGACCGTGTCGCCGACGTCACCGATCGCATCGAACCGGAAGCTGCCGGTCGGTGGCGTGTGGAACGTGTAGTCCGGACCGCCGCCGATCGAGTAATGGTACGTCGCACCGCGGGTGAGCCCGTCCAGCTGCAACTGCCAGAACGGCCCGGGTGACGACCACGGCGTCCACGCCGACGCGACCCCCTGGGCGGTGTTGCCGTACGCCGACGTCGGGCCCCACCGGACGTCGTTGGCGTCACCACGCCAGTCGATCGCGACCGACGTCGGCGAGGTGAACGTGTAATGCACCTCGTCGACCGCCTGCGCGGCGAAACTCCGCCCCGCAACTCCCAACAGTACGGATACCCCCAGCACCGTAGCCATTACCAGCGACACGACGCGCCGCCGGCCCCGCTCCAAGCGTCCGGCCATGGTGAGCCCCCTCACGATGGACTCACGGTAAGTTGCCGGCAGGCTCGGCGAATCACCCAGAACGCGTAGCCGCAGCACACCGAACGGACGAGAACTCACAGTCCTCTTCCACCCGAGTGCGCTCAGTCGCTACTGGGACCGGGGGACTGTCCGATCGGGCCTCCGGTGCCCGTCGCGGTGGTGGCGAGGTCGTGCACGGCGGCCAGGTTGCCGATCGCGGGATGGGTGCGGCCCATCGGCCCGGCGGCCAGCGCGGTGAACAGATTGAGGGTGACCTTCTGGGCGAAGGCCACCGACGCCGGGCCGACGCCGTACTCCGGATCTGGCCCTTGCAGCGCGCGGACCCACTCGATCGTCCCGGTGGCGAACACCCCGGCGCCGGACTTCGCCGTGTAGTACGTCGCGTCCGAGAACGTGTGCCGCTTGTCGCAGGTTGTGGGGGAGTGCGCCACCACCTGCAGGTCGGCCGGTGTGCCCGCGATCGGGTAGGCCCGGTCCGCCTCGTTGCCTACCAGCCCCGGGTACGCCGACCCCGCCTTCGCGCCGGTGCCCGCGAAGAGGAAGAAGTTCGGGTCGCGGACGGTGAACGCACCCTTGGCCGGGTGGCACTCGTAGAGCATGCCGACCAGGCTGTTCTCCGGGTTCGGGTACGGGTTCTGCCGCCAGTTCACCGTCGTGTCGGGCGCGTTGTGGATCGGGTCCAGCCCGGCGTCCTTGTAGTCGACGATGATCCGGTTCGGGCCGTGCGGGTCGGCGGCGTAGCGGATTCGCCGGTAGATCGAGTTGGCGCCGAGGAAGGCGAGGTTCGTGCCGGCGTCCCGCGCCCTGGTGACGGCTTGGCGCATGGGCAGCGACCAGTACTCGTCATGCCCGCCGAAGACGATCGCACGGGCGCCGTTGAGCAGGCCGGGGTCGGCCTGCAGGTCGACGCTGGTCGCGTAGGCGAGCGGTACGCCGCTGCGTTCGGCCAGCTGGACCAGCGGAAGATTGTCGTGCAGGACGCCGCGAGCCGGGTTGTAGCCGTACGGGCGGTCGAACGTGACCATCAGCGACCGCTGGTCGTGCGAGTGCTTGTGCGCGCCGACGTACAGGTCGTATCCGCCCCATCCGTTGTAGGCCTGGTCGGTGTTGACGCCGCTGACGATCAGCACCGCGCCACGGGCGCTGCCCGAGCGGATCACGATCGGGACGTAGGTCTCCTTGCCGTTCGATGCCCGGAGCAACAACAGGTAGCTGCCGGCCGGCCAGTCCCTGGTCTGGACGGTCGTCGTCGGCGACCAGTTGATCGCGGTGACCATCCGGTCCTTGGTCAGGATCGGCTGCGGTTGGGTCGGGCCGGGGATCTCCGGCGAGGTCCAGATCAGCTTCGCGCCGGCGCCGCCGTACCAGCCGATCCGGAAGGCGCGGACGGTGAAGGCGTGTTCGGGCGAGGTGACGAACAGCCGGAACGGCTCGCCGCTGCGGACGCTGACGTGGTCCGCGTACCCGGCCAGCTCGTTCGGACGGGCGACCAGCCGGTCCGGAATCCGCCAGGCGTCATCGCCCGGGCGGCTCGCCGTTCCGCCGGGCGGTGCCGAGGTGGAGCTGCCGTCGCCGGCGGTCTTGTTCGCCGAATTCGATGCGTCGTGGCAACCACTCGCCAAGGCCAGCACCAGCACACCGGCTGCCAGTGCCCTCAGAGCCCCCATGCACCATCCTCCCCAGGTCGGACCCATGCTAGCAGCGGCGGCTGAGAGTACCCGGAGAGGGACACCCGACGGGCGTCGCGGTCAGGTCGTGGCGAAGGTGATCGGCTGGATGATCTCGATGCGGGTGCCGACGCGGTCGCAGGTCGGGAGATCGTGGTAGACCTCCCAGCGGTCGCCGGTCGGCGCAGCGTGCGTGGTGTCCAGCCAGTCGTCGACGGTGTGGTAGGTCTCGGCGAGCTGCTGGTCCGGGTCGGTGTGCCAGACAGCGAGGACCGGCCCGGCAGGGAGTTTGGACGGCTCGATCTGGTCGCTGTCGGTGACGGGCGCCGCGACGGGGAACCCGGCCTCGGCCTCGATCTCGCCGTCCGGTAGCGCGTGGTAGCGGGCGAACGGGTACCCGGCGGGGGCGATGCCGTGCAGCCGCAGGTGCTCGGCGACCGTCGCACAGGCCGAAGGGACCCAGTCCGCCAGCTGCTCAGGGTCGAGCACTGTTCGGCGGACGGCGGTCGGTTCTTCGCTGTGGAATCTGACCTGGGGCATGGTTGGGGTCACCAGCATTCAATGTACGCCCAACCGGGCCGTTGTTTCAGCGGGCGGCCAGCACCGCCACCGACTGGCGGGCGATCTCCCATTCCTCGTTCGTGGGAATGACCAACACCTTCACCGGGCTCTCGTCGGTGGAGACGACCGGGCCGGACGGGTCGGCGTTGCGGATCGGGTCCAGGTGGATGCCGAGTCCCTCGAGTCCGGCGACCGCGGCGGCGCGCGCCTCGGCCGAGTGCTGCCCGACACCCGCGGTGAACACGACCGCGTCGACGGTCCCGAGGACGGCGTAGTACGCGCCGATGTACTTCTTCAGCCGGTAGCAGTAGAGGTCGAACGCCAGCTTCGCGCGCTCGTCGCCGTTCGCGCGCAACCGCAGTACCTCACGGAAGTCGTTCGCGCCGGTCAGGCCCTTGAGCCCGGACTCCGAGTTCAGCGAGCGGTCCGTCTCCTCGGCGGTCCGGCCCGCGACCCGGGCGAGATGGCCGTGGATCGCCGGATCGACATCACCCGAGCGGGTCCCCATCACGAGACCCTCCAACGGCGTGAACCCCATCGACGTGTCGACCGACTGCCCGCCGCGCACCGCGGCCGCGGAGCAACCGTTCCCGAGGTGCAGCACGATCATGTTGACGTCGCCGGGATCGCGGCCGAGTACGCGCGCCGCCTGCTCCGACACGAACGCGTGCGACGTTCCGTGGAACCCGTAGCGCCGGATGCCGTAGTCGTCGAGCCAGGACGACGGTACGGCGTAGGTGTAGGCGTACGGCGGCAGCGTCTGGTGGAACGCGGTGTCGAAGACCGCGACGTGCGGGAGGTCCGGGAACAGCCGGCGCGCCACCTCGATCCCCTCGAGGTTCGCCGGATTGTGCAACGGCGCGAGCGGGATCAGGTCCTTCACTGCGGCGATCAGGTCGTCGTCCACGAGCGCCGGCGCCGCGAACCGGTCACCACCATGGACGACGCGATGCCCGACTGCCACGATCTCGATCTCGGACAGCGAAGGACCGTACTTGTCGAAGACTTGGACCGCGGCCTCGAGCGCCGCCTCGTGATCGGGAACGCGCTGATCGTCCTCGTGCCCGTTGTGCACGTGGTGACTCCGGTCCTCGCCGATCCGCTCGACCAGCCCGGTCGCCGCCGCCTCGCCTGTCGCCGCGTCGACCAGGCTGTACTTCAGCGATGAAGACCCGGCGTTGATCACCAGCACGTGTTCGGTCATCGCGTTTCACCCTGCTGTGCCTGGATCGCGGTGATCGCGACCGTATTGATGATGTCGCGGACCGTCGCTCCGCGGGACAGGTCGTTCACCGGTTTCCGCAGGCCCTGCAGCACCGGCCCGACCGCGACCGCGTTCGCCGAGCGCTGTACGGCTTTGTAGGTGTTGTTGCCGGTGTTCAGGTCCGGAAATACGAAGACCGTCGCCTTTCCGGCCACGGGGGAGTCCGGCAGCTTCGTCCGCGCCACGGCCGCGTCGATCGCGGCGTCGTACTGGATCGGCCCTTCGACCGGCAGTTCCGGCGCGCGTTCCCGGACGATGGTCGTTGCCTTGGACACCTTTTCGACGTCGGTACCGGTACCGGACGAGCCGGTCGAGTACGACAGCATCGCGACCCGTGGCTCGACCCCGAACGCGGCGGCGGTCGCGGCGGACGAGATCGCGATGTCCGCGAGCTGTTCCGCGTTCGGGTCGGGGTTCACCGCGCAGTCGCCGTACACCAGGACCTGGTTCTCCAGGCACATGAAGAACACCGACGAGACCACGGACACGTCCGGTACGGTCTTCACCACCTCGAGCGCCGGGCGGATCGTGTGCGCGGTGGTGTGCACGGAGCCGGAGACCATCCCGTCCGCGAGCCCGAGCTGGACCATCATCGTGCCGAAGTACGAGACGTCCCGGACCAGCTCGCGGGCGCGGTCGAGGTCGACGCCGCGGTGCTGCCGCAGCCGGTGGTACTCGGCGGCGAACCGCTCGGCCAGCTCGCTGTGCTCGGGATCTACGACGGTTGCCGCGCTCACGTCGACGCCGAGCGTCGCGGCCTTCTGGCTGATCGTGGTCGGGTCGCCGAGCAGGGTCAGGTCGGCGACGCCGCGCCGCAGGAGGACGTCGGCGGCGCGGAGGATGCGCTCCTCCTCGCCTTCGGGCAGAACGATGTGGCGGCGGTCCGAGACGGCGCGGTCGACGAGCCGGTGCTCGAACATGAGCGGGGTGACCGCGCTGCTCCGCGCCAGCGCGAGCTGGTCGAGGAGCGCCGGGCCGTCGACGTACTGGTCGAAGAGCGCGAGCGCGGTGTCGATCTTGCGCGGAGCGTCCTTGGTGAGGCGGCCGCGGACCGCTGTGAGTTTGGTGGAGGTGGCCTGGGTGCCGAGGCCGGTCTCGATCAGCGGGAGGGTGACACCGAGGCCCTCGATCAGGCGCTGGACCTGGTTCGGGAGCTCGAAACCGCCGTTGAGGATGATCGCGGCGATCTGCGGGAAGGTGCGGGAGGCGTGGGCCATCACGACGCCCAGCACGACCTCGGGGCGGTCGCCGGCGGTGACGACCGCGGCGCCGTCGAAGAGCCGGTCGAGGACGTTCGGCATCGTCATGCCGGCGATCATCAGGCCGGTGACCTCGCGGTTCAGCAACTGCGGATCACCGCTCAGCAGACGCCCGCCGATCGGCGCGAGGAGGTCCGCGACCAGCGGCTGATTCAGCACCGGCTCCTCAGGAATCGCGAACGCCGGCGCCCCGATCCCCTCGAGCGCCGCAACCAGCGCCGCCCCCGCGGCCCGATCCCCGCCACCGCCTACCGCGCCGGTCTCGGTCGGGTCGGAGCCGACGCGGTTCACGATCACCGCGAACAACGAACCGTGGTTGGCGGCCAGTTCGGCGGCCGCCATGTCGGCGATCGCCCGGACGTCGTGCGGAGTCCTGTTGAACCCGTTCAGCACCAGCAGCACCGGCGCGCCGAGATTCGCCGCGATCTTCGCGTTGAACGAGAACTCGGTCGGCGTACCGACATCGGTGTAGTCGCTCCCGACGATCACCACCGCGTCGGCCTTCTCCGCCACCGCGTGGTAGCGCTGCACGATCGTGTCCAGCGCCGCATCCGGGTCCTCGTGGACGGCGTCGTACGTTACGCCCACCCCGTCGGCGTACGACTGCTCGACGGCGTCCTGCGAGATCAGCAGATCGAGGACGTAGTCCCGCCCGCCGTGCGTGGCGGTATCGGCCCGGACGATCGGCCGGAAGACCGCGACCCGCCCGACCCGCCGCGACAGCTGTTGGAGCACCCCCAGAGCCACCGTCGACTTCCCGGTAGTCCCCTCGACAGAAGCAACGTAGACACTGCTACCCATACCCCGAACCCTACGGAACCGCGGGCCGGGTCAGAGCGTGCAGGTGCGCGATCATCGTGTCCACGGCGATCCGCAGCGGGGCCGGATCACGGTTCACCTGACTCAGCAACAGCCCACCTTGTACGGCGGCCAGCATCGCGACCGCGAGCTCGCCCGGATCGGCGTCAGCAGCCAACTCGCCGCGCGCCTGCATGTCCGCCAGCCCGGCACGGATCAGCTCCTGCCACTGCGCGAACGCCCCCGCGAGCTGAACACGCGCGACCGGATCGCTCTCGGACAGGTCACTCGCCAGCGATCCGAGCGGACACCCGCCGATGCACCGCATCTCGGTCAGCGTCCCGATCATCAGATCGCGCCAGTTGCCGAGCGCGTCGATCGAGTCGAGCCGATCCAGCGGCCCCTGATGGATGTCGAGCGTCCGCGTCGTCTGGTGGTCGATGACGGCCGACACCAGCGCGTCCTTGCCGGGGAAGTAGTGGTACAGCTGCGACGGGCTGACCCCGGCGGCGGCCTGGATGTCCTCGATCGTGGTCCGCGTGACGCCCTGCTCGAGCATCAGCTGTGCCGCGGCCGCCACGATCCGGTCCCGGGTCGCCTGCCCCTTTTTCGTCAGCGCCTTCGTCATACCGCCACCGTACTGATTTTGGAGTTGATACTCCAATTTCGTCGGCGAACTATCGGAGTACTGACTCCGACCAGAGGATGGAAACCGATATGACGCAGGACTTCGCCGGCCGGACCGCACTCGTGACCGGCGGCAACAGCGGCATTGGTCGCGCGGTCGCCGAGCAGCTCGCGGCCCGCGGCGCGCACGTGGTGATCAGCGGCCGGGACGCCGACCGCGGCAAGCAGGTGGTCGAGGGCATCCGATCAGCGGGCGGTACGGCGGACTTCGTGGCCGCCGAGCTGGCCGACCTGACGAGCGTGCGCGCGCTGGCCAAGCAGGCAATCGACCTGGGCGGCGGCCATGTCGACGTACTGGTCAACAACGCCGGGATCTTCCCGTTCGGGCCGACGGCGGACTTCGCCGACACCGACTTCGACGCCGTGTACGCCGTGAACGTGCGGGCACCGTTCTACCTGGTCGCCGAGCTCGCTCCGCTGATGGCGGCGCGGGGAGCGGGGGCGATCGTGAACGTGACGACGATGGTCGCGTACTTCGGGATGGCGGGCATGGCGGCGTACGGCTCGAGCAAGGCGGCCGTGGAGCTGCTGACCCGCGCCTGGGCCGCCGAGTTCGGGCCGTCCGGGGTCCGGGTGAACGCGGTCAGCCCCGGCCCGACCCGGACCGAGGGTACGGCGGTGATGGGGGACAACCTGGACAATCTCGCCGGTACGACGCCACTCCAGCGCGTCAGCACCCCGGAAGAAGTTGCCGCCGGCATCGTCTTCCTGGCCTCCGACGCGGCGTCGATGGTGCACGGCGCCACCCTCCCGGTCGACGGCGGCCGGCTGGCGGTCTGAACGATCACGGGCGCGTCCCCGCCGGAAACCGGCGGGGACGGGCAAGCTCACTCCGGGCGGCGTCCCCGCCGGAAAACCGGCGGGGACGGGTGACTTCACTCCGGGCGCGGCGTGAAGACGGCGAACTGGTTGCCGGACGGGTCGCGCAGGTAGGCGAAGTCCGGCGTACCGCCGCCGTTGCCGATGCGCTTGTTCACCACTGTCCCGCCGAGCTGCTCGGCGTCCGCGCAGGTCGCCTCGACGTCGGCGACCAGGATGTAGAAGACGGCGTGGTTCGGCAGCTCGCCGTGAGTGGCGAACAGGCCGCCCATCGGCTGCGGTGCGCCGGACGCGGTGATGTTGCGGTAGTCGAGGCCGCCGGACGTCAGGCTTCCGGACGACTCGAACGACCAGTCGAACAGGCTGCCGTAGAACTTCTCGGCGGCGTCGGGGTTGTCGGTCGCGACCTCGAACCAGGCGAGCGTGCCGGGTGCGGGAGTACTCATGGAACTTCTCCTTCAACTCGAACGGGGCTTGTGCGAACCACGCTGTCAGCGGTTCGCGACAGCCCTATGTCGGAGTTGGAAAAAGATCCTCGGGACGCAGCGCCGCGGCCGGCAGCTTGGTCTCGTACCCGTCGACCTTCAGGTCGCCGGTGGCCTGCGGGCGCTGCGGCAGCGTCGCGGTCGGCTCGGCCTTGCTGATCCGGTCCATCCGGAACACCCGGTCCTCCTCGCGGAGGTGACACCAGGCGGTCAGGTACGAGCCGTTGGGGCCGACGACGACGTGCTGCGGCTCGATCTCGCGGAGCGTCTCGATCCCGCCGACATCGGTGTACTGGATCCGCAGCACCTGGTTGTCGCGGACCGCACGCCAGATCCGCTCGGCGACCTCGCCGTCCGGGTCGGGCACCGGCCGGACGAGCAGCCGGACCTTGGCGGCCGCGGTCCGCGCCTCGTCGAGGTCCCGTTGCGGCATCGCGGCGACGATCTTCTGCAGCGCGGTCCGCGAGTCCCGTGCGAACAGCACATGGTCGCTGCGGCTGAGGGCCACCGCGACCGCCATCGCCTCCCGCGGCGTGAAGTTCAACGGCGGGAGGCTCATCGCGCGGTCCACGGAGTAACCACCGGTGCGCCCCTGCTTGGTCGCCAGCGGTACGCCGGCCTGTCCGAGCGCGCTCAGGTCCCGCTCGATGGTCCGCACGCTCACCTCGAAACGCGCCGCCAACTGCCGCGCCGTACGCCCACGGGGTCCGGCCGCCCGCAACTCCTCCGCGAGCGCATACAACCGATCGATCCGGTTCATGCCTCGCACGCTAGCCACCGGCACCGACAATTAGTCCTCGGCGAGCGCGATGATGATGCCCTGCGGGCCGCGCAGGTAGCAGAAGTACTTCGAGGGCGTGTACTCCTCGATCGTCCCGACCAGTTCGCCGCCGTGCGCCTTCAGCCGCTCGGCGGTGTCGCGGACGTCGTCGACGGCGAACATCAGGTTCCGGATCCCCAGCGTGTTCGGCGGCGCCGACGGCTCGGCGGTGGTCGCGAGCGGCTTGCGGTACGTCGTGAGCTCGAGCTGCCCGTGTCCGTCCGGGGTGCGCAGGAACGAGATGTCCGCAACCACCCCGGGCAGCCCGGACACGCCCTCGACCCACGGCCCGGAGACCGTGGTCTCACCGACGAGCTCCATCCCGAGCTCGAGGAAGAACGCCTTCGCCGCCGCGAGGTCCTCGACCACGACGCCGATGTGATCCAGCCGCTTGATCGCCATTGTGTGATTCTCCTCCGGTAGTGGTTCGTTGCCCGGAGGACGGAGCCGCGACGGCGTTCTCTACATCGCTTATTGCGGTAGTTCGGAACCCGTGCGTTCGGCGAGCATGTAGGCGGCGTACCAGGCCGGCCAGTTCTCGTCGGCCTGGCCGGTGCGGGCCTCGTGTTCGCCGTGGGCGGTGGCGGCGCGGCGGAGGGCGGCTTCCAGGTCGTCGACCGAGGCGTACGTCGCGTCGTCGACGCGGCCCGGGAGGCGCTTGGTGACCTCCTGCAGCAGCCAGGTGTTGCCGTCGGGGTCGCTGAACGTCGCGAACGAGCCGTAGCTGGAGCGGTCGTCCGCGGGCCCTGCGATCCGGCTGCTCGTGTCGCCGGCCTCGAACTGGGCGCCCGGCGCGCTCGGGTGGAACACGTCGGTGACCTTCGCACCGGCTTCGAGCAGCTCGGAACGGGCGGCCTCGACGTCGTCGACGACCAGGTAGAGGCCCTGCGCCGTACCCGGCTCCGCGGTGGTGATGCTGGTACCGAACTGGACCGAAGCGGGGGAGCCCGGCGGGGTGAACTGGACGACCCGGAAACCGTTGTCGAACGCGAAGTCCGCGTCCAGGCGCCAGCCGAGGCCGGTGTAGAACTCCTTCGACCGGTCGGCGTCGGCCACCGGGATGACAACGGCTTCGAACTTCAGGTCGGTGCTCATGACTTCCTCCAGGGAGCTGTGTGTTTCGCTGCTCCCAATCTGCCGCTGATGCACGCCCGTGACACCAGTGGGAATCCCTGGTTCCCACCCTGGCCAGCCGTAGACTGCGGTCGCGTGGACCACGAGTTCGTGCTGATAGCCGGTGCCGGGCTTGCGATCATGATCGCGGCGTCGGTGTTCGCCCGGCGTACCGGCGTGGCCGCACCGCTGCTGCTGGTCGCGCTCGGGATCGGGGCCAGTTACCTGCCGAGTACGCCGGCCATCCACATCGAGCCCGACATCATCCTCGCGGGCGTGCTGCCGCCGCTGCTCTACACGTCCGCGGTGAAGTTGCCGGTGATCGACGTACGGCGGAACTTCGGGCTGATCTCGTGGCTGTCCGTGGTGATGGTGATCGTGTCCGCGCTGGTGATCGGGGCGCTGGTACACGCGGTGTTCCCGAGCATCTCGTTCGCGCTGGCGGTCGCACTCGGCGCCGTGGTCAGTCCGACGGACGCGGTCGCGGCGACGGCGATCGGGCATCGGGTCGGGTTACCGCCGCGGCTGATGACGGTGCTCGAAGGTGAAAGTCTCGTCAACGACGCGTCGGCGCTCGTCGTACTGCGTACCGCGTTGGCTGCGCTGGCCGTGACCACCCACTTCAGCCTCGGGCACACCGTGCTCGACTTCGTCTGGGCGGTCGTCGGCGCGATCCTCATCGGTGGCGTGGTCGGGTACCTGACCGTACTGCTGCGGCAGCGGCTCGACGACCCGGTGCTGAACACGACGATCTCGTTCGCGGTGCCGTTCCTCGCGTACTTCCCGGCGGAGGAGGCGCACGCGTGCGGCGTACTCGCGGTCGTGATCGCCGGGTTGCTGACCGGGGCGCTCGGGAATCGGCGGTTCAGCGCGCGTGATCGGCAGACGCAGTCGACCACGTGGACGACGATCAGCTTCATCCTCGAGAGCGGCGTCTTCCTGGCGATGGGGTACGAGCTGCCCGAGCTCGTGAACGACGCTCGTACGGAGACCTCGTTCGGCGAGCTGGCGGGACTGGTACTGCTCGTGGTCGGGCTGCTGATCGGGCTGCGGTTCCTCGGGTTGGCGTGGCCGGCGCTGCAGAGTCACTTCGGTCCGGCTGATCGGCTCGAGCAGGTACAGGCCCAGCTGGACGAGTTCGAAGAGCGCCTGGAGGCGATGGAGCCGTCGAGCCAACGCGAGGAGAACCGGGTCGCGTGGGCGCGCAAACGGCTGGCCCGCAGCCGTGCCGACGCGGACTTCGAGGAACGGGAGCCGATCACGGGCCGCGGTCTGCTCGTCCTCGCGTGGGCCGGCATGCGCGGCGTCGTCACGGTCGCCGCGGCTCAGACCATCCCAGCCGGTACGCCGCACCGCGCAACCGTCGTACTCGCGGCCTTCGTCGTCGCGCTGTTCACGCTGGTGGCGTTCGGGATCTCGTTGCCCGCGGTGATCGCGAAGATGAACTTCGCCGCGGAAACCGCCGAGGACAGACGCGACTCCGTCCAGGAGTTGATGCGTCAGATCGGCTCCGCCGCGATCGACGCGCTAGGGCCGCTCGAGGACCAGACGATCGACGGCGAACCCCTGGACCCCGAGGTGGTGCACTCGTTGAAGGACCGCATCGTCCCGCGCCTGATCTCCGGCAGCCAGCAACTCCGCCCCGCCAAGCCGGACACCCGAGACCAGATGGCCACCATCCAACGCCGCTACCTCGAGGCCATGCGCGAAGCCCTCAACACCGAACGCAGCGTGGGCGCCTACAGCTCGGACACCTACCGCCAGGTCCAGTCCTTCCTCGACACCCTCGAACAACGGTTCATGACCGCCTGACCTGCTCGAGGGCCTACTGTCCTGAAATGGTGAGCGAGCCGCGGGTGCTGGTCGTCGGAGGTTGTGGTCGTCGGTGGCGGGATCCGGCGGTCCGAGGAGCAGTCCGGGTTGTTCGAGATGATCATCAACCTGATCCGCCGGTACGCGCCGGGCGCCGCGATCGCGTTCAACCGGACGCCGGACGACACCTACAACGCGGCGGCGCGCTGGCTCAGCGAAGGTCCAGGCGCATGAGAATGCGCGGGTGCCCGGCCAGCGTCGACGTGGTGTCGGCCGCCTTACGGAAACCCGCGCTCTCGAAGTTCTTCCGGATCCCGGCGTACGCCATCGTCAGATCGACCTTGCTGTCACCGTTGTCCAACGGATAGGCCTCGACCACGGGCGCCCCGTTCGCCCGCGCGAACTCGACGGCGCCCGCGATCAACGCGTGCGAGATCCCCTGCCCACGATGCCCCGGCCGCACCCGGATGCACCACAGCGACCACACCGGCAGCTCGTCGAGGTGCGGAATCTTCCGGTTCCGGGCAAACGTCGTCGAGGCCCGCGGCGCCACCGCCGCCCATCCCACCGGCGTCTCCCCGTCGTACGCCAACACCCCAGGCGCCGGCTTCGCCGCACACAACCCAGCCACATACTCCGCCCGAGCAGCCCCCCGCAACGAATTGTTCACCTTCGACGGAACGCGATAACTCAAACAAAAACACACCGTCGAGGTCGGCGATTTCGGCCCGATCACGAGCCGAACATCCTCGAACACCTCCGCCGCCCGCACCTCGATCATGCCGGAACCGTAGTACAGGGTCAGTGTTGGACGTTGTACTGGAGTTTTTGGATGCCGTTGGGGTAGGTCTCGCTGGAGGTGAGGGTGAGTTGCTGCTTGTCGCGGTCGGCTTCGCTGAAGAGGCGTTTGCCGGCGCCGAGGAGGACCGGGAAGACCAGGAGGTTGTACTGGTCGATCAGGCCGGCGTCGGACAGGTTGCGGTTCAGCGTGGCGCTGCCGTTGACGATGATCGGGCCGCCTTCGGTCTCCTTCAGGGCGGCGACGTCGTCGAGGGAGCGGAGGATGTGGATCTCGTTCCAGTTCGTCACCAGGTCGCTCTCCTGGAGCGTGGTCGAGACGACGTACTTCGGCATCGCCAGGTAGCCCGGGAACTCAGGCATCGTCGGCCACACCGGCGCGAACGCCTCGTAGCTGACCCGGCCGAGCAGTAGCGCGGTGGCCTCCTCCTGCTCCTCGCCCTTCATCGCGTACGCCGCCGGCTCGAACGGGATGTCCTTGAAGGTCCAGCCGGCGTTCCGGTACTCCTGCTCGCCGCCCGGCCCCTCCACGACGCCGTCGAGCGAGATGAACGCGGTGGTGATCAACTTACGCATGTCGTGCTGCTCCTTCGTAGGTGTGCTCTTGCCCGTGCGTCGACCAGGCCGTCGCGGAATAGACAACCCGAGAATGTGACCCCAGTCACATCGCCTCGATGATCCAGACGGCGGAGTCGAACAGGATCCCATCGCCGGTGTCATGGGCTGCGAGGGTCTCCCGCAACGCCTCCTGCCCGCGGTCGGCAGCCGCCGGGTCGAGCTCGGCCAGGAGCTTCTGCGGCTCATGAAGCTGAAGGACGTTGTCGTACGCCGTCTGTACGTCGGGGCCGTAATACACCGGCTCCCGCAGTTCCGTGAACGTCGGCTCGGCGAACCCCGCGGCCGTGAGAATGCCTCGCGCCCGGCTGCGATCACCCAGCGAGAACGGCGAGTCGTCGCGGAACGCCCCGCCGAGTGCCGCCGGGATCACCCGCGCCCACTCGTTCTCGACCCGCGGCTGCCACACCATCAGCACGATCCGTCCGCAAGCCCGCCGCAGGTTCGAGAAAGCCGCCACCGGATCCGCGAAGAACATCACCCCGAAGCGGCTGATGCCTACGTCGAACCGCTCGAACTCGTACGTCGCGGCGTCGGCGAGCAGGTAGCTGACATTGGCGAGACGCGGCGCCTGCGCGAGCCTGTTCTCCGAGATGTCCACACCCAGGACAACCCCGGGCGCCGCGTCCAGCGCCGCATCCCGGGTCGTTTGCCCACTCCCACACCCGATGTCGAGCACCCGATCGCCCGCCCGCACCCCACAGGCAGCACGAAACCGCGGCTGATAGAACCGCATTTCGGCCTCGTAGTCGAACATCGGCTCAGCCTAGGGCCTTCGCGTGCCACAGCCACGTAGCGTGAAGGTATGACCACCTGGACACCTGACGAACTCCGCACGCTGGACCGGATCGACGAGATTCGGGTTGCCGGGCGCCGGCAGGACGGATCGTTGCGGACCTTGACCATCGTGTGGCACGTCGTTGTCGACGGACGGCTGTACGTGCGGTCGGTCCGCGGCGCGGAAGGCGGCTGGTACAAGGGAGTCGTGCGCCACCATGAGGGCGCGATCTCGTGGGACGGCGAGACCCGCGACGTGACGTTCGTCCCGGACGACACCGCCGACGACGAGATCGACGCCGCGTACTTCACCAAGTACGGCAACGGCTCGTCCACCCGCGCGATCACCAACGCCACGGCGAAGCCCACCACCCTCCGGGTCGAGCCCCGCTAGTCAGCCAAACCTGAGCCGGTTGCCGTCCGGGTCCTGCTCCGTGCCGGTGCGGGCGACGGCGAGACCGAGGTGGTCGATCGGGTCAGCTGCTGCGGGCAACAGTTTGACCGCGTCCGCGCCCAGTCGGAACGTGTCGTCGGCGACCTGTTCCATGCCGAGGTGGGTGCCGTAGAACTGGGTCGCGGCGTCGAGGTTCGCTGCTGCGACTCCGACGTACGAGAGCGCCTGCACCGGGCCGGTCGTGATCGGCGCGACCCGGAACTCTTCGGACCGCTGCAGGAGCTCGACGCGGACGCCGTTCGGGTCGGACAGGAACGCGAGCCGCCCCTGCCCGCTGCCGGCCACGCGTGGTGACGACAGCTCGCCGTACCCGAGCGCCATCAGCCGTGCCCAGTCACCGTCCAGGTCGTCGGTCATGAACCCGACATGGTTCAGCCCGTACGTCGCCTGCGGGTCTTCGTGGTGGAGCAACTCGATGAGACCGGTCGCGAGCTGGAGGTGCACCCGGCTGACCCGCGCGCCCGGCATGAACAACCGGTCGACGACCTCCGCGCCGAGCGCACTGTAGAACGCCAGGCTCGCCTCGAGATCGCGCACCCGGCCGCCGACGTGGTTCAGCTCGTAGATCATGGGCCAACCCTAGCAAGCGCTTTCCCGAGTGCGCGGGGCGCCGTTGATGTTCCGGTCGCGGGATTGCCGGGCACTATTGGGCGCATGGAGTCGATGCTGTTCGAGAGCCGGGACCTGGGGGAGACCGAGGAGTTCCTGAACCGGGCCTATACGAAGATGCAGATCGGTGGCGGGTCTTCGACGGTGCGGACCCGGATCGCGCGTGCTGCGGCCGGCTCGATCAGTGTGGACCGGCTCGAGATCGGGTTCGAGATGAGCTACGACGCCGATCCGCTCGGCAAGCTCTGTCTCTGTGAGGTGTACACCGGCAGCGTCGAGGACCACGCCACGGACGGCTGGGAGGACGCGTTCCGGCCGGGCGACCTGGTCTCGTTCGCGCCTCCGGACCGGCCGTACTCCGGGAAGGTCTGCCGCTCGTCGTACACGATCACGATGTTCGACCCCGCGCTGCTGACCAAGGTCGCCGGCGTCAGCCGGAAGCAGGATGCACCGGTCCGGCTGCTCGGGCACCGGCCGCAGTCGCGGCACGCCGCCCAGCACCTGTCACGGACGATCGCCTATCTCGGCGACCAGGTGCTGCGCAACCCGTTGGTGAAGGAGTCGCCGCTGGTGCTCGCCTCCGCCTCGCACCTGCTCGCCGCGAGTGTGCTGGCGACCTTCCCGAACACCACGATGACCGAGCCCGAGGGTCGTGCGGCGCATCCCGGAACGGTCCAGCGCGCCCTCGCGTACATGGAGTCCCACCTCGACCAGCCGATCGGCGTCGCCGACATCGCGGCCGCGGCGGGTGTCACCGTACGCGCGCTGCAGGCGGCGTTCCGGCGGCACCTCGACTCCACGCCGTTGGACCACCTCCGCCGCCTCCGGCTGGCCGAGGTACGTGCGGAGCTGCTGGCCGCCGACCCGACCGAGACGACCGTCGCGGCGATCGCGGCCCGGTGGGGCTTCCACCACCACGGCCGGATGACCGCCGCGTACCGAGATCTGTACGGCGAGCTACCGAGTACGACGCTGAACAGCTAGGGCAGCTTCCGGGTGTCGATGAGCTGCTGCGCGACGTCCCGCAGTTTGGTGTTGGTGTCCTGCGAGTACCTCCGCAGGACGGCGAACGCCCGGTCGGCGTCGATGCCGAAGCGTTCCATCAGGATGCCCATCGCCTGACCGACCAGCTTCCGGGCGTCGACCGCCTGGGCCAGCGAGGCCTCGTGCCGCGCCGACGCGAGGGCGACCGACGCATGCCTGGCCAGAATGTGCGCGACCGCCTCGTCGTCGGGGCCGAACGCGTCGGCGTCGGGGCTGTACAGACCGAGCACGCCGACCGTACGCCGGGGGACCGGCCCGGCGGTGAGCGGTACGTCGAGGACGCTGCGGACCCCGAGAGCCGCGACCTTCCCGGCCCACACCGGCCACCGGGTCTCGGCGGCGGTGTCCCGGATCAGCACCGGCGTCTGCTCGCGCATCGCCGTGACCAGCGGACCGTCCTCGTTGCTGATCTGCAGCTCGTAGATGTCCGCGACCACCGGATCGGTGACCGCGGCGACCTCCAGGCGGGCGCCCCGCGCGGCGAACGCGACCCCGGCGTACGTGCAGTTGAGGGCCTGCAGCGCGAACTCGACCACCGCGTCGACGGTCTCCTCGACGCCCGGGGCGTCGTGCAGCTCGATGGCGAGCCGCGCGAACGTGTCCGCGGTGCCATCGGTGGTCGGGTCGATGAACGACATGCAGGTCTCCTGGCGTGCCGGCGTCGGCGCCCCCTCCGGACTCCCCGGCCGCCGTGGATACATCATGCGGTGTGGCGGCCCGGTTCCGCTCCAATTGGCCGGGTCGGCGGCAGAATTTTCGCTCTTCGGACAGGCGTGGTTCGTCGTACGGCTAAGTTGGAGGAGTGCAGGTGGCGAAGCATTGGGGTTGGGTCGCGGTCGGCGTACTGTGCGTCGGTTTCTGGGCTGCCTGTTCGGACAAGAACACCGCCGGGAAACCAGTAACCAGCTCAACGCCCACAGTGACGAAGCCCAGCGCCACCACGACGGCCGTGAAGCCCTGGTACGACGACTACGACCCGGCGCACTTCGCGACCGACGTACGGCGCTACGCCAAGCAGGCAGGGATCAACCCACAGTTGCTGATGGCAATCTTGTACGCCGAGTCGTACAAGCCGCACGACCCGAAGTTCGAGCGGCAGTGGGCCGAGGTGGACTCGGATCCGGCGTTCGGGATCGCGAACATGCACAAGGCCGCGTTCGACGACACCAAACGCGGCCGGGACTTCGCGAAGCGGAAGTGGGAGGAGCTGCCGGACAACCCGGCACTCGCCATCGAGGCCGCCGCCTGGCACCTGCACGACCTCGCGAAGCGGCTGCCCGCGAAGCGCGCCGGGCTCTACACCAAGGACGAATTGCTTGCCCTCGGCTACAACGCGGGCGGCGGCAACATGCGGATCTTCGCCCGCGGCCGCAAAGCCGGCCCGCAGGCGCAGTCCTACCTGGACCGCATCCACAAGTACTGGGCCGACTCGGCCGAAGCCCTGCAGAACTGACCAAGCCGACGAGGAGAACCGTGACCTTTCCAGCCCCCGCCCTGGCCGTGGCCGACTGGCGCCGCCAGGTCTTCGAGCTGTACCGCGCCATCCGCACCGAGCCCGACCCGGCGCAAGCCCACGCCTATTGGCAAGCCGCCCGCAACAACTTGCTGATGAACCACCCAGCTTCTCCGGTCCCGGACGAGCAGCGCGAGACCTACCCTGGAGCGCCGGTCGCCCCCTACGACCCGCAGTACCGCTTCGAAACCACCATCGATACCGACGTGAAACCGGACAACTGGGAGTTCGAGTCGGCGACGGACGGCACGATTCCCTTCTCTCGCGTAGGCACCTTGCACCTGCCGATCGGCGACCTCGACGTCTGGTGGCTCGAGTCGTACGGCGGCGGCCTGTTCGTGCCCGTCAAGGACACCAGCAGGCAGACGTACGGCGGCGGCCGCTACCTGATCGACACCGTCAAAGGCGCCGACCTGGGCAGCGACCTGGCCGGCGGCTGGTTCGTCGTCGACCTGAACTTCGCCTACAACCCGTCCTGCGCCTACAGCCCCGAGTGGACCTGCCCGCTCGCCCCGGCGACCAACAGCCTCGGCGTCGAGCTGCCGGTCGGCGAACTGACGTCAGCTTCCGCCGACGCCTAGCGCGGTCAGCAGCACCAGGACGACGGTCACCACCGCGAACAGGCCGTGGCCGCCGACGACCGCGATCGGGAAGTGCCGCTCGGCCGGGGGATCCGCAGCGGCCGTGGCCCGATTGCGGTACGTCGGCAGCCAGCGCGCGAGCATGGTGAACCCGAGCAACGCCACCGGTACGAGCAGCACGAAGGCGATCCAGGCCAGCGTCTCGCTGTCGGTGATCACGTAGATGATCCAGAGCACCAGCCCGATCGCGGCGAGCGCGAAGTGCCCGAAGATCAGCCCCGGCGGAAAGCGGCTCGTGCTGGGTTTGCGCGGCCCGCCGCGGCTGATCCAGGTGTAGAGCAGATAGAAGCCCCCGAGCGCGGTGATCACCCAGGTGATCAGTGCGGCGATGTCCATGTCAGCTCCCTGTCAGCTCCAGGTCGGTTCATGTCAGCTACTCGGTTCGAAACCCTCGGCCTGGTCGTGCTCTTCGGCGACCCGGACGCCGTACCGGAACGCCAGCTTGCCCCCGAGGTAGCCCGAGACGAGCAGGGCTACCAAGCTGACGCCCGACAGGAGGATCGGCCCGATCCCGACCTGGTCGGCCTCGCCGCCGCGCCACAGCACGTTCCCGGCGTACGCCACGGTGATCGCGACGTTCAGGCTCAGGTGGATCAGGCCGGTGCGGAAGGCCGGCGTACCGCTCGGCAGCGTGAAGAAGTCGAGCAGTCCGACGCTCGCGGCCACCAACGCGCCGGCGATGCCGATCACGATCAGCCAGGTCGAGGACCGGACCAGGTACGACGCGTCCGGCGCCGCCCGGGACCCGATGTCGAAGACGAAGCTCGCCACCCAGGCGCCGATCGGGATCGTGACCAGGACCGGGTGGAACGGGTGACCGTACGGTCCGGTCAGCATCGCGCTCACCGGGTGCTTCGCTGCCGTCTGCCGTTCGGACATCGGGCCTCCTTATTTCACCAATTGAGTTTGGTCTTATTCGCCGACCACGGTCAAGACCTTGACCGCGGTGGCTTTTTGGCCATCGGCGTGTCCGTTATCGTGAGGGGATGGACGACGCCGCGATCCAGGCGCTGGCGGCGCTCGGGGACGAGTCGCGGCGGCGGATGTTCGCGTTCGCCCGGCGGGCCGGGCGGCCGATCAGCCGGGACGACGCGGCGGCCGAGGTGGGGATCTCCCGGAAGCTGGCGGCGTTCCATCTCGAGCGGCTCGTCGAAGCCGGCTTGCTGCGCTCGCACTTCGAGCAGGCCGGCCGGCTGCGCAAGGTCGGCCGGGCACCGAAGCTGTACGAGCCGACCGACGCCGACGTGCGGGTGTCGATCCCGCCGCGGCAGCCGGATCTGCTCGCCGCGATCCTGCTCGACGGAGTGCTCGGCGACGAGCAGGAGAGCCCGCTGGAGTCTTCGCGGCGGGCGGCGTTCCGGCGTGGCGAGCGGGCGGGGGAGGAGGTCCGGGTCCGGACCCGGCCCGGGCGGCTCAGCGCGGAGCGCGCGCTGACGTTGTCGGAGGCAACTTTGTCGGAGGCCGGCTTCGAACCGGTGCGGCCACGGCCGGGGTGTGTGCGGTTGCACAGCTGCCCGTTCCATCCGCTCGCCGCGACGCAGCCGGAGGCGGTGTGCGGTCTCAACCACGCCTTCGTGAGTGGGTTGTTGTCCGGCCTCGAAGCGACCACGGTCGAGGCGGTGCTCGATCCCGACGGCGGTGAGTGCTGCGTGGAGATCACCGCCGCCGGGGACCGGTCAGGCTGAGGCCTCCAGGGCGCGGGTCAGCAGCGCGGACAGTGCCTCGAGCTGGAAGTCGGCGGACGATCCGACCTCTTCGTCGGAGCCGTCCAGGGCCATCGCGGCCAGGCCGGCCTTGGCGTCGATCAGGTCCGCGACCCGAGTGTCGATGGTCTGCGCGGCGATGATCCGCCACGCCGTGACCGGCTCGTCCTGGCCGATCCGGTGCACGCGGTCGATCGCCTGGGTCTGCTCGGCGTTCGTCCAGGACAGCTCGGCGAGGACGACGTTCGACGAGACCTGCAGGTTGATGCCGACGCCCGCGGTGAGCAGTGAGCAGACCGCGATCGAGACCTCGGGATCGTTGACGAAGGCATCGATGTTCTTCTGCCGGGTCCGCGACGTCTGGTCGCCGCGGATCGAGGAGTACCGGATGCCGCGCTCGGCGAACAGCTCCTCGGCGGTGTCCATCACCTCGATGTGCCGGGCGAAGAACACCACCTTGCCGACGTTCTGCGCGAGCTGGGCGGCGTAGTCCGCGGCCAGCCCGGCCTTCGCCTGTCCGATCTGGCGGAACAGGCTGAACACGTTGTCGCCGGTCTTCTTGGCGGCCATCTCGGTCCGCTCCCAGCCGGCCACCTGGCGGACCAGTTCGTGGTCGATCCCGTCCACCACGACACCCGAACGCCGGGTCTCGAGCGCGGTCCGGTACCGCTCGACCAGCCGGTCGGCGAGTTCCCGCTCGGCGGCCCGGATCGAGCGCCCGACGGCACCGTCCAGCTCGACCGGCAGGTCGGCGATCCGGCGGGCCGGGATGTCCGCGGCCACGTCGACCTTGCGGCGCCGGACGATGCCCATGTCGATCACGCTGGCCCGGGCAGCGGCGGCGAAGCCGGGGTCGGCGGGGGTCAGGTCGGTGGCGTCGAGCTTGCTCATCAGCTCGGCCCGGGGCGCCTTCTCGTCGATCCAGCCGAGGAACTCCCAGATCGCGGTGAAGTCCTCGATCGAGTTGATCAGCGGCGTACCGGTGAGGGCCATCAGCAGCGGCCGCGCGGTCCGGGCCCGGATCCGTTCGGACAGCTCGAGCACGTTGCGGGACCGCTGCGACTTCTTGTTCTTGATGAAGTGCGCCTCGTCCACGACCATGCCGCGGAAGCCGAGGTCGCCGAGCCAGCCGACGTGCCGGTCGAGCACCTCGTAGTTGACCACGACGATGTCGGCGAAGCCGTCGATGGTGTCGCCGTCGCCGTGGATCACGGTCGGCGTCTTGCGCGGGGTCCAGAGCGCGGCCTCACGGGCCCAGTTGGTCTTGACCACGTTCGGTACGACGGCGAGCAGCGGGTACGCCTCGGCGGCTTGGGCGGCGAGCAGCGCCTGGGCGGTCTTGCCGAGGCCGGGCTCGTCGGCGAGCAGGAACGTCCGATGGCCCTCCGCGGCGGCCGCGATCAGCCGGGCCTGGTGCGGCATCAGCTCCAGGCCGCGGAGCCGGAGCGCCTCGATGCCGCCGGCCAGCCGCAGCGAGGTCGGGTCCGGCAGCGTCATGGTCGCGGAGGCGGAGGCGTGCTCGAAGGAACGCAGCAGCGGCCCGATCAGCTCCCAGCCACCGAGCCGGCTCGGACCCGCCGGGCGGGACGGGGCCGCGGAGAAGTCCGGAGCGAGGAACGGGTTGGCCAGCTGCCGGGCCACCACGGCCTGCGGGACCACCCGCCGGGTCGGAGTCTCGGGCGCGGTGACCGGTTCGGCCGGTTCCGGCTCCTCCGGGACCTCCAGGCCGGCCTCGTCGAGCATCTGCCGCTTGAGCGCGGCGGCCGCCTCGGAGATCACCGCGTCCTCGGCCAGCAGGACGAGCAGCGACGGCTCCATCGCGGCGGTCTTCGCCAGGATCGTCGCGATCCCGTCCAGCCGGCGCAGCTGCTCGGTCCGGTACGCGTCGGTGGCGGCCGGGTCGCCGTTCACCCGGGCCCGCTCCTCGCGGACCAGCAGGGCGACGACCTGGAACTTCGTCCGCGTCGACGGCTTGATCGCACCGCGAGTGACGGCGTTCTCGACCTCGCGCACGGCCTGTGCGAGGACCTGGATCAGACCGTCGGACTCGCCCTCGCGGACACGACGCCGGCGACGGGGAGCAGAACGGGTAGCGCCGGGCTGGCGCTGACCTCGTCGGGCCAACATTTCCTCCTGTGTCATGCCACGACCAGGCCGTGGCGGAACGCCCGACCGCGCGCGAACCGACCCGCCGACGAGACGCCACCCGGTGTCGTGCAGAGGGCCGTCCGGAAAGGGTCCCCAGGAACACGGCTCAGAATCACCGCTCCTGTGTGCGCGATCGAGAAACCATGCTACCTGCCCCGGCCCGATTGTTGGAGACCGGCACCGGGTACCGGGTGGTCCCACGAGAAGGAGGTCTCCGACATGCCCGCAGGATCGAGCCCGAAGCGTGAACGCCAGTACGAGCACATCAAGGCCGGGCTGAAGAAACGCGGTCGTAGCGAAGACAAGGCCGAGGAGATCGCGGCCCGCACCGTGAACAAGGAACGCGCCCGCGCCGGCGAGTCGAAGCAGAAGAGCCGGACGTCGACGGACGACATCTCGTCGAGCCGGCGTGGCGGGCTCCGCTCGCACAGCGGGTCCAAGGGGCGTACCCGGGACCAGCTGTACAACGAGGCCAAGGAGAAGAACATCAAGGGCCGCTCGAAGATGACCAAGGACCAGCTCGCGAAGGCCGTCGGGCGCTAGCGTGCAGCGGATCGACGGAAGGCCGCTGACCGACGACGAGCTGCGCGGGATCGACGCGTACTGGCGGGCGGCGAACTATCTGTCCGTCGGGCAGATCTACCTGCTCGCCAATCCGCTGCTCCGCGAACCCCTCCGGGTCGAGCACATCAAGCCGCGGCTGCTCGGGCACTGGGGCACGACGCCCGGGCTGAACATGATCTACGCCCACCTGAACCGGGTGATCAGGCAGCGCGACCGGGACGTACTGTTCGTGACCGGGCCCGGGCACGGCGGTCCGGCCCTGGTCGCGCACACCTGGCTGGAGGGCAGCTGGACCGCGGCGTACCCGAACACCACCCAGGACGAAGCCGGGATGGGACGACTGTTCAAACAGTTCTCGTTTCCGGGCGGAGTCCCGAGCCACGTGGCAGCGGACGTCCCGGGCTCGATCAACGAGGGCGGCGAACTGGGGTACTCGCTCAGCCACGCGTACGGCGCGGCGGCGGACAACCCCGACCTGCTCGTCACGTGTGTCGTGGGCGACGGCGAGGCGGAGACGGGGCCACTAGCGGCGTCATGGCACTCGAACAAGTTCGTGAACCCGGCCCGCGACGGCGCGGTGCTCCCGATCTTGCACCTGAACGGGTACAAGATCGCGAACCCGGCGGTGCTTGCCCGGATCGGCGACGAGGAGCTGACCGCCTTGATGCGCGGCTACGGGTACGAGCCGTACCTCGTCGAAGGGTCCGAACCGGCCGAGGTCCACCAGGCGCTGGCGGCGACGCTCGACGCATGCCTGGACCGGATCGACGAGATCAAGCAGGAGACGGTCCGCCCGGCCTGGCCGATGATCGTGTTCCGGACGCCGAAGGGCTGGACCGGGCCGCACACGGTCGACGGCGAGCTGGTCGAGGGCACCTGGCGCTCACATCAGGTCCCGCTGTCCGGCGTACGGACGAACGAGGATCACCTGCGCCAACTGGAGTACTGGCTCCGCAGCTATCACCCCGAGGAGCTGTTCGACGACGACGGCCGGCCGGTCCCGGACCTGCTCGACCTGGTTCCCGAGCGTCGGATGGGGTCGATCCCGCACGCGAACGGTGGTGTCCTGAGCCGCGACCTGGAGCTGCCTGACGTCGCGGAGTACGCCGTCCCGGTGAAGACGCCGGGTGCGGAGGACGGGGAGCCGACGAGGGTGTTCGGGGAGTTCCTCCGGGACGCGTTCCGGCTGAACCCGGACAATCTGCGGCTGTTCGGGCCTGACGAGACCGAGTCGAACCGGCTCGGCGCCGTCTACGAGGCGACCGGCAAGGCGTGGTTCGCCGAAAGCCGCGACACCGATCGCAATCTGTCGCCGGACGGGCGGGTGCTGGAGATTCTCAGCGAGCACACCTGTCAGGGCTGGTTGGAGGGGTACCTGCTCACCGGACGGCACGGGTTGTTCTCGTCGTACGAGGCGTTCGTGCACATCGTCGACTCGATGGTCAACCAGCACGCGAAATGGCTGAAGACGATCAACCGGCTGGAGTGGCGGCGCCGGATCCCGTCGCTGAACTACCTGCTCACCTCGCACGTCTGGCGGCAGGACCACAACGGCTTCTCGCACCAGGACCCGGGCTTCATCGACCATGTGGTGAACAAGAAGGCCGAGGTCGTCCGGGTGTACCTGCCGCCGGACACCAACACGTTGCTGTCCACGATGGACCACTGCCTGCGGACCCGGAACTACATCAACGTCGTTGTCGCCGGCAAGCAACCGCAGCCGAACTGGCTCGACTGGGAGGCGGCCGCGCTGCACTGCGCGCGGGGCGCCGGCATCTGGGACTTCGCGAGCAACGACGAGGGCGATCCGGACGTGGTGATGGCGTGCGCGGGCGACGTACCGACGATGGAGACGCTGGCGGCGGTCTCGCTGCTGCGGGAACGTCTCCCGGGCCTGCGGATCCGGGTCGTGAACGTGGTCGACCTGATGCGCCTGCAGGACGCGGCGGAGCATCCGCACGGTCTGACGGACGCGGAGTACGACGCTCTGTTCACCACCGACAAGCCGGTCATCTTCGCGTACCACGGCTACCCGTGGCTGATCCATCGCCTGACCTATCGCCGCCACGGTCACGACAACCTGCACGTCCGCGGGTACATCGAGGAGGGTACGACGACCACTCCGTTCGACATGGTCGTCCGTAACAACCTCGACCGGTACCACCTGGCCATGGACGTCATCGACCGGGTCCCGGCGCTGGGGCCGCATGCCGCTACCACCCGCCAGTACTTCGCGGATCAGCGCACGCGGCACCACGCGTACGTGACGGAGTACGGCGAGGACCTCCCGGAGGTACGCGCCTGGCGCTGGTCAGCCGAGTAGGTCGACGGCGGTTCGCAGATCACTGACGAACTGCTCGAAGTCGCGGCGGAAGTCGTTGGATCGAAGCACCGACGAAGGGTGCACGGTCGCGACTGCCGTCTGTCTGCCGGGAAGTTCCAGTCTTTGTCCACGCTGCTGGGTCACTCGGAACGATGCGCCTAGGAGAGCTTTCGCCGCGACGGAGCCCATCACGACGACCAGCGCCGGTTTCACGATCTCGAGCTCCCGTGTCAACCACGGATGGCACGCGGTGATCTGACCGGCGCTGGGCGTCTTGTGGATCCGCCGCTTCCCTTGGCGCTCGTACCGGAAGTGCTTCACCGCGTTGGTCAGGTAGACCTGGGTGCGGTCGATCCCCGCCTCCACCAGCGCCTTGTCGAGCAGATGGCCGGCCGGCCCGACGAAGACATGGCCTTCCTTGTCTTCCTGGTCACCGGGCGTCTCGCCGATCAGCATCATCCGCGCCCGGACCGGTCCCTCGCCGGGCACGACGTGCTCGGCGTTCTCCCACAGCTCACAGCCACGACAGTCCGGCAGCGATTCGCGAACCTTCCGCATCCCACCGTCGTGCGGCACCCACTGCTCGGCCCCTGGAGCTTTCATGCGGCTCCGGTACCCACTTATGGCGCGGGCGGTACCAGGGCCAACCGGATGATCACCAACGCGAACAGCACCAGCGTGAGCGCGTGCACGACCGTGCACCACAGGCAGATCGCGTTGATCTGGAACAGCTCGGCCCAGATCAGGTAGCACACGAACACCACGCCGGTGAGTACGCCGACCAGGCGGAGCCGGGCCGGCCACGGGGACGACGTACGCCACATCGGCGGCACCGAGAGCGCGGTCATGCCGACGAAGAACAACAGGCCGAGCAGCGCGACCGGGATCCCGAAGACCTTCGAGTACTGGCTGCTGGTGACCTTGGCGCAGTTGACCACGCCGGTGTCGGGACAGGCCAACGTCGTCCCGGCGGTGAAATGCTCGTAGGTCAGGTACGCCGCGACCGCGAGCCCGGCGATCGACACGACCAGGGTCGCCCACGGGATCACGCCCAGGGACGACCCGGTCGAGCGCTGCGCAGTGTCAGCCATGCTTGTCAGCCCTTCGCGGCACCGAGCTTGCCCGCGGCCGCGGTGACGGCCTCGGTGTTGCAGACGGTCGACGGCTGGTTGTTCGTCAGCTTGCAGATCGCCGCGGTGTAGACGTTGGCCGACCCGATGACCGCCTTCGAGATCGCGGTCGACGGGTCCTTGATCGCGTCCGCGACCTGCGCCTGGGTCTTGCCGGCCAGCAGGTCGGGGTCGTACGTGGCGCCGGAGCCGATGAACTTGTTGCCGAGGTCGATGAACGGGATCGACCCGGCGCTCTGCTTGTCGACGTACGGCGCGTTGTCGTACTTCTCCAGCGTCGCCTGGTCCGCGGCCGACGGGGTGTCGAGCGGCTTGTAGCTGTTGCCCTGGACCTCGTTCGTGGTCGTCTCGACGCCGGTGAAGACGAGGTACTGGCTCGTGTACGTCGAGCCGTGGAACGACAGTGTCGGCGTGTTCGGGTGCACGTCGGCGGCCGCGGAGTGCGTCGTGCCGAGGTTCTTGAAGGTGCCGAAGCGGGACAGCGCGACCACCACCGGCCAGCGCTCGGCGGCGCAGAACGGGCAGTACTCGGCGCCGATGTAGAGGACCTTGGGCTTACCGTTGTCGGTCAGCGGCGGCTGGTCGTTGATCGCCGACGGTGCGGTCTTCACGTCCGCGCTGCCGACGGTGGCGAAGGTGGATGCCGGGATCGAGGAGAGGGTGCTGATCAGCGCAGCGTCCGCCGAGCCGTTCGGCCCGGTGGCGGTCTTCTTGCCCCCGCCGGCCAGCCGGATCGCCACCAGCCCACCGACGATCACCACGACCAGAACGACCGCGCCGACCGCGAGCAGAAGCCGCCGGCGCTGCTCGGCCCGCCGTTGCGCGGCCTGCTGCGCGGCGATCCGCTCCCGGGCCGCAGCCTTCTGTTCGACACGCCTTGCCATGACTCTCCTCTGATCGCGCACGGGACCCCGGAAGAACAACTATCCATCGGCCCCGGAAGTTCCTGCCTGTCCGTCACCGTGAGGTTACAGATCCCGGGTCCGGCGCCGCACAGAAGGTACGCCTTCTCCACACTAATCTCCTGCCATGGACTGGCAGGCGTGGCACCAGCGGTACGACGATCCCGACTCGGAACTTTCCCGCCGCCTGCAGGCGGTGCAGGCGCAGGTGCGCGACGCCCTCGACCGGGCACCGGCCGGACCGGTGCCGGTGATCAGCCTGTGTGCGGGGCAGGGCCGCGACCTCCTCGACGTACTGGCGGACCACCCCCGTCGGAGGGACGTCCGAGCGCGTCTTGTCGAGCTGGAACCGGAGCTGGCCGCGTGGGCTCGCGAGCGGGCGCCGGAGAACGTCGAGGTGATCACCGGCGACGCGTCGCTGACGGATCAGTACGACGGGTTCGTGCCGGCGGAGCTCGTCCTGCTGTGTGGGATCTTCGGCAACATCTCGTCCGCGGACATCCACCGGACGGTCGCGGCCGTGCCGCAGTTCTGCCGCACCGGCGGCACAGTGATCTGGACCCGCCACCGCGAGGACCCGGACCTGGTTCCGTCGATCTGCGAGTGGTTCGAGGCCCGCGAGTTCGACCGGGTGTGGCTGTCCGGCAAGGACGCAGGCTTCGGAGTCGGCGTACACCGATTCAGAGGTTTACCTCAACCTCTGGTGAAGGGTCAGACCCTGTTCAGCTTCCGTGCGGGACGCAGTATGAGCAGCCCGACCGCCAGGAGCACGGCGAGTACGACGTAGCCGGCGTCGAGTACTGCGATCGACGCGACGGCGGCGACGAGGAGCGGGCCGCCTGCGTCGCCGAGTTCGCGACCCAGTTCGGCGGTGCCCATCGTCTGGCCGAGACGTTCCGGGGGAGTGCTCGCTGCCAGGGCAGCGAACCCGAGTGGTGTGATCACGCCCGTACCGGCACCGATCAGCGCAGCGGCGATCAACAGGAACGCGACGCCGGGCAGCGCCGCGCAGACGAAGCCGGCTGCCGCCAGGCCGAGGCCCACCGCGATGCCGGTCCGTGTCGTCAGCTTCCCGGCGTCGAGCGCCCGCCCGGAGCGTGGCTGGACCACGGCGGCTGTTGCCGCGAGCAATGAAACGGCAGCGCCGGTGGCGATCGTCCCGAGGCCGTCCGAGGCCCCCGTGACGGGCAGGAAGCCCACGCCGACCGACAAGGCGGCTGTCGCGGCGGCGAGCGCGGCGGTCGGCCGGAGGAACGCTGGGTCAGTGATTCGCCGCGCGAGATCCAGCACCGTCTGACGGGTGCGCGGCAGCGGCGGTACGACCGGTACGGCAAGCAGCGCCCACAACGCGACGGCCGCCGCGAGCACGGTCATCACGCCGAACAGCAACCGGAACCCGCCGAGCCAGACGATCCCGCCACCGAGCAACGGCCCGGCGGTGTATCCGATGCTCTTGTAGAACCCGTAGCTGCCGAACGCGCGTCCGTGCTTCGCCGACGGATTGAGCCGGGCGACGAGTGTCGACGCGGCGGGGGAGAAGGCGGACGCCGCGGCGCCCTGGCCGAGTCGCGCGACCCACAACCAGCCGGGCCGGTCCGCGATCACATAGGTGCTCGAGGCAACGGCAAAGCCGACCAGCCCGAGCAGCAGCACCGGGCGTGCGCCGATCCGGTCGGAGATAGTGCCGAAGACAGGTTTCAGCAGCACCTCCGCGCCGTCGTACAGCGCGAGCAGGGCACCGAGCGTCATCAGCGACCTGACGGCGTCGGACGACATCCCGCCGAGGCTGGCCGCGACAGCGTGCGCACCGAACGCGGTAGTGAACCCCGCCGCGTAGAGCGGCCACATTCGCACCGGTCGACTCCTGGTAGTGGGTGGGCAGTTCGGTCGTCCGCTGCAGCGCCGCCTCGAGGACCGGTAGCTCGGGGACACTGTAGCGCTCGTTACATCGAGGCTGCATCTCGACAGCGCTTCGGACATCGGTTATGTTACATAGACGGTGTCATATAGCTCCGGAGGTGTGCGCGGTGGACCAGACTGCTGAGCGGTTGCTGGGATCGGCGAGCCGGTTGTCCCGGGATCCCGAGACCGAGATCGACTGGGACGCACCGGTCGGCGACGGGTACGGGATGTCCCCGGAATGGAGCACGCTGTACGGCACGCCGTACTGGGACGAGCTGACCGAGGCGCAGCAGCGCGAGCTGACCCGGCACGAGTCGGCGTCGGTCGCGACCACCGGGATCTGGTTCGAGCTGATCCTGCAGCAGCTGATCCTGCGCGACATCTACGACAAGCCGGCCCGCAGCCCGGAGTTCCAGTGGGCGCTGACCGAGATCGCCGACGAGTGCCGGCACTCGATCATGTTCGCCCGCGCGACCGAGCGGATGGTCGAACCGGCGTACCGGCCGCGGTTGCTGGCGCGCGAGCTCGGGCGGATGTTCAAGACCGTGGCGACCGGCGAGTCGGCGTACGCCGCGATCCTGGTGGCCGAAGAGGTTCTGGACGTGATGCAGCGCGACTGGATGCGGGACAGCCGGGTCGAGCCGCTCGTGCGGACCGTGAACCACATCCACGTGGTGGAGGAGTCGCGGCACATGGTGTTCGCGCGCGAGGAGACCCGCGAGCGACTGGCCGCGGCAGGGCGTGGGCGCCGGTGGGTGAGCGCGCTGGTGATCGCGATCGCGGCCGACATGATCGTGTCGAGCATGGTCGGGCGCCAGGTGTACGTGAACGTCGGGCTGGACGCGGATCGTGCCGTCCGCGAGGCGCGCCGGAACGAGCACCACCGGTCGCTGCTGCGGACGAGCTGCGCGAACCTGATGGACTTCCTCGCCTCGGTCGGGCTGCTGACGCCGGCCGCGTCCCGGGTGTACCGGCGGACCGGTCTGCTGTGACGTTCGCGATCTCGGGCGACTGCTGCTCGGATGCGAGCTGCGTCGCGGTCTGCCCGATGAACAGCATTCATCCGGCGCCGGGCGAGCCCGGGTTCGGTACCGGCGCCAGCCTGTTCATCGATCCGCGGACCTGCATCGACTGCGGCGCGTGCGCGGACATCTGCCCGGTCGACGCGGCCAAGCCGGCCTCGCAGTCGGCGCCGGAGGACGTGGTCCGGAACGCGGCGTACTTCGCGGAGACGTCGCCGCTGGACGCGACCGACCTGGACAGCTGGGAGCCGGTCTCGTACCAGACCTGGGGCGGCGGCCCGCGGCGCGTGCTGGTGGTCGGCGCGGGGCCGGCCGGGATGTACGCGACACGCGAGTTGTTGCTGCGCACAACCGCCGAGATCACCGTTGTCGATCGGCTCGACCGGGTGGGCGGGCTGGTCCGGTACGGCGTGGCGCCGGACCACCCGCAGACCAAGCAGATCATCGAGACGTTCGAACGAATCATCCGGCACGAGCGAGTGCAATGGCTGCCCGGAACTGCTGCGGACGACATTCCAGCCGGGCGTGGGCGGGCGGACGGTCTTGCCTCTCGCCGGTCGGCGAGCGGGTCGGACAAGCGTGGGCTCGTACCGGGCCAGCTGCCGGCGGGGTTCGATGCGGTGATCCATGCGGTGGGCGCCTGGCAGAGCCGCAGGCTTGGGATCGCCGGTGAGGACGGTGCCTGCACCGCCGGGGATTTTGTTGCCTGGTACAACGGGCGGCCGGGCGCGGTGCCGCCGCCCGAGCTGGTGGGGCCGCGGGCGGTTGTCGTCGGCAACGGGAACGTGGCGCTCGATGTCGCACGCATGTTGCTGGCGGACGAGGATCAGCTTCGCGGGATGGACGTTCCGCCGGACGTCAGGCGGGTGCTCGCGGCCAGCGGGATCAAGCAGGTCGTGTTGCTCGGACGGCGCGGGCCGGAGGAAGCGGCGTACACCGAACCCGCGTTGCAGGAATTGCTGGCGATGGCGGGGGACCGGGTCGAGTTGCGGTACCACGCCCGGCCGACGACATGGACGTCCGCGGGGCTGACCCTCGACACCGGGGAGATCGTCGAGGCGGGCGACCTGTTCACGGCGATCGGGTTCGAGGGACGGCCGGTCGACGGGCTGCCGTTCGACGCGGACCTCGGGATCGTGCCGAACGTCCGCGGCGCCGTCGTCGGCCGGCCGGGCCACTACGTGGCGGGCTGGATCAAACGCGGCGCGCGCGGCGGGATCGGCGTGAACAAGGCCTGTGCGCAGGAGACGGTGCGGACCCTGGTCAACGCGTCCAGGGCTGCAGCTTCTCCGGGTTCCTGATCGCCCAGATGTTGCGGATGTGATCGCCGTCCACGTCGAACGCGATCACCGTCTCGGTGACGCCCTCGAACTGGATCACCAGACCGGGCTGTCCGTTGACCGTCCGCTCGAGCAGCGTGCGGCCGAGGCGGAACACCGGCAGTTCGGCGAAGTACCGGGCGACCTCCGCGCCACCGCGCACCGGCTCGAGTGCGGCCGTGACCACGCCACCACCGTCGGCGACCGCAGTGACGTCCGGATCGAGCAGGCTGACCAGGGCAGCGATGTCGGTCGCCTCCCACGCCTGCTTGAACTGCTGGATGAGTTGCGCCCGGCGCGCCGACGGCGCCGAGGGAAGCTCCGCGTCCTGGATCCGCCGTCGGGCCGACGAGGCCAGTTGCCGGCAGGCCGCGGGTGTCCGGCCGACGATCTCGGCGACCTCCGGAAACGGGTACCGGAACACGTCGTGCAGGATGAACGCGACCCGTTCGGCCGGTGTCATCGAGTCGAGCACGACGAGGAACGCCATGTTGACGGACTCGTCCAGCGTCACGCGGTCCGCCGGGTCGGGGCCGGTCTGACCGGTGTGCCACTCGCTGCTCTCGGGCAGCGGCTCCGGGATCCATTCGCCGACGTACCGCTCGCGGCGAGCACGGGCCGAGCGGAGCAGATCCAGGCAGATCCGGCTCGCGACCTTGGTCAACCACGCGGGCGGGTTGTCGATCGCCTCCCGCTCCGGACCGGTCATCGCGTACCAGCGGGCGTACGTCTCCTGGACCACGTCCTCGGCGTCGGCCAGCGACCCGAGCAACCGGTACGCCAGGTTGATCAGCTGCCGCCGCTCACTCATGATCGCGCTCAATCCGGGCTCGCCCATGTCCGTCCTCTCACTCATACCCGGTACGACGAAACAGCGCGCCGAACCGTGAGGTCTCACAGTACGAGGGGCTGTCGCGTCGTACCCGGTATGACGAACAACGCAGTCTCCGAAGCCGAGATCCGTGACCGCATCGAGGTCCTGCTGGACGCCGTCCGGACCGGCGACCTGGCCGTACTGAAGACGGTCTTCGCGCCCGATGTGGTCTCGTTCGACATCGAGCCACCACTGCGCCACGTCGGCGCGTACAAGAAACTGGCGAACTGGCAGCAGGTCTTCGAGGTCTTCCAAGTGCCACTGGAGTACGAGGTCCGCGACCTGACCGTGCTCGTCGACGGTGACCTCGCGGTCGTCTATTCGCTCAACCACATGAACGCCGCGATGATCAACGGCGGCAAGATCGACTACTGGCTCCGCTGGACGTCCGCGTGGCGGAGGATCAACGGCGAATGGCTGGTCGTCCACGACCAGGTCTCGGTCCCGACCGACTTCGCGAACGGCGCCCGCGCCGCGATGGACCTCACGCCCTGAGCCGGGCTCGGCCGAGGATGTGGGGGCTGGCGGGGGTTTGGCGGTTTGGGGGGAAGTTGAAGTGGTGCAGGTCCTCGATTGTGAAGCCGGCTGAGGTGATTGCGGATGCGGTGTCGCGGTGGGTGTGGCAGCCGCCTACGAGGAGGGGCCAGAGGGTGGCGTCGGCGATCTTCTGGACCGTGGCGAGGCGGCCGGGCTGCGCGGCGACGTGTTCGTAGAACCTGAGTTCGCCGTCGGGGCGTAGTACTCGACGGGCCTCGGCCAACGCGGCCGTCTGGTCGGGGACTGAGCAGAGGACCAGCGAGACGACGACCACGTCGGCGGAGCCGGAAGCGGCTGGAAGGTGGTCAGCTGTGCCCTCGACGACCTCGACCGGGACCGGTGCGGCGGAGGCCTCGCGATGGGCGTAAGCGCGGAGGAACGGTTCCGGTTCGACGGCGAGTACGTGGGTGACCGAGGGCGGGTAGTGCGCGAAGTTCCCGCCGTCGCCGGCGCCGACCTCGATCACGCGTCCCGCCGTACCGGCGAGCAACCGGCGCCGGTGCTCGGCGGCACCGGCATCGTCGAGCGTCGGCCGGACCCGGGCGTACATCCGGGCGAACAACGGACGTTTCATGGACCCACCCTGCCAGAGTGTCGGATCCCGGCGTACGCCGATCGTCTGCTGAGTGAGAGTCGTCTTCAGCAGAGGAGAAGAGCAGTGCCTACCCCCGTCAACACCGTGAAGATCATCGACATCGCCGTCACCGACCTCGGCGCGGCGATCGAGTTCTACCGCCGGCTCGGGCTCGAGTTCGAGCGCGACCAGTACATGCCGGACGACCACGCCGGCTGCGATCTGCCGAACGGTCTGCACCTGATGCTCGACACCGACGCGGCCCGCAGCAAGATCACCGCGGACTGGACCCCGCCGAAGCTCGGCCGGATTTTCCTCACCCTCGAGTACGGCACCCCCGCCGAGGTCGATGCGACGTACGCCGAACTCGTCACGGCCGGTGTGACGAGCCTGCAGGAGCCGTACGACGCGCCGTGGGGCATGCGTTACGCGACCGTCGCGGATCCGTCCGGAAACGGTGTAGACCTCTACGCCACACTGGCCTGAAGGAGGTGTGCGGGTGAAGTACGTGCTGATGTTCATCGAGACCGAGCAGTTCGCCAAGGACTTCGCGGCGCTGGAGCCGGCCGAGAAGGAGGAGGCGTACCGGCGGGTGTACCAGTGGTTCGAGGACCACGCGGACAAGATCACCAACCGCGGCAGCAAGTTGCAGGGCGCCGAGACCGCGACGACCGTCCGTCTGGACGGTTCAGGGGTGCTGACCACCGACGGACCGTTCATCGAGGGCAAGGAGGTCGTGTCCGGGTTCACCGAGATCGACGTCGAGGACCTGGACGAGGCGCTCCGGATGGTGAAGACATGGCCGGCCTGCCCGGTGATCGAGATCCGGCCCGTCGCCCAGATGTGACTACTCAACAAGAGCTTGCCCGCGTGGTGCGCGACCATGCGGGCAGGCTGGCGGGTGCGTTGGTGTCGCTGCTCGGGGACTTCGCGGCGGCCGAGGACCTGGTGCAGGACGCGGTCGAGATCGCACTGAAACGCTGGCCGGTCGAAGGGATCCCCGATCGGCCGGACGCGTGGTTGTTCACGGTCGCCAAGCGCCGCGGCCTCGACGTACTGCGCCGGCAGGAGAACTACCGCGCCAAGCTCGCGCTGCTCGAACCGCCGGAACCGTCGCCCCGGGACGACCGGCTGCGACTGATCTTCACCTGCTGCCACCCGGCCCTCGCGCGGGAGGCCCAGATCGCGCTCACGTTGCGCGTGGTGTGCGGGCTGACGACCGCCCAGATCGCGGCGGCCTTCCTCGCGTCGGAGTCGGCGGTCTCCCAGCGGATCACCCGCGCCAAGCGAAAGATCACCGACGCACGCATCCCGTACCGGATCCCGCGCGACGACGAGCTGCCCGAGCGGCTCACCGAAGTACTGACGGTCATCTACCTGCTCTTCAACGAGGGCTACCTGTCCAGTACGGCGGAACGCGCGCACTCCCGCGACCTCGTCGACGACGCCGAATGGCTTACCGCACTCCTGCACGGTCTGCTCCCGAACGAGCCCGAGGTGGCCGGCCTACTCGCGCTGATCCGCCTGCACCGAGCCCGTACGGCGGCCCGCTTCAACCCGAACCTCGTGCTACTCCCGGATCAGGACCGCACGTTGTGGGACCACGCGGCGATTGCCGAGGCGACCGCCTTACTCACCCGGACGGCCCGCCGCCACCACGCCCCCGGCCCGTACCAGCTCCAGGCCGCCATCGCCGCCTGCCACAGCGAGGCAGCCGACTGGTCCCGGACGGACTGGCCGCAGATCGTCGTCCTGTACGACATGCTGCTGACCCTGCAGCCGAGCCCAGTGACCTGCCTCCACCGCACGATCGCCCTCTCGTACGTACGAGGCACGGCGACCGCTCTGACCGAGCTCGACGCGCTGGCCGGAGACCTCGACACCTACCCGCTGTTCCATGCCACCCGCGCCCAATTCCTCCGCGAGCTCAACCGCCCGGCCGAGGCCCACGCCGCCGACGAACGCGCCGCGCAACTGACCACGAACCCGGCCCAACTGGATCTGCTCCACGAGCGCCTGGCGAACTAGACGCTGCGCAGTACCGAGACGACCACGCCGAGGACGGTCGCGTTGTCGCCGTCGATCACCTCGTACGCCGGGTTGCGCGGCTCGAGGTACACGTGGCCGTTGCGCCGGCGGTACACCTTGACCGTCGCTTCCTCGTCGATCATCGCGGCGACGATCTGACCGGAGTGGGCCTCGGACTGCTGCCGGACCACGACGATGTCGCCGTCGCAGATCGCCGCGTCGATCATCGACTCGCCGCGGACCCGCAGCCCGAACACGGTGCCGCGCCCGGTGAGCCCGCGGGGGAGTTGCAGTACGTCGTCGACGTGCTCGACGGCCGAGATCGGCGTACCGGCGGCGATGTCACCGACCACCGGGACCGGCACGTTCTCGTCGCTGGTGGTGCCGCCGGCCGTCTCCTGCAGGAACATCCGGACGTCGATCGGCCGCGACACCGACGGGCTGCGCCGCAGGAAACCCTTGTCCTCCAGGCTGGCCAGGTGCTTCGACACCGACGACGAGGACTTCAGCCCGACCGCGTCGCCGATCTGCCGGCTGCTCGGCGCGTAGCCGTGCCGGCTCACCCAGTCCCGGATCACCACCAGGATCCGCTGCTGCCGTTCGGGCAGCGCGCCGGTGTCGAGGTCGCCGAACAGATCGAGATCAGTCACCGCGAAATCTTAGAGCGCCCGCGCCCGCCCGCCGCACACCGACCCGCTGCGCTGCCGACATGAAAGAGCGAGATGAAAGAGTGCGGGTATGGACGGTCCGGAGGAACAGGTGCTCGCGGCGTTCGGCTTGTCGGAACCCGCCGTGCGGTTGGCGGGCGGCCAGGGGCAGACGTGGCGCTCGGGCGGAGTCGTGCTCAAGCGGGCGGACAGCGAGAGCGCCTGGCGTGGCGACGTACTGAGCGCGCTGCCGGAGTCGAACGACTTCCGGGTGCCGAGGCCGGTGCGGGCGGCGAGTGGCGAGTGGGTCGCGTTCGGATGGGAGGCGAACGAGTTGGTCGCCGGCGCGACCGACGTGCGGCGGCAGGACGAGGTGCTGTTCGCTGCGGCCGCGTTTCACGAGGCGGTGGCGGGTCTGCCGCGGCCCGACTTCATCGACACGCGGCACGACCCGTGGTGCGACGGCGATCGGGTCGCCTGGCGCGAGCAGACGTACGACGGGACTTCGCCGTACGCCGAACTCGTCGGGCCGCTCGTGGACGCCTGGCGGCCGGTGGACCTGGTGGCGCAGGCGGTGCACGGCGACCTGCCCGGGAACGTGATGTTCGCCGACGGGTTGCCGCCGGCAATCATCGACTGGCCGGTGTACTGGCGCCCGACGGCGTGGGCGTCGGCGGTGGCGGTCGCGGACGCCTTGTGCTGGTACGGCGCCGAGCCGGGTCTCGCGGCACGGTGGGCGCATTTGCCGGAATGGGGACAGATGCTGATCCGCGCTCTGATCTACCGGATGACCACGGACGATCTCGCCGGGGGAGCCGCGACCTGGACGGATGCTCGGGTTGCCGGCTACACGCCCGTCATCGCGCTGGCGCTCGCGTACTCCCGCTGACCGATGCGCAAGGCCAACGGAATGGTGCCAAGAGCAAGTACTCCGAGAGCGGCGCCGATCCAGCCGACCGACGGATAGCCGGCGCCCGCGTCGAGGGCGAGACCGCCGAGCCACGGACCGACCGTGATGCCGACGTTGAAGGCCGAGATGTTGAACGCGGCCGCGAGCGTCGGCGCGGAACCGGCGACGCTGAACACCCGCGAGTTCACCGCCGGGTTGGTCGCGAAGCCGAACGTCCCGATCCCGATCACCGCCGGCACCGCCAGCCACGGAGTGCTCGTCGCGAGTGCCAGCACGACCGCGGCGGCGACCACGCCGCCGAGGCTGATCACGAGCGTCCTGAACGGGCGCCGGTCCGCGGTCCGTCCGCTGACCGTGATCCCGAGCAGCGCGCCCACGCCGTACAGCGCGAGGATCACCGGCACCCACACCTCGGACAGGCCGGTAGGCCCGGTCAGCAGCGGAGCGAGGTAGCTGAACACGACCAGGATCGCCCCGGTCGACAGCGCGGTCGTGCCGTACGCGAGCCACAGTTGCGGGTTCACCATGCTGCGTACTTCGTCCCGCAGTCGCGGGAGGTGCTCTGACCGGCCGCCTGGAATCGTCGCGAGGACGCCGACGATCGCGAGCACCGACAGTACGGCGACCGCCCAGAACGCCGACCGCCAGCCGAGGTGCTGGCCGAGCAGCGTCCCGGCCGGCAGCCCGACGATCGTGGCGACGGTGAGGCCGCCGGCCAGGATGCTCATCGCTTTCGCCCGCGCCTGCGGTCCGGCGAGTTCGATCGCGGTCACCGAAGCGACCGCCCAGAACCCGGCGTAAACGAACGCTCCGGCGACCCGGGTCGCGAGCAGGACGCCGTACGAGGAGGTCAACGCGCCGGCCACGTGGGTGAGCGCGAAGATCGTGAGGAACGCGAGCATCGCCGCGCGGCGGGACCAGCGGAGCGTGGTCACGGCCAGAATCGGGGCACCGACGAGCATGCCTACGGCGAAAGCGGAGATCAGCAGCCCGGCGGCCGGAATCGAGACGCCCAGCCCGGTCGCGATCTCAGGGAGCAGGCCGGCGAGCATCAGTTCGGACGTGCCCTGGGCGAAGATCGCCAGGCCGAGCAGGTACACAGCGCGGGACATGAGGTCCTCTCATAATGGATCAATCGGTGCAAAATGCGGGCAGAACAGACCGACGTGTCAGAAACTGCGTAGCGTCGCCTCGACGACGGCGCGCTGGATCTCGGGCGCCGTGTTGCGCCGGGCGGCGACCCGCAGACCGCCGAGAACGGTGAAGACGTACTGCGCGAGCGCGGCCGCATCCTGCTCCGGGTCGAGCTCGCCGGTCACCTGCGCCGCCTTCATCGCCGTCGTCAACGCGACCAGTTTGAGCTCGTGATCCCGGTCGAGGAACTCGATGATCTCCGGGTCCTTCGGGCCGAGCTCGACGATCGTGTTGATGACGAAACACCCTGCCGGATCGTCCGGATCCGGCTCGACCGCGGTCCAGAGGATCCGCCGAACGCGTTCGCGGATCGGCAGCGTCGCGTCCTGGATCACTTCGAGCTGGGCGGTCGTGAACTGCTCGGCGTACCGGCGCAGCGCCCGGTCGAACAGGTCGCGCTTGCTGTTGAACGTGTTGTAGATGCTGCTCCGGCCGAGGCCGGTGGCGGCGCACAGGTCCTGCGTCGACGTCGCCTCGTAGCCCGTCGTCCAGAACACCCGCATCGCGGCGTCGATGGCACGGTCCTCGTCGAAGGTCCTCGGTCTCGGCATGGTCGGTAGCGTAGCACGTTATGTACTGAGCGATCCAAAATGAGGCTGATCCGGTGTCCCCGATAGGATCTGCGGATCGAGGCGAGTGCCGCAGGCTCTTCGACAGGAGGGTGGGCGCTCGCCTTCACTTGGGGGCACCGTCCAACGATGAAACTGGGGACCACAGTGAGGTTGTTCAGACCCGGGGGGCTCACGCTGGCCCTCGCGCTGCTGGCGGGCGTCACCGCCGTCGGCCCGGCCGCTGCCGGAGACACCAAGACCGTCTCGTACCGCGGCTACCAGGTAACCGTCCCGGCCGGCTGGCCGGTGGTCGACCTGGCCGCGAACCCGACCGCTTGCGTGCGGCTCGACCAGCCGGCCGTGTACCTGGGCCGCAGTACAGCGCAGTCCGACTGCCCGGCACACCTGGTCGGCCGGAGCTCGGGCCTGATCCTGGAGCCGCTGACCACCGCGCAGACGTCCAGTGACGGGCTGCTGCGGCGCGCGATCACCGACGCGGGCGTGCTGGCCACGGCGTACTACGCGCCAGGCGCGGAGCAGTCCGCAAGCGACGTACTGGCCACCGGCCGTGTGGTCACCAAGGCACCGTCCGCGCGCGTCACCCAGCAGACCGCGGTCGCTCCTTCGGTGGTTGCTACGGGCAACTTTGCGGGCAACGGCTTCGACACCTGCGCGGCACCACCACAATCGACGATGGACGCGTGGCGAGCGAAATACCAGGGTGTCGGCATCTACATCAGTGGCTCGTTGCGAGCCTGCGACCAGCCGAACCTGACCGCCGATTGGGTGGCGGCGAATGCGAGCAAGGGATGGCAGTTCCTGCTCGTCGACGTCGGTCTGCAGGCGCCGTGCGCGTCCTATGGGAGCTTGATGTCGTCGCGGCCGGCGACCTCGTTCATCCAGGGCAAGAACGCCGCGACCAACGCGGTCGCCGCCGCGCAGGCGCTCGGCTTCGCCCAGCGGAGCGCGATCTACAGCGACATCGAGCCGTACACCTCCACTGCCGCGTGCAAGGCGGCGGTGCTGTCCTACCTGAGCGGGTGGACGCAGGAGCTGAACGCACGTGGTTACCTGGGTGGGGCGTACGTCGGCGCGGCGTCCGGCGGCGCCGATCTGAACAGCGCCTACACGAGCACGGCCTACACGCGGCCGGACAACATCTGGTTCGCGCACTGGGAATCTCCGGTGGGCACGAGCCGGTTCATCAACTCGGCCTACTGGGCGAACCACCAGCGCGTTCACCAGTTCGCGGGCGAGGTCGCCAATGAGTCCAACGGCGGAGTCACCATCCCGCGGATCGACAAGAACTACCTCAATCTGACGGCTCCGCCGGCGCCTGTCGGTAGCTTCTCCGTGAGTGGTGGGGTGGCGGCGGCGACGCTGCGTTGGGCTATGCCGGCCAACACGACGGTGATGGTGCGGAGTGCGGTTGGTTCGACTCCGCCGCAGTTGACGACCGCGGGTACGGCGGTCTACAACGGCGCGGCCATTGCCTTCACGCAGGGCGGCTTGTCGAACTCGGCCAGCTATGCGTACCGGATCTGGACGAAGGACGCGAGAGGCAAGATCGGGCCCGGTGTCGACGTCCGGCTGGTCGGGTCGAAGGCGACGATCGGAGCCAGCGCGGCCTCGATCATGTACACCGGCGCGGTCACGTTGTCGACGGCGGTGACCAAGCTGGACGGCACCAAGCTGGCCGGCGTGCCGGTGGTGCTGTACTCGAAGGCGAAGACCGCGAGCAAGTGGGCGACTGCGGGTTCGTACACGTCCGATGCGAACGGAATCGTGAAGGCGTCGCTCAAGCCAGCCGTGTCGACGTACTACATGTGGGGTTACAACGGCGCGGCCGGTGTGCTGGGCACGCGGAGCGCGGCGGTGCTGGTGCAGGTCCACCCGGCGCTGTCGGCGTACCTGACCCCGGCGGCGATCCGGCTCGGCGGATCGACGCTGCTGTACGGATACCTGAACCCGCCGCACGCCGGTACGACGGCGTACCTGCAGCGGCGTTCCGGTACGTCGTGGGTGGCCGTGACGACCGGGAAGCTCACGACCAACGGCAAGTACGCGTTCAGCATCAAGCCGACCGCGCGTGGCACCTACACGTACCGCGTGGTCTGGCTGGCCGACGCCGACCACCAGGGCACGCAGACCGCGTCGAAGGTGCTCACCGTCAGCTGAGGTCGGCGGCCGCCTTGCGCGCAAGCTCGATCGCGTGCGCCGCGAGCGGTGAGTGCGTGCGGCCGGCCTGCCACAGCAGGAAGATCTCCCGCGACGGGAGACCTGGCGCGAGTTCGTGCAGCGCCAGGCTCTCGTCGTGCCGGAGTACGGCGAGGCGCGGCATCAACGCCTCACCGAGGCCGGCTCGCACCATCGCCAGCAGCGCTTCGTTGCCCTCGGTGCGGAACACGAACTGCGGGCGGATGTCACGAGCGCGCAGGAAGTCCTCGATGACCACCTGATGACAGACCGGCGGATGCGCCACCAGCGGCAACCCGTCGAGCTTCGTGAGCGGGACGGGTCCGGGCTCGAAGTCGCCAGGGCGGGCGACCAGGAAGTACGGGTCGTCGAGCAGCTTGAGACCGTCGTGTCCGGTACGGGCGTCGAAGAACATCAGGTCGAGGCCGCTGAGATCGGGGTCGTCGGTCTCCTCCTCGAACAGCCGGATGTCACAGCCGGGATGTGCGTTCCGGAGCTCGCCGATGACGCGCGGCAGGAGCGTGTTCGACACGGTCTGGAAGGTGCCGATGTCGATCCGGCTGTCGCCCGCGCGGAAGCGTTCGATCCCCTCACGCATCTCGTCGGCTCGGCGCAGCAGGTCGCGTCCGTGCTGCAGGACGACCGCGCCGAGCGGCGTGATCCGCACCGGCCTGGGCCCGCCCGGCCGATCGAACAGCGCACCGCCCGCGATCTTCTCCAGGACGGCGATCTGCTGGCTGACGCTCGACTGGGTGTACCCGAGCCGGCTCGCCGCCCGCCCGAACGATCCCTCGTCGGCGACCGCGGCCAGCGTCGCGAGGTGCCGCAACTCGTACATGTTCGGCACTCTATCGCTGCTGGCGATCGGTTCTATAAGAATCAATCGCTTTTCATGATCACGCGCCGCTCTTACGGTCGGTGGCATGACGACTTACCAGGTGAACGGCATCGAGCTGTGCGCCGAGACGTTCGGCGACCCAGCGGACCCCGCGATGCTCCTCATCCACGGCGCCGGAGCGTCGATGATCTGGTGGGACGCGGAGCTGTGTACCGCGCTGGCCGCGCGCGGCCGGTTCATGATCCGCTACGACCAGCGCGACACCGGCCGATCGACATCGTTCCCGCTCGGCGCGCCGGGCTACGCTATGAGCGATCTGGCCGCGGACGCACTGGGGCTGCTCGACGCCCTCGGCATCGAACGCGCGCACGTCGTGGCCCAGTCGATGTCCGGCGGTACGGCGCTGATCCTGGGCGTCGACCATCCGTCCCGGGTCGCCTCGCTGACCTTCGTGTCGACGAGCACGGGCGACGAGGGGCTGCCGCCTCCGTCGATGCCGCACCTCGCGGAGCCCGACTACGACGATCCGGCCGCGGTCGAGGAGTACGTCGTGAGGGCGATCGAAGCCGAGGCGGCCGGGCATTTCGACGAGGCCGCGGCCCGGGCGCTCGTCCGCCAGGACATGGCTCGGGCGCGAAACTACCGCGCCTCGCTGACCAACCACTACGCCATGACCTTCGACGCCCCGCCGTACAGCTCGCTCGCGAGGCCGGTGCCGGTGATGCCGGTGCTCGTCATGCACGGCGATGCGGATCCGCTGCTGCCGCTTCCGCACGGTGAGGCGGTCCGGGACGCCATCCCTGGCTCGCGTTTCGTCGTCCTCCGCGGAATGGGGCACGGGCTGTCCGCGCCGTACTGGAAGACCTTCGTCGACGAGGTGTGTTGAGGTCGTTCCGGGGTACCGGCGTCACGTTCCTGATCCTCGAGAGGAGAGTCATGCCTGACGCCAAGATCGCATTCCTGGTCGCTGCCGAAGGAATCGAACGGGTGGAACTCACCGAGCCGTGGCAGGCGGTGAGCGAGGCCGGCTACGAGCCGGTACTGCTCAGTCCGAAACCCGGCACCGTCCAGACCTTCAACCATCTGACCGCCGCGGAGACCAGTCAGGTCGACCAGACCGTCGGCGAGGCGTCGGTCGGCGACTTCGCCGCGCTGGTCCTGCCGGGCGGGGTCGCGAACCCGGATGCGCTGCGGACCGACACCGAAGCCGTAGCGTTCGTGAAGTCGTTCGTGGAGTCCGGCAAACCGGTCGCGGCGATCTGCCACGCCCCGTGGACCCTGATCGAGGCGGACGTCGTCCGCGGCCGGAGGCTGACGTCCTGGCCGAGTCTGCAGACCGATCTGCGCAACGCCGGGGCCGAGTGGGTGGACGAAACCGTGGTCACCGACGGGAACCTGATCACGAGCCGGAAGCCGGACGACCTGCCCGCGTTCTGCAAGACGCTGCTGGGCGCGCTCGGGTGACGGGGGTTTTGCTCCTCGATACATAGGTGTCTAATCGAAAGGAGCAGGCGGTACGGAGGGTCGCATGGCCACAGTCAGCGGGCAGGCCGGGATCACCGAACGCACTGGACCGGCCGCGGTCGAAGCGCGGCGGCCACTGGGGCGGGTGATCGGGCGGGTTCTGTCCACCACCGACCACAAGGTGATCGGTGAGCTGTACCTGGCCACTTCGTTCGGATTCTTCCTGATCGGCGGTGTGCTGGCGTTGGTGATCCGCGCCGAGCTGGCCGAGCCGGGCCTGCAGTTCGTCAACGAGGAGACGTACAACCAGCTCTTCACGATGCACGGCACGATCATGCTGCTGCTGTTCGCGACCCCGCTGTTCATCGGGTTCGCCAACGTGATCATGCCGATCCAGATCGGCTCGCCGGATGTCGCGTTCCCGCGGCTGAACATGTTCAGCTATTGGCTGTTCCTGTTCGGTGGGCTGATCGTGATCAGCGGTTTCCTCACGCCCGGCGGCGCGGCCGACTTCGGCTGGACGGCGTACTCGCCGCTGTCGAACGGCATTCGTTCGCCGGGCGTCGGCGGTGATCTGTGGGTGATGGGGCTGTGGATGGCCGGCCTCGGGACGATCCTCGGCGGCGTCAACTTCGTCACCACGATAATCACCATGCGCGCGCCCGGGATGACGATGTTCCGGATGCCGATCTTCACCTGGAACGTGCTGGTGACGTCGATCCTGGTGCTGATCGCGTTCCCGATCTTCGCCGCCGCGCTGCTGGTGCTGGAGGCGGATCGAACACTCGGGGCCCATGTCTTCGACGCGGCCAACGGCGGGCCGATCCTCTGGCAGCACCTGTTCTGGTTCTTCGGCCATCCCGAGGTGTACATCATCGCGCTGCCGTTCTTCGGCATCATCACCGAGATCCTGCCGGTCTTCAGCCGCAAGCCGATCTTCGGGTACTACGGCCTGGTGGCGGCCACGATCGCGATCGGCGCACTGTCGATTGCGGTCTGGGCACACCACATGTTCACCACCGGGGCTGTGGCGCTGCCGTTCTTCTCGTTCATGACGTTCCTGATCGCGGTGCCGACCGGGGTGAAGTTCTTCAACTGGATCGGCACTATGTGGGGCGGTTCGGTGTCGCTGGACACCCCGATGCTCTGGTCGATCGGGTTCCTGGTGACTTTCCTGTTCGGCGGTCTGACCGGGATCATCCTCGCGTCGCCGGCGCTGGACTACCAGTTGCAGGACTCGTACTTCGTGGTCGCGCACTTCCACTACGTGGTGTTCGGGACCGTGGTGTTCGCGATGTTCGCCGGGTTCTACTACTGGTGGCCGAAGATGACCGGGCGGATGCTCGACGAGAAGCTCGGGAAGATGCATTTCTGGCTGCTGTTCATCGGGTTCCACACGACCTTCCTGGTGCAGCACTGGCTGGGTGCCGAGGGGATGCCCCGGCGGTACGCCGACTACCGGCCGAGTGACGGGTTCACGACGCTGAACCAGGTGTCGAGCGTGGGTGCGTTCATCCTCGGGGCGTCGATGCTGCCGTTCTTCTACAACGTCTACAAGTCGCGCCGAAGCCCGCTGGTCGAGGTGGACGACCCGTGGGGCTGGGGCCGGTCGCTGGAGTGGGCGACGAGCTGCCCGCCGCCGCGGCACAACTTCACGTCGCTCCCGCGGATCCGCTCCGAGTCCCCGGCGTTCGACCTGCATCATCCGGACGAAGCACACGAGCGGAAGCTACTGGGCCAGACGGTCGAGTAACCGGGTGAGGGCCTGCACGGTCTGCTGCGGCGGGGGACTGCTGGAGGCGAGCATCTCCATGGCTTGGGTGTACGCCTCGACGTCGTCGCGCTTGTCCAGGTAGAGCGCGCTGGTCAGGTGCTCGAGGTACACGATGTCGGGCAGATCCCGCTGCGGGAAGCGGAGCAGGCTGAACGCGCCGCCGGTGGCGGCGTGGCCGGAGCTTTGCAACGGGATGATCTGGACCGTGATGTTCGGGCGCTCGACGGCCTCGCGGAGGGCGCCGAGCTGACGTCGCAGGACGTCGACGCCGCCGATCGGCCGGTGCAGGACGGCCTCCTCGATGACGGCCCACAACCGCAGCGGCGGATCGCGGTCGAGCGCGCGTTGCCGCCGGGTCCGGAGCGCGACCAGCCGCTCGACCTCGCTCTCGGTGCGGGTGCCGCTCGGGTCGAGCTGGGCGACGGCACGCGCGTAGTCGGCGGTCTGCAGCAGGCCGGGGACGAACTGGATCTCGTACGTCCGGATCAGCTCGGCCGTCGCCTCGAGCCCGAGGTACGCATCGAACCACTCCGGTGTGACGTCCCCGTACCGATGCCACCAGCCGGGATCGTTCGCCTCCCGCGCGAGCCTGAGTAGCCGATCACGCTCCTGCGGATCGTGGACGCCGTACAGCGTGAGCAGATCCGAGACGTCCCGCTCCTTGAACCCGACCCGTCCCAACTCGAGCCGGCTGATCTTCGACTCCGACGCCCGGATCGCCCACCCGGCATCGGTCCGTGTGACACCGGCCCGCTCGCGCAACTCCCGCAGATGACCACCCAACATCATCCGCAGCGCAGTAGGCCCCACCACACTTCGCCCCGCCATAGAGCGAGTCTACATCATTATCGAACAAATGTTCCCATGCGATCCCGGGCCGGGTGGGGCATCAGTCGCGGAGGTATTCGGCTCGCCAGCGGAGGATCGTGGGGTCGGTGGGGCTGGGGACCTGATCGAGTTGGATGAGGTGGAGGTCGGGGGTGGTGAAGGACTGGATCGCGGCGCGGGTCAGGGGCCACGGTGGGCCGTGGGTGGCGTCGTCGGGTTGGTTGTCGGGGCGGGCGGCGGCGATCACGAGGAGCGTGCCGCCGGGGGCCACCAGTTCGGTGACGTGTTTGATGGCGTCGGGTTGGAGATGGATCGGGAGCGCTTGGACGGTGTAGATCTCGACGACCAGGTCGAACGCTCGGTGCCAGTCGGCCGGTGGATCCAAGAGGTCGGCGACGATGTAGTGCGCCCGGGAGGCCGGGTGGTTGCGGTGGGCGGTTTCGATCGCGGTGGGGGAGATGTCGAACGCGGTCGTGTCGTAGCCGCGGTCGACGACCAGTTCGGCGTCCCAGCCGGTGCCGGTGCCGACGATCAGTGCGGTCTTGCCGGTCCCGTCTGGCTGGGATTCGCTGATCCAGTCGACGAGTAGCTGATGTGCCGTACCGCGGTCCCACGGGACGACGGCCTCGCCCTCGGCCGCGGCGGCGTACAGGTTCTCGAACCAGCCGGTCGGGTCGTCGCGGTCGAGCGACTCGCGCGCGATCCGTCGCGTCGCGACCTCCGGATCCTCAGTCATCAGCGTCCTCCTCCTCGGGCACCTCGGGCACCTCGGGACCGGTGTGGATCGACCGTACGGTCTGCACGGTGTCCACGTCGGCCGGCCTCTTGTCCTCGCGGTACCGGATCACCCGGGCGAACCGCAGCGCCATCCCGGCCGGATACCGGGGTGAGGTCTGCACGCCGTCGAACGCGACCTCGACAACCACCTCGGGCTTGATGAAGACCACCCAGTCGTCCTGCCGGACGGCGAGCTCCTGGAACCGCTCGGTCTGCCAGCGCAGCAGCTCGTCGGTCAGCCCCTTGAACGTCTTCCCGAGCATCACGAACTCGCCGGTCTCCTCGTCCCGCGCGCCGAGATGCAGGTTCGACAACCAGCCCTTCCGCCGGCCGTGGCCCCACTCGGCCGCGAGCACCAGCAGGTCGAGGGTGAACGTCTGCTTGACCTTTACCCACCCCGACCCGCGCCGGCCGGCCTCGTACGGAACCGTCAGCGACTTCACCACGACGCCCTCGTGCCCCCGCGCCACGGCGTCGTCGAAGAACGCCTGTCCGGCCTCGGCGTCGTCGGTCACGAGCCGCTGGATCCGCTTCTCCTCCGGCAACAGTTTCGACAACCACTCGTGCCGCTCCGCACCGGTCAGGCCGAGCAGGTCCTGTCCGTCCTGATGCAGGATGTCGAAGAAGTACGGCGTGAGCGGCACACTCTCCGGCCCCGTCGCGGCACGCGTTGCCGTCCGCGACCCGGTCACCTGGAACGGCTCGGGCCGGCCGTCACCGCGCAATGCGATCAGCTCGCCGTCGAGCACGACCTGCCGCACGTCCAACGCCAGCACCGCGGTCACCACCTCGGGCACGCGATTGGTGATGTCGTCGAGGGTCCGCGTGTAGACGACGACCTCGTCACCGTTTCGGTGCACCTGGATCCGGATCCCGTCGAGCTTCCACTCCAGCGCCGCCGGCGTACCGGTCTTCTCCAACGCCTCGGCGACCGTCGTCGCCGACTGGGCGAGCATCGGCTGCACCCCGCGCCCGACCTCCAGCCCGAACTGCGCGAGCCCCGCCTCACCCTCGGTCAGTACGGCGACCGCCACCGGAGCCGTCGCTCCGCGCAGCATCGCCGCGGCCCGGATCTTGTTCAGCGGAATGTCCGTCGCCCGGGCGACCGCGTCGGCCATCACGCCGTCGAGCGCGCCCTGCCGCAGCTCGCCGCCGACGAGCTGCCGCAGGAACTGCTGCTCGGCCGCGGTCGCCCGCCGGAACAGCGCGTCCACCGCCGCGCGCCGCCGGGCCTGCACACCGGCGCCCGACATCTCGGCCAGCTCCGCGAACGCCTGGTCGACCTCCTCGACCGTCAGCGAGGGTTCGGTGACCGGCGCCGGCGCATCCATCAGCGTCCGCCAGCCCACCCCGGTCCGGCGCTGCCGCAGCTCGCCGGACAGGTACGTCACGACGATCTCGATCTCGGCCGGCTCGGTGGCCTCGGACAACAGTCCGGCGATGAACCCGGCCTTCTGCAGCCGCGACCGGGTCCCGGCCAGCGCGGCGGAGGTCTCGACCACCTTGGTGAGCAGCATGTACCCAGTGTCACTCACGCCACCGACAGTTCCGGGCCGCACAACTTTCCGGCCGAGCCGTGCATCGAGGTCGGTAGATCGGCTACGACTGGGGAGTTCGAGATGCGACATGCGATCGCGGCAGTAGCGGGGCTGGCCCTGACAGTTCCCTTCCTCACCACCACGGCGTCCGCTGCGCCGACGGCAAGTCCCTGCTACGTGCAGTCCGGCGGGCTGACGGCGGGCGGCGACACCGTCGACCGGTACGTCAACGCGAGCTCGCCGATCAGCGTGAAGCCCGTCGACGTGATGGCCAAGAACCCGTTCGGCGGCCGCGCGATCGCGCTCAGCACCAGCTGGACGTGGGACGACGACTTCGGCGACGAGACCTCGCTGACCGGGCACGTCGTCTCCGGCGGCGTGATGTACTCGGCGAACCAGTGGGTCACGAAGGGCACCGGCGGACAGGTCGTCCGCAGCAGCATGACCCGGATCGGCAGCGGCTGGGACGCCTTCCGTACCCTCACCCAGTCGTGGTCCCTGCAGACGCCGGGCTGGCGGATGTACGCGCTGCGCGGCGACGGTTCGCTGTTCCGCTGGACCCTCACCGTGCAGAGCAACGGCACCGAGGCGTGGCACGCCGCCGGTTCCTACCCGGGCTTCTCGTCCGTCAAGGCAGTCGCCCTGCTCAGTCGTACGTCGACCTACGACACCCTGCTGGCGACGACCTGGGGCGGCGCGCTCTACACGATCCACATTCCGTTGACGTCGCCGATGAAGCCGGTCGTGAAGCCGCTGCGGACCAAGTCGTGGGGGAGCTTCGAGCGGCTGCTCACCGCCCGCTGCGGGAATTACGGCACGCTGCTGCTCGCGATCGACAAGGACACCGGCGCGGGCTACCTGTACGCCGTGGGGCACGCGAACGGCACGGCTACCGTGATCAAGTCGCTGGGCAAGGTGCCGACGAAGTTCGACGACCAGGCCGACTTCAGCTGGCAGAGCGTGGTCGACGCGCCGCTGTTCGGGGAGTAGCGCTCACGGGGCCGGCGGCAGGTCTTCGAGGAAGTCGGCCGTCGGGGTGAAGAACAGGCAGCCGGTGGTCGCGGTCGAGAAGTCGAGGAGCCGGTCGTGGTTGCCCTCGGGGACGCCGATGAACATCCGGCGCAGCATCAGCTCGGTCACCGACGGCGTCTTCGCGTACCCGATGAAGTAGGTGCCGAACTCCTGCGTGCCGACGGTCCCGAACGGCATGTTGTCGCGCAGGATCTGCAGCTCGTTGCCATTCTCGTCCTCGACCACGTTGAGCACGATGTGCGCGTTGCTCGGCTTCTTCGCGTCGGCCAGCTCGATGTCGTCGAGCTTCGTCCGGCCGACCGCGAGTTCCTGCTGTTCGACGGTCAGCGAGTTCCACGCCTTCAGGTCGTGCAGGTACTTCTGCACGATCACGTAGCTGCCGCCGGCGAAGTCCGGGTCCTCGGCGCCGATCAGTACGGCGGCCTGCGCCTCGTCGCCGGTCGGGTTCTCGGTACCGTCGACGAAGCCGAGCAGGTCGCGCATCTCGAAGTACTTGAAGCCGTGCACCTCGTCGACGACCGTCGCGGCGCCGTCGAGGACGTTCATGATGTGGCTGGCGAGCTCGAAGCACTGGTCCTGGTGGGCGGCCCGGATGTGGAACAGCAGGTCGCCGGGTGTGGAGGGCGCGCGGTGCGTCTTGCCCTGGAGCTCGACGAACGGGTGCAGCTCGGCCGGCCGCGGTCCGCTGAACAGCCGGTCCCACGCGTCCGAACCGATGCTGGCGACGCACGACAGGTTGCCGGCGGGCACCCGGAAGCCGACCGAGCGGACGAGACCGCTCAGCTGCCCGAGCAGCTCGCGGGTCCGGCCTTCGCCGCCCGGCTCGATCTGCACGACCAGGAAGATGGCCGAACCGCTCAGCGGCATCAGCACGGACTGCGGCAGCGCGTCCGTCGCCCGATCCGCGTCCGGCGTCGGTTCTGTAACCACCGTGATCTCCCTCCGCTCCCAGTTGGCCCGATCTTCTAGAGTCCACTCATGGACCCGCACCAGCCCGGACCGCCAGCACAACCGGGCCAATACTCCCAGCCGGGGCCGTACCCGCAACCGTGGGGTCAGCCGGGCCGACAACCCGCGCAATATCCCGCGCAGTATCCGGCGCAGTACCCCGGCCCGTACCCGATGCCGTACGCACAGCGGGAGCCGCGCACCGTCCAGGCGCCGAGCGGTACGCCGTACCACCGGCTGGCCCGGACCGCGAAACACGTGTGGTGGCGGCCGCTCGTCGGCACGCTGCTGCTGGCCGCCACCGGGTTCTTCGCGATGACCTTCGTCGTGATCGGCTGGGTGATCGTGCACGAGCTGGTCGCCGGCGGCCTCCGCGCACCGAAGAACGCCGACATCTTCCCGAGCGACACCGAGAACCTGGCGCTCGCGCTCGTGCTGCTCGCGATCCTGACGCCCCTCGTCGGCCTGTCCGCGTGGCTCGTGCAACGCCGCCCGTTCTGGAGCGTCGCCTCGGTGCTGAACCGGATCCGCTGGCGCTGGCTGCTCTGGTGCTGCGTCCCGGCCGTCGGGTACGTCGCGTACTCGTACCTGGCAGGCCTCCTGGTGGATGCCGTGTTCCCGCCGCAGGACTCGATCGGGATCGAGGGCGGCGCCTGGATCGGCTGGGGTGCGTTCGTCGTACCGGCCCTGGTGATCGTGTTCCTGGTGCCGTTCCAGTCGACCGCGGAGGAGTTCGTGTTCCGCGGCTGGCTGGTGCAGGCGGTCGGCGCGTACGGCCCGGACAGCGCCGAGGGCAAGGCGCCGTGGCTGCGGAAGCTGTTCCGGACGCCCTG